>VXPF01000044.1 GCA_009839725.1 Dehalococcoidia bacterium | reverse complement strand
GAGGACGGGGGCGGCGGCGCGGGTGGCGGGGTTCCAGACGTACGGGTTCTCCACCTTGATGCAGTCGGCTCCCAGGTCGGCGAGGTACATGGTGGCGGTCTGACCCGCCCAGACGCAGGCGAAGTCGCAGACACGGACGCCTTCAAGCGGCAGGTAGGCGCTCATGCGACGGCTCCCGTTCGGCGGAGTTCGGCGATCGCGTCCTCGTCGTAGCCGGTTTCCTCGAGGATGGCGGTCGTGTGCTCCCCCACGCGGGGAGCGGCGCGGCGGATGGCCCAGGGCGTCTCGCTGAGGATGTAGGGCCGCCCGAGCATGGGGAATGAGCCCAGCGTCTCGTGCTCGACCTCGGTCCAGAGGCCGCGCTCGCGGAAAACCGGGTCCTCGTACAGGTCGGCGGCGGTGAAGAGGGGGGCGAGGATGGCGTGGGCGTTCCGCGCCGCCTCCCAGATTTCCGCCCGCGTGCGCTCCGTGAGCCACGGGTAGAGGGCGACGTCGATCTCCTCCCGAGCCGCGTCCGAGTTCATCCACTCGGGGTCGTTCCACTTCGGATCCTTGAACTCGGGGTGATCGATCATCTCGGCGAAGCGATGCCAGTACGGTCCGGCGGAGGCAGTCATCTCGACGTAGCCATCGGCGCAGGGGAAGACGCCCACAACGCCCGCGCCGGTGGAGGGGCCGGCCACCTCGGGCTTGGCGTTGATCCGGCCGGAGAAGCGGTAGGCCATGATGGCCGAGCTGCGGCGGTCGACGCTGTTGAGCTGGACGTCGAAGAGAGAGACGTCGACGCGCTGGGTGATGCCGTGGACCTCGGTCGTGCAGACGGCGCCGAGCGCGCCGATGGCGGCCATGGCGCCGCACTGGATGAGCGAGGCCGTCCCACCCATCTTGAGCGGCTCTCGGCCGACCGCGCCGTGCGAGAACATCTCGCCGCCCATGGCGAAGAGCACCGTCTCGGAGAGGGCGTAGTCGCGGTAGGGGCCTTCCCAGCCGAAATTGGTCAGCGAGACGACGTTCACGTCCGCGACCTCGCGGAGGGCGTCGGGCGTCAGGTTCAGGCGCTCGGCGACGGCGGGCGGGTAGCTGGTCACGGCGATGTCGACGCTCGGCAGGAGCCGTTCGAGCACCTCGCGGCCGCCATCGGACTTGAGGTCGAGGACGATCGACTCCTTGTTCGTGTTGAGGAACTGGTGGGTGCCGCCGCGCTCCTGGCCGGGTTCGTCGTTGAGCCAGGGACCGAAGGTGCGGGCCGGATCGCCGCCGGGCCGCTCGACCTTGATGACGCGAGCCCCGAGGTCGGCGAGGAGCTTGGTCGAGTAGGGGCCGGCGATGTGAGCAGTCAGGTCGAGCACGGTGATGCCGTCGAGGGCGGCGGGCGTGGCGGCGTCGGTGGTCACGTGCGGTGGCTCTCCTTACAGGATGCGGTAGTCGTGGGGCCGCCAGTCGGCCTCGTAGTAGGGCGAGACGGTGCGGCCCGGGGCGATGACGGCGTCGATGCGCTCGCGGTCCTCGTCCGTGATGACGACGTCGCCGGCGCCGAGGTTGTCCTCGAGCTGTTCGAGCGTGCGCGGACCGATGATGGGGCTGGTGACGCCGGGCTGCTGCTCGCACCAGGCGAGGGCGAACTGGGAGAGCGTGCAGCCCTTGTCGGCGGCGATGGGCTCGAGGCCCTCGATGACGTCGAACACCTCTTCGGTGAGGCGGCGGCGCTGCTGGGGGTTCATGGCGTATCGCCCGTCCTCGGGCAGGGGCTCGCCGCGGCGGTAACGACCCGCGAGCAAGCCACCGCCGATGGGGCCCCAGGGGATAACGCCGATGCCGAAGGTCTGGGTCATGGGCAGGAGCTCTCGCTCGGCGCGTCGGTCGAGGAGGTTGTAGGGCGGCTGTTCGCAGACGACGCGATTGAGGCCGAGCTCCTTCGCCACCCAGAGGGACTCGACGATCTCCCAGGAGGCGAAGGTGCTGGTGCCGATGTAGCGAACCTTGCCGGCGCGCACGAGGTCGTCGAGGGCGCGCAGGGTTTCGTCGATGGGGATGTCGGGCTGGGGACGGTGGAGCTGGTAGAGGTCGATGTAGTCGGTCTGAAGACGGCGGAGGCTGGCCTCGCACTGCTCGATGATGTGCCGGCGGCTGTTCCCGCGCGCGTTCGGATCCTCGGAGTCCATGGCGCCGTGGACCTTGGTCGCGAGGACGACCTGGTGGCGGCGTCCGTTCCGCTTGAGCGCCTCGCCCGTGATCTCTTCGCTGCGGCCAAGGGCGTAGACATTGGCGGTATCGAGGAAGTTGATGCCCGCGTCGAGGGCGCGGTCGATGATGGCGTACGACTCCTCGGGCTCCGTGCGGCGCCCGAACATCATGCAGCCGAGGCAGAGGCTCGAGACCTGCACGCCGGTGCGACCGAGGCTTCTGAGCTCCATCCGCGGCATTCTACGTGGCCGTTCGAACCGCGAGGGCGGGGCTCTCGACGGTTGCGGGCGATCGGCGTACACACTGGGGAGAACCGACGCCGGGGGAGGATCCACATGGCAACACCGGACGAGCTGCGAGCAACACTGGCCGACGCCCGCGCAACGTTTCGCGAGGCGATAGAGGCGGCCGAGATGGGCTGGCGGCGGTCGCCCGGCGAAGGTGAGTGGACCCCGCAGGAGGTGGCGGAGCACGTCATCCAGATCGAGGCCCGCATCACGACGATGGTCTGCGAGGCGTGCGGCTATCCTGGCATCGACGCGTGGGAGCCCGACTGCGCCTCCTCGATCGAGGCGGTGGACGAGTTCGATGCCGTCGTGAGCAACTGCGACGCGAAGCTGAAGTACGTCACCCCCGAAGATCTTGAGAAGAAGCACGAGATGTTCGGGGACGTGGCGGGCATCTTCGAGATGAACGTGAACCACCTCGTCGAGCACACGGCCCAGATCCTCGCAGCGGCGGACGCCTAGGGACGCTCAGGCGTCGGCGTAGAGCCTGAACCCGAAGTCGTTGTAGCGCCGCTCCGGCGCCAGGCTGGCGCGGGCGGTCAGCCGTGTGAACTTGACCGAGTGTCGCCAGCTCCCGCCGCGGCTGACCTTGCGCGCGCGCTCGGCGGGCTCGCGATCGCCCGCGCCCGGCTCGGCGTAACCGTCGGCGTGGTACCAGTCGAGGCACCACTCATGGACGTTCTCGGCCATGCAGCGGAGGCCATAGCCGTTCGCGCACTCGGGGGGCGAGGGATGGGGGCGGTCGTTGGCGGCGATACGGTCCGCGACGGGATGGCCCTGCCAGCGGTCGCCGGGCCAGGGCCAGTCGGCCGCTTCGAGCCCGCCGAGCGAGGCGTACTCGCGCTCGGCCTCGGACGGCAGCCGGTAGGGAACGCGCGTCTCCGAGGCGAGCCACTCGCAGTAGGCGACGGCATCGAACCAGTTCACCCCCACGACGGGCTGGTCGGGAGCATTGAAGCGGTCGTCGTCCCAGAAGCGCGGGGGCTCGTGTCCTGTTTCGAGGAAGGGCGCGAACTGGGCGTTCGTGACGGGGGAACGCGCGGCGCGGAAGGGCGCGATCTCGACGCGGTGGACCGGCTGCTCATCGGGGCGGCCGCGAGCGCTCCCCATCAGCAGCACGCCGCCTTCGAGGCTCACCATGTCGGGCTGGGGGAGGGCATCCACGAGACCCGATCTTACGAGGGTCCCGGGGCACGGTCGCCGTCTTGTGCTATGCCGTGAAGGGCGCCGCCGATAGACTCCATCGCCGTGACCGACGCAATCGTCTGGCTGAACGAGCCGGGGGGCGCCGACCGGCGCATCGGGGGCAAGGGCGGGAGCCTGGCGCGGCTCTCGGGGCTGGGGTTTCCGGTACCGCCGGGGTTCGTGGTGGCGGCGGAGGCGTACGAAGCGTTCGCGACTGCGCACGACCTGGCTTCGCTAACGGCACCGCTCGCGAACCTGGAGGCGCGGACGCCGATGGCCGCCATCCGCGAGGCACTCGCGCCCGTTGCCGAGCGGCTCGAGGCCTCGAGCCTCGATGAGGCTACGCGGGACGCCATCGCGAAGGCGGTGGGGGAGCTGGAGACCCGGACCGGCGCCGACGCCAGCTTCGCGGTTCGCTCCAGCAGCCTGAACGAGGACAGCGCCGGCAGCTCGTTCGCGGGGTTGTACGAGAGCTACCTGAACCTGCGCGGCGAGGAGGCCATCCTGGGCGCCTTGCTGGACTGCTACCGCTGCCTCTGGCAGGAGCGGGCCGTCCACTACCGGACGTTCCGGGGCATCGACCACGCGGGGGAAGCAATGGCGGTGGTGGTGATGCAGGTGGTACGGGCACGGTCGAGCGGGGTCGCCTTCACGAAGAACCCCATGACGGGCGCGACGGACGAGGTGCTGATCAACGCGTCGTGGGGGCTGGGCGAGGCAGTCGTGTCCGGTTATGTCACCCCGGACTCCTTCATCGTGGGGCCGGGCGGCGAGGTACGGGAGCGCGCGGTCAGCGAGAAGCACGAGCAGGTTCGGCTGACCCACGGCGGCACCGAGCGGGCGCCCGTTCCCGCCGAGCAGGTTTCCCGGCCTTCGATCAGCGACGCAGAGGTGCAGGAAGTGGTCGACACGGCGCACGCGGTCCAGCGCGAGTACGGCCAGCCGGTCGACATCGAGTTCGCCTACGACGACGCGGGAACGATGTTCCTGCTCCAGGCACGCCCGATCACGACCTGATCAGCGACTCCAGCTCAGCCCGGAGTTCGCCGAGCTCGGCCGCGCCGAGGACGGCGTCCGGGGCGCTGCCGAGGCGAGCGAACCAGCGCTGGGTCAGATCGCGGACGGAGGGCTCGACGGAGAGTTCGGCGCGACGGTGGCCGAGCGGGGAGACGGGAGCGTCGGCGCCGTCGGGCTCCGACGCGCCGGTAAGCACATCGATGGCTTCGAGCATGTGCGCCGCGCTGACCGCCTCGGCGCGTCGGGCATGGGCAACGCTCGACGCCGTGGTGAGGACGTCGAGGAAACGGACGGCCTCGTCGCCGCCGGACATCGGCTACGCGGGGTGCTGGAGGGCTTCCAACTGGTTGGCGTGGTCGAGGGAGTGCACCCGCAGCGTCAGGAGCCACTCCTTCCAGTTGAGGTCGCCGAGGAAGGGGTGCAGCCAGACCACCTCGGCATCGGGATCGGCGTTGCCTTCGCGGACGGCGCTCAAGGTTCCGGCAATGACGCCGGCGTGCGTGGCAAGGACGTCTTCGCGGGTCTCGGGCACGGGAGGAATCTCCTCGGGCACGACTCCCTCGGAGACGACGCCGCGGACGCGGGTGGCAGTGCCGTGGTTGACCTCGGCGACGTGGCGGATGCACTCGAGGGGGCTCCACTCCTGCCCCTCCTGGCGCACCTCCAGCAGGTCGTCGGGGACGGCGCGGGCGGCCGCTTCAAGTACACCGACGGCGGCCTCGACGCGCTGCGCCATCTCCTCGGCGGTCCACTCCGCGGCCTTCTTCCGGACATAGCTGAGGATGACCTCGGTTGCGCCTTCGGGAATGGTCACGGGGGGCCTCCTGACAACGTGGCGGTCGCTCGCGCGATCCTAGCGTATCCACTGCCGGGGGCGTCCCGACTCGCCCGCTCGGAGGTTCCCCGTAGAATTCGTCCCATGGTCAGCATCATCCGTCCGGCGGAACGTGACGCGGGCACCGCGCAGACGCCGGGCATGCGCCGGGAGGCGGGAATCTCCGGGACGCTCACGGGCTCCGAGGGGCTGTGGATGGGCGTGGGGCGGAACGAGCCCGGGGGAGCTTCCGGCGTGCACCATCACGGCGAGAGCGAGTCTGGCATCTTCGTGGTCGAGGGGCGCCTCCGCTTCCGCTGGGGCGACGCGCTTGAACACGTGGCGGACGCGGGGCCCGGGGACTTCATCTTCGTGCCGCCGTACGAGGTCCACTCGGAGGAGAACCTCGACCCCGGCAGCGAGGCCGTGTTCCTGCTGGCGCGGACCACCATGGACGCGATCGTCGTCAACGTGCCCGACCCGAGGGAGAATTAGCGATGGGCCTGCTGGCGATGAAGGTGACGCTCGTGGACGGGCGCGAGGTGGTCGTGGAGGCGGATTCGCGCGTCGACACGGTCGATGAGGACGGGAACCGGATCATCCGGTTGATGAAGAACGGTGAGATCATCGAGGTCTTCAAGCACAGCGACGTACGGGAGCCCATCCAGGGCCTCACCCACGACGTTTGATTTTCTGAAGCCGCCCCAAACCGTGCTCGGCGACGACTTGGCGCCGCGAGGGGAGTAGGAGGCGCTTGCCCGCTCCGGGTTCAGGCGGTGGGGGGGCGGTAGCCCCCGAAGAGGGCGCTGGCGAGCCGCTTCCAGAAGCAGTCGACGTGCTCGAAGCCGGCCTCGCGGAGCCAGGCGAGGTGGTGGTCGAGGGGTTCGAGGTGGGAGTGATGGCGGCGGACCTCGGGGGAG
>VXPF01000096.1 GCA_009839725.1 Dehalococcoidia bacterium | reverse complement strand
TTCCTCTAGTCATGGTGGGCGCTGTCCTGGTTTAACGAGACGGGGGAGGAGCCGGGGGAGATGCGGACGCCCGAACAGGCGGTGGTCGAGCGGAAGGCGGAGGAGCCGGCGCGGGAGAACACGACACTCGTGTGCATCGCGACCAACGCCGCGGTCGAGCACATCGGCGTGCAGCGGCTCGCGGTCCACGGACACGACGGGCTGGCGCGCTCGATCGTCCCGGCGCACACGCTCGGGGACGGTGACACCGTCTTCGCGCTGACGACGGGGGAGGTCGCGACGGAGCCGCACGACCTCACGACGCTGGGGCTGATGGCGATGCTGACGGTGGAGCGAGCGGTCGTGCGGAGCGTCGAGGCGGCGGAGGGGCTGAAGGGCGTGCCATCGGCGCGAGAGTGGCGCGAAAGTTCGGGCAAGAGGGGTTGACAAGCGTTTCCGGGGTGGCGACGATCCCGCATGCCGTCGATCCGTTCGCGGACGGCGAGCCTGGAAAGACGAGACCACGCACGCTCTAGTCCGCCTGGACCCTCAGGGCCGGTACGGATGGCGAGCCGCGGCCAGCAAGCAGTACCTGGCTTCCGGTTCTACCGTTCCGCGCCCTGCCGAACCCGGCAAGGGCGTTTTTCGTGGCCACCGACGCGAGCGCGGGAGGGAACCGATGGGACGCCTTTCGATCCACAAGCTGGCGGAATGGAAGCGCGAGGGCCGTCGCTTCGCGATGCTGACGGCGTACGACTACGCGATGGCGCGGCTGGTCGAGCAGGCGGGCGCGCCCGTGATCCTCGTGGGTGACTCGCTGGGCACAGTGATGCTGGGCCACGAGTCGACGGTGCCCGTGACGATGGACGACATGCTGCGCCACACGAAGGCCGTGGTCCGGGGCACGGAGCGGTGCCTCGTGGTGGCGGACATGCCTTTCATGAGCTACCAGGCGAACGCCGACGAGGCGGTCGCGAACGCGGGGCGGCTGCTGCAAGCAGGCGCCGGCGCGGTGAAGCTCGAGGGCGGCAGCGCGGTCGCGCCGCTCGTGCGGCGGATGGTGTCGGCGGGAATCCCGGTGATGGGACACCTGGGACTGACGCCCCAGTCGGTGAACCAGTTCGGCGGACACAAGGTGCAGGGCAAGACGCCGGCAGCGGCGGCCCGCATCATCGGCGACGCGCGCGCGCTGGAAGAGGCGGGTGCCTTCGCGGTCGTGCTGGAGACGGTGCCGGCGCCGCTCGCGAAGATGGTGACGGAGCGCATCAGCGTGCCGACGATCGGCATCGGCGCGGGCGTGGACTGCGACGCCCAGGTTCAGGTGCTGCATGACCTGCTGGGGCTCTTCGACGACCAGCGGCAGTTTCGCCACGCGAAGCAGTACGCGGTGCTGGGCGAGGCGATCCGGGGGGCCGTCCGCGAGTACGTGGCCGATGTCGAGGACGGGGCGTTCCCGACCGAAGCGGAGAGCTTCCCGATGGCCGAGGAGACGATGAGCGAGCTGCGCCAGGGCGCCAGCACGCCCGCCTGACCCACCCGCTTCGGCATCGCGCATGGAGATCCTGACGACCCCGGCGGAGATGCGCGCCTGGCGACGGGCGCTCACGGGCAGCCTCGGGCTGACGCCGACAATGGGTTACCTGCACGAGGGGCACCTCTCGCTGGTGGGGCGATCGCTGGCCGAGAACGAGGCGTCGGCGGCGAGCATCTTCGTGAACCCGACGCAGTTCGGCCCAGGCGAGGACCTTGAGCGGTACCCGCGGGACGAAGAGGGCGACCTGCGCCAGCTCCGGGAGCTCGGCGTGGATGCGGTCTACCTGCCGGCGGTCGAGGCAATGTACCCGGAGGGATACCAGACGTACGTGACGGTGGAGGGCGTGTCGCAGGGGCTCGAGGGAGGATCGCGGCCGGTCCACTTCCGCGGGGTCGCAACGGTGGTGACCAAGCTGCTGAACGCCGTGCAGCCGGACCGCGCCTACTTCGGGAGGAAGGACGGCCAGCAACTGCGCGTCATCCGGCGGTTGGCGCGGGACCTCGATCTGGGGGTCGAGATCGTGGCATGCGAGACGGTGCGGGAGCCAGACGGTCTGGCGATGAGCAGCCGCAACGCCTACCTGACGCCGGAACAGCGCCCGGCGGCGGTCGTGCTCTCGCGGGCGCTGCGGGAGGCGGAGCGGAAGTTCGAGGACGGTGTGCGCTCGGCGGAGGCGCTGCGGTCGGGGGTGCGGGCGATGGTGGGGGCGGAGCCGCTGGCGGAGCTCGACTACGTGTCGGTGGCGGATTCGGAGACGCTGGCGGAGATCGAGGGTGAGGTGGCCGGGGTGGCGATGGTGTCGCTGGCGGTGCGCTTCGGGGCGGTGCGGCTGATCGACAACGTGTCGCTGGACGAGGACGGGTAGGGTCGCTGCTACACTGGCGTCCATGGTTTCCGTGGCCTCCCCAACGGAGGGCGCCTTCAAGCTGAGCGCCGACTTCCAGCCGACGGGCGACCAGCCGCAGGCGATCGACACGCTGGTCGAGGGGCTGCAGCGCGGGGATCGTTACCAGACGCTGCTGGGAGCGACCGGCTCGGGGAAGACGTTCACGATCGCGAACGTCGTGGAGGCGGTGGGCCGGCCGACGCTCGTGCTGGCGCACAACAAGACGCTGGCGGCGCAGCTCTGCGCCGAGCTGAAGGAGTTCTTCCCGGAGAACTCGGTCGAGTACTTCGTCAGCTACTACGACTACTACCAGCCGGAGGCGTACATCCCGCGGAGCGACACCTACATCGCCAAGGACGCGGACATCAACGACGAGATCGACAAGCTGCGGCATGCGGCCACGCGGTCGCTGTTCACGCGGCGCGACGTGATCATCGTGGCGAGCGTGAGCTGCATCTACGGCCTGGGGGAGCCCTCTGGCTACGAGGAGTTCATCCTCCGGATGAAGGTGGGGGAGCAGCTCGAACGTCGCGACGTGCTGCGGCGGATGGTGGAGATGCAGTACGAGCGGAACGACCAGAACGTGGTGCGCGGCCGCTTCCGGATGCGAGGCGACTCGCTCACGATCCTGCCGAGCTACGAGGAGTTGGCAGTCCGCATCGACTTCTGGGACAACGAGGTCGAGCGCATCAGCGAGCTCGACCCCCTGACGGGCGAGATCGTGGGGGAAAAGGACTCAATCGAGATCTTCCCGGCCAAGCACTTCGTGACGAGCAAGGACAACCTTGAGGACGCGCTCAAGGCGATCGAGACGGAGCTGGGCGATCAGCTCACGTTCCTGAAGGAGCAGGGGAAGATCCTGGAGGCGGCTCGGCTGGAGGAGCGCACCCACTACGACCTGGAGACGCTGCGCGAGACGGGCTACTGCGCGGGCATCGAGAACTACTCGCGGCACCTGCAGGTGCGCCCGGCAGGCTCGACGCCCTGGTGCCTGCTCGACTACTTCCCGGACGACTGGCTGCTGGTCGTTGACGAGTCGCACATCACGCTGCCGCAGGTGCAGGGGCAGTACTTCGGGGACCGGTCGCGCAAGGAGACGCTGGTGGAGTTCGGGTTCCGGCTGCCGAGCGCGCTGGACAACCGGCCCCTCACGTTCGACGAGTTCGACCAGCACATCAACCAGACGATCTTCGTGAGCGCGACGCCGGCGGACTACGAGCTGGACCAGTCGACGCAGGTGGCGGAGCAGGTGATCCGGCCCACGGGCGTGCTCGACCCGGTGGTGGAGGTGCGCTCGACGGACGGGCAGATCGACGACCTGCTGGCCGAGATCAATGCCACGACGGCGAAGGGTCAGCGGGTGCTGGTGACGACGCTGACGAAGAAGATGGCGGAGGACCTGGCCGACTACCTGACGGAGATGGGCGTGAAGACGCACTACCTGCACTCGGAGGTGGAGACGCTGGACCGGGTGGAGATCCTGCGGGACCTGCGGCTGGGGGTGTACGACGTGGTGGTGGGGATCAACCTGCTGCGGGAGGGGCTGGACCTGCCGGAGGTCTCGTTGGTGGCGATCCTCGATGCGGACAAGGAGGGGTACCTGCGCTCGAACCGGTCGCTGATCCAGACGATCGGGCGGGCGGCGCGGCACGTAGAGGGACGGGTCGTGATGTACGCCGACCACGTGACGGCGAGCATGCGCAAGGCGATCGACGAGACGGATCGGCGGCGGGGCATCCAGGACACGTACAACCGCGAGCACGGGCTGGAGGCGTCGACCATCACGAAGGCGATCCGGGATATCACGGACCATGTGCGCGAGGTGGCGGAGGAGCCGGCGGAGTACGACGCGGGCGTCCCGGCGGGGATGCCGCCGGACGAGCTGCTGCGGATGATCAAGGAGCTGGAGCGGGAGATGAAGGGGGCGGCGAAGAACCTCGAGTTCGAGAAGGCGGCGGCGCTGCGCGACCGGATCGTGGAGCTGCGGCGGGAGCTGGTGGGGTCGGAGAGCGAGGAGCTGGAGGCGTTCGCGGAGGTGGCGGGGCGGAGCGGGCCGGTGCGCTACGGGCGCAGCCAGGCGGGGGGCCGGAACCGGCGGCGGCGCTTCCGGCGGGGGTAGGCGGCGGATCGCGCGAGATCGCGGGCAGGGCTTAGGCTTGGGAAAGCAGACACGAGGGGGTTCCCCACATGCCCAGCCGCCGAGCATCGATCGCCCTGACAGCCGAAGAGCAGGAGCAGTTCCTGGACGAGGGCTGGACGTTACAGGTTGCGACGAACGGGCCCGGGGGATTCCCTCACCTGGCGCCGATGTGGTACGTGATGATCGACGGCGTCATCCACTTCACGACGTTCGGGAAGAGCCAGAAGATCCTGAACCTCCAGCGCGACCCGCGCATTTCGGTGATGCTGGAGACGGGCCAGGCCTACGAAGAACTGAAGGGGCTCGTGATCCGGGGGACGGCGGAGGTCGACACGGACGTGCAGACGACGGCCGGGGTGATGTCGGTGGTGGCGAATAAGTACCGGGGGATGCCAATCCCGACGGAGACACCGGAGGCGGCGCTGCCGGCGGCGGCGAAGCGGGTGACGGTGCGCGTACGTCCCGAGCGCGTCTACAGCTGGGACCACACGAAGCTGGGCGGCCGCTACTAGAGCCGTCCCTCAAGGCGGCTGTGGGCCCAGTGGGTGATGGCGACGGCGAGGGCGTCGGCGGCGTCGGAGGGGCCGGGGGGCTCAATGCCGAGTTCAATGCCGACCATCTTGGCGATCTGGGCCTTGTCGCTCTGGCCGTAACCACCCACCTGGTTCTTGATGACGGCGGGGGCGTACTCGTGCACCTCGAGGCCGGAGTCGGCGAGGGCAAGGATGGCGGCGGCACGAGCGTGACCGAGAGCGAGGGCCGAGCGCGCATTCGAGCCGACGAAGGAGGCCTCGACGGCGCCGACCTCGGGTGACCACTGGGCGAAGGCCTTGCGCAGCCCGTCGCGGATGAGGACGAGGCGGCGGGCGAGGCTGTCGGCGGAGCGGGTGCGGACAACGCCGTGGGCGACGTGGCGGCACTCGTCGCCGTCGACGTCGACGATGCCGTAGCCGGTGGCGTTGAGGCCGGGGTCGATACCAGCGATGCGCATGCCCGCACTCTACGACGGCGGGCGGGGGAGCGCCGAGGGGGAGGTGGCGCTAGCTCGCGTACTGGGCGAGGAGCTCCTCGTCGAAGTCGGCGTTGGAGTAGACGCGCTGGACGTCCTCGAGGTCCCCGAGGCCGTCGAGGAGGCGGAGGGTCTGCGCGCCGGGGCCCTTCTCGAGGGTGATGGTGGATTTGGGGACCATCGAGAGATCGGCGTGGTCGACGGTGTACCCGGCTTCCGTGAGGGCGTGGCGGACGGACTCGAGGTCGCCGGGAGCGGTCTGGATCTCGACCGAGTCCTCGGATGTCTCGATGTCTTCGGCGCCGGCCTCGATGGCGGCGAGGGCGATCTCGTCCTCGTCGTGCCCGTCGACGGGGACGGAGAGGGCGCCGCGGGACTCGAACTGCCAGGCGACGGAGCCGTTCTCGCCGAGGCTGCCGCCGACGCGGGTGAACTCGTGGCGGATGGCGGCGACGGTGCGGTTGCGGTTGTCGGTGACGGCGGTCACGAGGATCGCGGCGCCGCCGGGGCCGTAGCCCTCGTAGCTGACCTCTATGAGCTGGTCACTCTCGCCGCCGCCGGTGGCCTTGGCAATGGCGCGGCTGATGTTGTCGTTGGGCATGTTGGCGGCCTTCGCGCGCTGGACGGCGAGGCGCAGCTTGAAGTTGGCGTCGGGATCGGGGCCGCCGGCCCTGGCAGCGAGCTGGAGCTCCTTGGCGAGCTTGGTGAAGAGGGCGCCGCGCTTGTTATCGGCGGCTTCCTTCTTGCGCTTGATGGTCGACCATTTCGAGTGGCCAGACATGGGACTGTCCTCCGGACTTGGTCAGCTTCGAGTGTAGCGCAACGCTCGGCCGCTCTTCGTCACTCGTTCCAGGCGGCGTTGAAGCGCTCACCGAGGGCATCGATGACGTGGTGGTCGGTGAAGTTGGCCTGCAGGGGGCTGACGCTGACGTACTTGTGCATGATGGCCCAGATGTCGGTGCCGGGGGGCGGGTCGAGGGGGGTGGGCTCGAAGGTT
>VXPF01000156.1 GCA_009839725.1 Dehalococcoidia bacterium | reverse complement strand
CTCCCCCGCCAACCCCGCCGCCCACGCCCACGCCTACGCCGACCGTGGCGCAACCGGCAGCCCGCTTCAGCCCCGGCGAGTCCGTCGTCGTCGCCGGCACCGACAGCTGCCTCAACATTCGCGCCGAGGCCAACATCGAAGGGCAGATTCTGGATTGCCTCGCCGACGGCACCGTCGTGACCGTCCTGGAGGGTCCTCAGGCGCAGGGCAACCTCAACTGGTGGCTGATCGCCGCTCCCGAGGTCAACGGCTGGGCCGCCGAGCTCTACCTGGCGAAGCGCTAGGCCAGCCGCTCCCGCAGCCGCGCCATCTGGATCGCCGCCTCCGCTGCTTCGTCGCCTTTGTTCCCCTGGGCGCCCCCCGCCCGGTCGAGCGCCTGCTCCGGGGTGTCACAGGTCAGGACCCCGAACGCGACGGGCACGCCCGTCTCCTGTGCCGTCTCCATGATCCCCGCCGCCGCCTGCCCCGCGATGTGCTCGTAGTGGTCGGTCTCTCCCTTGATCACGGTGCCGATCGCGATCACCGCGTCGAAGCTCCCCGATTCGGCCGCCCAGCGTGTGGCCGCTGGCACCTCGAACGAACCGGGCACCCACGCCACCGTGATGTCGTCCGCCCGCACGCCCCGCTCCCCCAGCCCCGACCTCGCGCCGTCGAGCAGCTTGTGCGTCACGAACGCGTTCCACTGCGCCACCACGATGCAGACCCGCAGACCCTCGCCGTTGCTGTCCGCGGCGAGCTCGTTCACTCCCGCTCCTCCGGCCCGTTGTCGAGATGGTCGAGCAGGTGGCCCATGCGCCGCCGCTTCGTCTCCAGGTAGTCGAAGTTGAACTCGTTGGGCGGCACTTCCAGTGGCACGCGCTCCACGATCTCCAGCCCGTACCCCTCCAGCCCCGCCAGCTTGTCCGGATTGTTGGTGAGCAAGCGCAGCTTCCGCACCCCCAGGTCCAGCAGGATCTGCATCGCGATCCCGTAGTCCCGTCCGTCCGCCGGGAAGCCCAGCGCCAGGTTTGCGTCAACCGTGTCGAGGCCGTCGTCCTGCAGGCGATAGGCGCGCAGCTTGTTGTGCAGGCCGATGCCCCGCCCCTCCTGCCGCAGGTAGAGGAAGACGCCCCCCTGCTCACCGATCAGCTTCAGCGCGAGGTCCTTCTGCTCGCCGCAGTCGCACCGCATCGAGTGCAGCACGTCCCCCGTGAAGCACTGATCGTGGACGCGCACCAGCACCGGCTCGTCGGGGTCGATGCTGCCCTTCACCACCGCCACCTCTTCCTCGCTCGCGTACTTCGCCTGGTAGGCGACGATCGCCATCTCCCCCATCGTCGTCGGCAGGTGCGTTTCCGCCACCCGCTGCACCAGCCGTTCGTTCTTCAGCCGGTACTTGATGATCTCGTTGGTCGTCAGGATCTTCATGCCGTGGCGCCGGGCGAAGCGCTTCAGCTCCGGCATCCTCGCCATCTCGCCGTCGCCCTTCATGATCTCGCAGATCACCGCCGCCGAGCGCATCCCCGCCAGCCGGCAGAGGTCCACGCTTGCCTCCGTCTGTCCAGCTCGCACCAGGACTCCGCCCTCGTGCGCCCGCAGCGGGAACATGTGCCCCGGCCGCACGAGGTCCTCGGGCCGCGTCTCCGGGTCGAGCAGCACCTGCACCGTCCGCGCCCTGTCGGCAGCGCTGATTCCCGTCGAAACGCCCGTCCGCGCTTCCACCGACACCGTGAACGGCGTCCCGAAGGGCGAGTCGTTCGTGCGCTCCTCGACCATCATCGGCAGGCGCAGCTCATCGACCCGCTCGGCCGAGAGGGCGATGCAGATCAGCCCTCTGGCATACCGGGCCATGAAGTTGATCGTCTCCGGCGTCACGCACTCGGCCGGAATGGTCAGGTCGCCCTCGTTCTCGCGGTCCTCGTCGTCCGCGATGATCACGAACTTCCCCTGGCGGTACTCCTCGATCGCCTCTTCCACGCTGATGGACACGGGATCCCTCACGTCGGTCATGCGGATACCCCGCCTGACTCACGCTCGGCCACGAACTGCTCGACGTAGCGCGCGATGATGTCGGTCTCGAGGTTCACCCTCGCGCCCTCCCCGCGGCTGACGAGGTTCGTGTGCTCCTGCGTGTACTGCACCAGAGAGACCGTCAGCGAGTCCTCGTCCTTCGCGATGATCGTGAGGCTCACCCCATCGATGCAGACCGGCCCCTTGACCACCGTGTAGCGAAGCAGCTCCGGCGGCGCCGCGATGCGCACGAGGAGGGCATCGCCCTCGGGCGCGATGCCGGTGATCTCCCCCACCCCTTCGGTCACCCCCCGCACGATGTGCCCGCTCAGCCGGTCGTTCGGCTGCACGCTCCGTTCGAGGTTCACATGGTCGCCCGGCCGCAGGTCGCCGAGCGCCGAGCGCCGGTACGTTTCCGGCATCAGGTTCGCGAAGAAGGTGTCGTCCTCCATCTCCGCCACCGTCAGGTCGACGCCGTTGATGGCGATCGAGTCCCCCAGCGCGGAGTCGCTCACGACCATGGGCGCCCGGATCAGCAGGCGTCCCTCGCCGCTTTCGAGGACGGTGCCAAGCTCTTCGATGATGCCGGTGAACATCCCGCCTCGCGCACTCGCGATTAACGCGCCGGGGGTGACGGGAAAGGCCGTACGAGCGGCTTGCCGCCGATAGGCGGCCGCTCGGTCGTTCTCTCCCATCCGGACTTTGACCGTCGGCCCCGGAATTCCACCGGATCAATCCGCCGAAGCGGAGTCGCGGGCTTTCACCGCCGGTGAGGATTTTCACCTCGCCCCGAGAACGTCGCCCCCGATCGTTATGGGCAGGGTTGCCGTTGTCAAGGAGTGGCGCCCAGCCCGGCGCGCTCCGCCAGTTTCACCAGCACGTCGTAGGTCGCGTACGCATCCGCCAGGGCGGTGTGCTCCCCCAACCGGCCGATTCCCAGGCGGTCGGCCACGTGGCCCAGGTTGAAGCGGTCCACCTCGCTCCGATCCAGGAGGCGCCGAGCGATCAGTTGCACGTCGATGGCGACGTCCCCGAACGGCCACGGCGTCCCCGTTCGCCGCGCGCTCTCCGCCAGGAAGGCCATGTCGCCCCCGATGCCCCAGCCCGCGATCGTCGCCCCGGCGCCCAGCTCCGCCAGCCGTGCGAACGCTTCCTCCAGCGGGACCGCGTCGCGCCACTTCCGCGATGAGTAGCCCGCCACCTTGAGCGCGCCCACGTTCGCCGTCCCGATGTGCAGCGGACGCACCCGCGCCCCCCACGACCCCTGCTCCGGGAACCCTGACTCCACCCCCGCCAGCACGCCCCCGAGATCGATGACCTCGTGCTCACGCGGACTCGGCCCGCTCATCTCCAGGTCCACCACCAGCAGGGTCGCCCCTGCCGTCCCGCCGTGCTGCTCTTCTCGCCGAAGAAGCGTGCCGTCCGCCGCGAGCGCCCGCCGTCCCGGCTCCAGCAATGCCGCCAGCGTCTCCATCCCGGGAGCGTACCGGAACGGCAGGAAGGATCGGGTGGCTTCGCGCCTGCTTCGCACCTTCGCTACCATGACGCGCATGTCCGACCCTTCCCATGAAGCACAACAGTTCTTCGCGCAGCGCTACGGCATCGACTCCGCCCGCATCGCCTCCCTGCTCTCCGACGCACTCGCACAGGGCGGTGACTTCGCCGAGCTCTTCTTCGAGCACCGCACGAACGGCGCCATCAGCCTCGAGGACCAGCAGATCAAGTCCGCCCTCCGCAGCGTCGAGCAGGGCGTCGGCATCCGCGTCGTGAAGGGCGACAGCATCGGCTACGCCTACACGGAGTCGCTGGACCCGGAGGCGATGCGCCTCGCTGCGGGCACCGCCGCCCGCATCGGCGACGGCGGCGAACGTCCCACCGCCATCGACACCACCCCCGTCGGCGCCAGCGAGAGCTTCTACGGCGAGGACGCCCTCCTCAGCGACGAGCCTGCACCTGCCAAGGTCGCCCTCCTGGAGCGGGCCGACCGCGCCGCGCGCGCCTTCGACCCCAGCATCGCCCGCGTCGACGCCAGCATTGCCGACGAGCGCAAGGTCGTCCTCGTCGCCCGCAGCGACGGCCAGATCGTGGGCGACGTGCAACCCCTCATGCGCTTCAACGTCATGGCGCTGTCCGAGCGCGGCGAGAACCGCCAGACCGCTCGCACCGGCGGCGGTGGCCGCCTCGGCGTCGAGTACTTCGACCGCGTCACCCCCGAGGACACGGCGCGAGAGGCCGCGCGCCAGGCCGTCCTCCTCCAGGACGCCGTCGACGCCCCCGCCGGCGAGGTGCCCGTCGTCCTCGCGGCCGGCGACAGTGGCATCCTCCTGCACGAGGCCATCGGGCACGGCCTCGAAGCCGATTTCAACCGCAAGGGCACGAGCAACTACACCGATCGCATCGGCCACGCCGTCGCCAGCGACCTCGTGACCGTCATCGACGACGCCACCATCGAGGAGTCGCGCGGCTCCATCAATGTCGACGACGAAGGCAACCCCACGAAGCGCAACACCCTCATCGAGGGCGGCATCCTTCGCGGCTACCTCCACGACGAGATCAGCGCCCGCCACTTCAACGCCGAGCCCACCGGCTCCGGCCGCCGCCAGTCCTTCAAGCACCCCATCATGCCGCGCATGACCAACACCTACATGCTCCCCGGCCCCTCAACACCCGACGAGGTCGTCGCCAGCGTCGAACGCGGCATCTACTGCGTCTCCTTCTCCGGGGGGCAGGTCAACATCTCCAACGGCGACTTTGTCTTCTCGACCACCGAGGCCTACCTCATCGAGAAGGGTCAAATCACTGCCCCCCTGCGTACGACGAACCTCATCGGAAACGGTCCCGAGGCCCTCTCCCGCGTGAGCATGGTCGCCAACGACTACGCCCTCTCCGACGGTCGCTGGACCTGCGGCAAGGAGGGCCAGTCCGTGCCCGTCGGGGTCGGACTCCCGACCGTGCTCGTCTCCGCCATGACCGTGGGAGGTACCCAGCTTGGCTGAGGCGACTCCCCTCGAGCTGGCGGGTCGGGCTGTCGAGCTTGCGAGCGCCCGCGGCGCCGACCAGTGCGACGCCATCGCCTTCTCCCATACCGAGTCGACCGTGTCCATCCGCCTCGGCGACATCGAGAAGCTGATCGAGGCCACCTCGCACTCGCTCGGCCTGCGCGTCATCGCCGGCGGCCGCACCGCCGTCTGCTCGACCTCCGACTTCACGCCTGCTGCCTTCGAGCAGTTCGTCGCCGAGACCGTCGAGCTTGCCCGCATCTCCGCTCCCGACGAGTACGCCGGCCTCCCAGAGCCGGAGCTGCTCGCCTCCGCCGGCGGCGACGCCCTCCAGCTCTACGACGAGCGCATCGAAAGCCTCCCCCTCGACGATCGCATCGACATGGCTCGCTCCTGCGAGGCTGCTGCCCTCGGCTTCGATTCGCGCATCACCAACTCGGAGGGCGCGAGCCTTTCCACCCGAGTGGGCGAGGTGGCCCTCGCCAACTCGCGGGGTTTCGCCGCCGGCTACCCCGCCACCTCCATCTCCCTCTCCACCGAAGCCCTCGCCGACGATGAGGACGGCAAGAAACGCAACGCCTGGTGGTTCAGCGCCGAACGCAACCTCCGCAGCCTCCTCGACCCCGAGACGCTCGGCCGCATCGCCGCCCAGCGCGCCGTCGACCAGCTCGGCGCGCGCAAGACCGATACGAAGCGCGTGCCCGTCATCTTCGAGCCCATGATGGCCGCCCGCCTCGCGGGCGATGTGGCCGGCTGCGCCACCGGTGGCGCCCTCTATCGGGGCGCCACTTTCCTCGCCGGGCGCACCGGCGAGGCCATCGGCTCGCCCCTCGTCACCATCGTCGACGACCCCACCCAGCCCGCTCGCGCCGGCTCCCGCCCCTTCGACGGCGAAGGCGTGACCGCGCACCGCAACGTCCTCTTCCAGGAGGGCCGCTTCGAGGGCTTCCTCTTCGACTGCTACACCGCCCGGCGCATGGACGCCCGCACGACCGGGAGTGCCCAGCGGGGCGTCTCCTCCCTCCCCGAGCCCGGCCCCGCCAACCTCATCTTCGAGCCAGGCGACACCCCCGCCGAGGACATCGTCGCGGATACGCAGGAGGGCCTGCTCGTGACCGCCCTCATGGGCTTCGGCTTCAACCCGACGACCGGCGACTACTCCCGCGGCGTCGGCGGCTTCTGGATCGAGAACGGCCAGATCGCCTACCCCGTCGCCGAGGCCAATATCTCCGGCGATGTCGCCTCCATGCTCGCCGGCGTGGACGCAGTGGGGAGCGACCTCACCTGGTTCGGTTCCAGCGCCGCCCCAACCGTCCGCGTCGCGGAGATGACCGTCTCCGGCGTCTGACGTGCCCCTCCCGCCCTACTTCGCCTACGGCTCGAACATGGCTTCCTCGCAGATGGCCGACCGCTGTCCCGGCGCGGTCTCCCTCGGGATCGCCCGCCTCCCCGGCTACCGCCTCGCCTTCGACGCCTGGAGCAACCGGCGCGGCGGCCTCGTCGCCGACGTCGTCCCCGCTACCGGGAGCGATGTCTGGGGCGTCCTCTGGCAGGTCACCGAGGAACACGCCGAGGCGCTCGACCGCTACGAGGGCGTCGCCCGGGGCCAGTACCGGCGCGAGAACGTGCAGGTCGAGTCCGCCGACGGCCAAACGATCGAGGCCTTCGCCTACGTCATCTGCAACCCGGGCGACGACGGCCCCACCACCGATGCCTACCGCGACCTCCTGCTCGAAGGCGCGCGCGAGCACGGCCTTCCCCCTGACTGGGTCAAGGCCGTCGAAGCCGTGCCCACCCTCCCCCCCCCCCCCCGCCGTCGCGGTATAAAAAAACCGGGGCCCCGCCCCCGTAGAGTCAAGGGG
>VXPF01000017.1 GCA_009839725.1 Dehalococcoidia bacterium | reverse complement strand
GCGCCGGCGTGGATGGCGAGGATGGCGTCGCGGTGGTCGTACTCGCCGGAGAGCTGGAGCTCGAACTCGAGCCGTTCGAGCTCGCCTTCCAGCTGCCGGAGGTCTTCGGCAGCGTGGTCGGCGATGGAGTCGTCGTCCTCGGCGAGGGCCAGCTCGAGGAGCTCGACCTGGTCGCGAGAGCGGGTCTCAAGGCCGCGCCAGGTCTCGACGCGCTCGCGCAGGGAGGCGATCTCCTGCATGACGGCGCGCGCGTTGTCGGCGTCGTCCCAGAAGGCGCTCTCGGCGGATTGGGCCTCGAGCTCGGCGAGTCGTTCTTCCGCTACGGGGAGGTCAAAGACGCACCAGCGTGTCGGAGATACGGAGGAGCAGATCGCGGGCCTGGTTCAGCAGCTGGTGCATGGGGTCAGTGTCCCAAGGATCGGGATGAGGGGCTAGCGGGCGGCGACGCGGGCGGCTCGGACGGTGTTGGCGAGGAGCATGGCGATGGTCATGGGGCCGACGCCGCCGGGAACCTTGGTGATGCGGCCCGCGACCTCGGAGACACCGGCGAAGTCGACGTCGCCGACGAGGCGCCAGCCGCGCTTGCGGCTGGCGTCATCGATGCGGTTCGTGCCGACGTCGATGACGGTAGCGCCGGGCTTGACCATCTCGGCGGTAACGGTGCCCGGGCGTCCGGCGGCGACGACGAGGATATCGGCGGTGCGGGTGTGGGCCGCGAGATCGGCGGTGCCGGTGTGGCAGAGGGTGACGGTAGCGTTCGCCCCGGCGGCCTTGTTGGCGAGGAGGACCGCGAGGGGCCTCCCGACGAGCGAGGAGCGCCCGACGACGACGGCGTGGGCGCCGGCGGGGTCGACGCCCGACGCGGCAAGGAGGTGCATGACGCCCTGCGGGGTGCAGGGGATGGGGCCGCTGGTTTCGCCACGGAGGAGGCGTCCGAGGTTGGTGGGGTGGAGCCCGTCGACATCCTTCGCGGGGTCGATGGCGTCGAGGATGAGGCGCTCGTCGATGTGGGCGGGGAGGGGGAGCTGCTGGAGGATGGCGTGGAAGCGGGGGTCGGCGTTGAGCTCGCGGATGCGCTCGAGGAGGGCGTCCTGGGAGATGTCCGCGGGCAGGCGGAAGGTCTCGGAGAAGATGCCGATCTCGGCACAGGCCTCGGCCTTGGCGGTGACGTAGCTGACCGAGCCGGGGTCGTCTCCGACGAGGACGGCGGCGAGGCCGGGAGTTGTCCCCGCAGCGGAAAGCTGGGCGACCTCGCCCGCGAGGTCTGCGCGGAGATCGGCGGCGACGGCGCGTCCGTCGATGATGGTGGCGGTCATGGTCCAAGGGTACGGGTCGGGCGTGGGGAAGGGCGAGGGGCTAGGATCGTGCGATGCCGCGCAAGTTCGCCCACGGCATCGACATCATCGAGATCGCCCGCGTGCGCAAGGTTCTGGACCGGCACGGGGAGCGCTTCCTGCGGCGCGTCTACACGGAGGACGAGGTGCGCCACTGCCGCGGGCGCGTGCCCGAGCTTGCGGCGCGCTTCGCGGCAAAGGAAGCGGTGATGAAGGCGCTGGGTACGGGCGTGCGCGGTGTCGGGTGGCGCGACATCGAGATCCTGCCGAACCGGCGGGGGAAGCCGCTGGTGTTCCTCTACCGGCGGGGCGCGGGCCGGGCCGAGCGCATCGAGCTACGAGGGCTCGACATCAGCCTGACGCACTCGAAGGAGTTCGCCATGGCCTCGGTCGTGGGCGACCGGGCACTGAGCGAAGCCGAGGACATGCCGCGCATGGGCGAGGCGGCGCAGCGGCTGGTGCGCGAGGAGGGCCTGCGATGAATCTTCAAGCACGCCCGATCGCCGATGCGCGTCGATTCAAGCTTCAGCCAGTCAAGGAGTGGTGCTCGTGAAGTTGGTGACGGTCGAGGAGATGCGCGCGATGGAGCGGGCGGCGGTGGAGGCCGGTTCGAGCGAAGAGCAGCTCATGGAGGAGGCGGGGCTGGCCACGGCGCAGGAAGGGTGGATGCTGCTGGGCACGCTCGAGGGGCGGGAGATCGTCGTGCTGGTGGGACCGGGGAACAACGGTGGGGACGGGCTCGTAGCGGCTCGACACCTGCACGACTGGGGGGCGGAGGTCACGGTGGTGGCGCCGAAGGGCCGTGCGGAGGACTCCAACCTCGAGCAACTGAGAGTGCGCGAGGTCGGGGTGGTGGAAGGGGAGGAGGCCGCCGGAGCGCTCGAGCGGATGCGGGACGCCGACCTCGTGGTCGACGCCCTGCTGGGGGTGGGGAAGGCGCGGCCGCTGACCGCGGAGGAGCCGATCGGAGAGGCGCTGGTTCTGCTGGCGGAAACACGCGCGGGCTCGCAACCGCCGAAGGTGCTGGCCGTCGATTTGCCGACGGGGCTGGACGCGGACGGAGGCGGGGTGGACCCACTGACGGTGGCGGCGGATGTGACGGTGACCTTCGGGTTGCCAAAGGTGGGCATGTACCAGGCAATGGGAAGCGGCGTCGTTGGGCGGGTGCAGGTGGTCGACATCGGCATCCCGCCGGAGGCGATGGAAGAGGCGTCGCTGGAGCTGATCACGTCGCGGTGGACGCGGGAGGCGCTACCGGCGCGGCCGGAGGACGCGAACAAGGGGACGTTCGGGAAAGTGCTGGTGGTGGGGGGCTGCTCGCGCTACCGGGGCGCGCCCGCGCTGGCGGCGACCGCCGCCTACCGCGCGGGGGCGGGGCTCGTGACGATCGCGTGCCCGGAGCCAGTCATCGCCTCGATCGCGCCGGGCGCAGCGGAGGCGACGTGGCTCCCGCAGGAAGCTGCCGAGGACGGCGGGCTCACGGGCGAGGCAGCGGTAGCGCTGCGGCGCGAGTGGGCGAGTTTCGACGCGGGTGTGCTGGGGCCGGGGCTAGGGCACACGGGCGAGACGCAGGCGCTGGTCTGGGCGCTTCTTCCCGACACCGAAGAGGACGTGGCGGGGCGCGTCGTAGTCGATGCGGACGCGCTGAACGCGCTGGCCGTTCTGGAGGACGGCGCAGAGCGGACGCCGGCCGGCGCGGTGCTCACCCCGCACCCGGGGGAGATGGCGCGGCTGCTGGGGTCGAGCGTGGCGGGGGTGCAAGCGAACCGGGTAGGGGCGGCGCGGGAGGCGGCGGCGCGGTACGGCTGCACCGTCGTGCTGAAGGGGGCGCACACGGTGGTGGCCGACGCGGAGGGGCGGGCGCGCATCTCGCCGTTCGCAAATCCGCTGCTGGCGACGGCGGGGAGCGGGGACGTGCTCGCGGGAATGATCGGGGCGTACCTGGGGCAGGGGTTGAGCCCCTTCGACGCCGCCAGCCTGGGGGTCTACCTGCACGCAGCGGTGGGCGAGGCGATGCGTTCGGAGTACGGGGAGGGGGGCCTGCTGGCGGGCGAGGTCGCGGCGAGGCTGCCGGGCGTGGTCCGGGAGCTGGGGGATGGCTGATATACTCCGAAACCAGCACTTGTTCTGGGCAGGGACATGAGCAGGCGCGTTGTCGTTACCGGACTGGGCTTGGTCACGCCGCTTGGGCTTGACGTGCCCGCGACGTGGGACGCGCTGCTCGCGGGACAGTCGGGTGTGGGGCTCGTCACCCAGTTCGAGGACGAACGTTTCGGCGACGTGGTGGCCGCCGAAGTGAAAGACTTCGACCCGACGCAGTTCATGGAGCGCAAGGAGGCGCGCCGCGCCGATCGCTTCGTGCAGCTCGCCTTCGTGGCCGCGGACGAGGCGCTGCGGCAGGCCAACTACGCGGCCCCGGAGGATGACGGCCACCGGGTGGCGACGATCATCGGCACGGCGGTCGGCGGCGTGCTTTCGGTGGCGCGCGAGATGGAGGTGCTCCAGGAGCGGGGGCCCCACCGGGTGAGCCCGTTCCTGATGACGCAGATGCTCCCGGACATGGCCTCGGGGCAGCTCAGCATCCGGCTGGGGGCGAAGGCCGCCAACTTCTCCGTCACGAGCGCCTGCGCGAGCGGGGCGGACGCGATCGGCGTGGGGGCGGCGATGATCCGCCGGGGAGAGGTGGACGTGGCGGTCGCGGGCGGCACGGAAGCGGCGATCTCGCCGCTGATCGTGGCGGGCTTCGCGGCCGCGAAGGCGTTGACAGAGTCGCGCGACCCGGAGACGGCCTCGCGGCCGTTCGACCTGAACCGGGACGGGTTCGTCATCGGCGAGGGGGCAGGGGTGCTGTTGCTCGAGGACGAGGAGCACGCGCTGGCGCGCGGGGCGCCCGTGCTGGCGGAGCTGGCGGGATACGGCGCGACGAGCGACGCCTTCCACGTGACGCAGCCGGCGGAGAACGCCGAGGGCGCGGTGCTGGCGATGCAGGCGGCACTGGAGGACGCGGGAGCGACGCCGGACGACATCGACTACCTGAACGCGCACGGCACCTCGACGCCGCTGAACGACAAGTTCGAGACGATGGCGGCGAAGCGGGTCTTCGGCGAGTACGCCTACACGCTGCCGATGAGCTCAACGAAGTCGGCGATGGGGCACCTGCTGGGGGCGGCTGGCGCGGTGGAGGCGGCGATCTCGATCCTAGCGCTCCAGCACAGCGCGATTCCGCCCACGATCCACTACGAGACGCCCGACCCCGACTGCGACCTCGACTACGTCCCCAACACGGCTCGATCGGCGCCGCTGCGGGCGGTTATGTCGAACGCATTCGGCTTCGGGGGGCACAACAGCTCGCTCATCTTCCGGCAGCACGCGACCTCGGCATGACATCGCCGGCGCGGCCAACCCCGCGCTGGAAGCTGCGCCGCGCCTTCGCCCACCAGGAACGGCTCCCGAACCTGCCCCCGGTGGTCGGGACGGTGCTGGCAGCACGCGGCATCACGACGCGGGAAGCGGCGGAGCGGTTCTACAAGCCACACCTCGAGGGGCGCCATGACCCCCTGCTGCTGCCGGGCATGGAGGTCGCGCTGCGGCGCACGCGCGAGGCGATCGAGCGACGGGAGACGATCGCGTTGTTCGGAGACTTCGATGTCGACGGGGTCACGTCGGTCGCGCTGCTGAAGCTGGCGCTGGAACGGATCGGGGCGACGACGATCCCGTACCTGCCGGACCGCTTCCGGGAGGGGTACGGGCTGAACGTGGGTGCGGTGAGCCAGCTGCGGGAGGCGGGGGCGGGCCTGCTCATCAGCGCGGACTGCGGCACGAGCTCGGTGGCGGAGGTGGCGCACGCGAACAGCCTGGGGCTGGACGCGATCGTGCTGGACCACCACACGGTGCCGCCGGAGTTGCCGGCGGCGGTAGCGGTGATCAATCCGAAGCGGGAGGAGTCGCCCTACCCGTTCACGGAGCTGGCGGCGGTGGGCGTGGCGTACCGGTTCCTGCAGGCGCTGTACGAGTCGCTGGGGCGGGAGCTTCCCGAGCGGGACTTCCTGGACCTGGTGGCGCTGGGGACGGTGGTGGACGTGGCGCCGCTGGAGGACGAGAACCGCGCGATCGTGGCGGCGGGGCTGGGGTTCATGCGGGAGTCGCCGCGGCCGGGGGTGGAGGCGCTGGCGGGGATCGCGGGCACAAGCGCGGAGCGCATCCGGTCGGAGACGCTGGGGTTCGGGCTGGGTCCCCGGTTGAACGCGGCGGGACGGATGAAGCACGCGCAGACGGCGCTCGACCTGCTGCTGGCGGATACGCCCCTGGCCGCGCGGCAGGTCGCGGAAGAGCTGGACATGCTCAACCGGCAGCGCCAGGAGGAGTGCGAGCGGGGGCTGCTGGAGGCGGAGTCGCTGCTGGGGGCGAGCGACGACCCGCTGACGATGGTGGGCAGCGAGCGGATGCACGCGGGCATCATCGGGATCATCGCGGGGCGGCTGGTGGAGGCGCGGAGCAGACCGGCGATCGTGTACGAGCAGGGTCCGGAGACGAGCCGGGCGAGCGCTCGCACGTTCGGGGACTTCGACATCGTGAGGGCCATCCGCAAGGAGTCGGACCTGCTGGTGCGGCACGGAGGGCACCGGGCGGCGGCGGGGTTCACAATCCGGAACGAGCACCTGGACCTGTTCAAGGAGCGGATCGTGAACACGGCGGCGGAGCGGCTCTCACCGGAGGACCTGCGCCCGTCGATGACGATCGACGCGGAGGCGTCGCTGGCGGACCTGTCGGGGGTGGAGATCCGGGGGCTGACGCAGTTCGAACCGTGCGGTCACGGGAACCGGCGTCCGGTGCTGCTGAGCCGGAACGTGGAGCTCCGCGACGCGCGCCAGGTGGGGTCGGACGGGAGCCACCTGAAGCTGAAGGTGCGGGAGGGGGCCTCCACATGGCCGGGGATCGCCTTCCGCATGGGGGAGGCGGAACTCGCGGACGAGTTGGACATCGTCTACTCGCTCAGCCGGGAGTGGCGCGGGGAGCGGATGGAGCTGGAGGTGCTGGACTTCGCGCCGAGCGCGGAAAGACGAGGTCTCGTGGTTGGTCACTAGTAGCTGACGAGGTCTCGTGGTTGGTCACTAGTAGCTAGTGGCTCGTGAGGACGGGGTAGACTCGGGGCATGGCTGAGGTACGGCTTTCGGCGGACGGGGAGCTGGCGCTGGCGGAGGGCGAGCGCATGGCAGCGGACCTGAACGTGGCGATCGAGAGCGTGGAGTTCCTGCTGGCGGGAGCGTTGAGCGTGCTGCGGGAGGAGGGGCGGTCGGGGCTGCCGGAGCCGCATGCACTGGAGAACGCGCTGCGCGCCGTTCACGGTGAGGGGAGCACGCCGCTTTCGGACCGGGTGATGCCGGCCCCGAACCTGCGTCAGGCGCTGAACATGACGGCGGGGGCGCTGCGTCGCGAGGGCGGCACGACGATCGACGCGCTGGTCATCGCGCGGGGGATGATCGCGTCGGGCGAGGTGAACCCGGCGTTCTGGGAGGACCTGGGGGTGTCGGGGGAGGAGCTGGCGG
>VXPF01000080.1 GCA_009839725.1 Dehalococcoidia bacterium | reverse complement strand
CCCCGCCCCCCTTTTTTTTTTTTTTTTAAGCGCGACCCACCGTGATTACGACGTCAATGATGTCGGGCAGGGTCTGATTTGTATAAGCGCCTGGGGGGGGGCGCCGCGGGGGGGGCGGTGGGCGAGGCCGTCACGTTGCGCAGTCTAGAACATTTGAGCGCAAGGCGGGCAAGTGGGCGGGCTCGGGGTAGGCTAGGCGCATGGCCGATGGGGACGGGATGCGGCTGCGGCTGGCGCACCTGTACGCCGATGTGATGAACGTCTACGGCGATCGCGGGAACGCGATCGCCCTGCGCTACCGCTGCGAGGCGCGGGGGATCGCGCTCGAGGTGGACGGCATCGGCATCGGGGAGGCGTTCGACCCGGAGGCGTACGACCTGCTCATCGTGGGCGGCGGCGAGGACCGGGAGCAGCGGCGTATCGCAGACGACCTGCTGACGAGGGGCCCGGCGATCCGGTCGGCTATCGAGGAGGGGTTGCCGGCGCTGGCCGTGTGTGGCGGCTTCCAGCTGTTCGGAGAGCGTTATGTCGATGCGGACGGCACGGTGCTGCCGGGCATCGGGCTGTTCCGCATGGAGACGCTGCCGCCCGCCCGCGGGGAGGAGCGGCTGATCGGGAACGTCCTGCTGGAGACGGACTTCGGGGAGGTGGTCGGGTTCGAGAACCATGGGGGGCGGACCTGGCTTGACGGGCGGCAGGAGCGGTTCGGGTCGGTGGTGGAGGGGCGCGGCAATAACGGGAAGGACGGGTCGGAGGGGGCACGCGTGGCGAGTGCCATCGGCACGTACCTGCACGGCAGCCTGCTGCCGAAGAACCCGGCCGTCACCGACTTCCTGCTGGGGAAAGCGCTGGCGAGGCGCTACGGGGAGCCGGCCACGCTGGCGCCGCTCGACGATTCCCTGGAGGCGGCGGCGCGGGAAGCGGCGAGCACGATCACGCGGCGGGGCGACGGGGAGGGGCTGTGGCGGCGGTTGCGGGGGCTGCTGCGGCGATAGCGGAGAGGGGCGGGTAGTCGATTAGCACTCTTGCAGTAAGAGTGCTAACATACGCGCCATCGAAATTCGGGAGAGGTACTGACAGGTACATGGCAAAGCAACTGCTTTTCGATGAAGACGCCCGCCACGCGATGAAGCGTGGCATCGACGCGCTCGCCGACGCCGTCAAGATCACGCTGGGTCCGAAGGGCCGCAACGTGGTGCTCGACAAGAAGTTCGGCGCGCCGACGATCACGAACGACGGTGTGACGATCGCCCGGGACATCGAGCTGGAGGAAGCGTTCGAGAATATCGGCGCCCAGCTCGCCAAGGAGATCGCCTCCAAGACGAACGACATCGCCGGCGACGGCACCACCACGGCGACCGTGGTGGGCCAGGCGATCGTGCAGGAAGGCCTGAAGAACGTGGCCGCCGGCGCGAACCCGATGTCGCTGAAGCGTGGCCTCGAGAAGGGCGCCGAGGCGGTCGTGGACCGTGTCGGCCGGAACTCGATCAAGGTGAACGCACGCGAGCAGATGGCGCAGGTCGCGTCGATCTCGGCGAACAACGACCCGACCATCGGCGAGCTCATCGGCGAGACGATGGAGAAGGTCGGCAAGGACGGGGTGATCACGGTCGAGGAGTCGAAGGGCATCCAGACCGAGGTCGAGTACGTGGACGGCATGGCGTTCGACCGCGGCTTCATCAGCCCGTACTTCGTGACGAACCCGGACCGCATGGAAGCGGAGATCGAGGATCCCCTGATCCTCATCACCGACAAGAAGCTCTCCTCGGTGCAGGAGTTCCTGCCGCTGCTGGAGAAGATCGTTTCGCAGTCGAAGAACCTGCTCATCATCGCCGCCGACGTTGACGGCGAGGCGCTGGCGACGCTGGCCGTGAACAAGCTGCGCGGCACGATGAACGTGCTCGCGGTGAAGGCTCCGGGCTTCGGCGACCGCCAGAAGGACAACCTGGGCGACATCGCGACGCTGACGGGCGCGCAGGTCATCTCCGAGGAGATCGGCCGGACGCTCGATAGCGTGACGACTGCCGACCTGGGCAGCGCCCGCCGCGTGGTTTCGACCAAGGAAGACACGACGATCATCGAGGGCAAGGGCAAGAAGAAGGACATCGACGCACGCGTGGGCCAGGTCCGCGCGATCCTCGGCGAGGCGAAGAGCGACTGGGACCGCGAGAAGGCCCAGGAGCGGCTCGGCAAGCTGGCCGGCAGCGTCGCCGTCATCCGCGTGGGCGCGGCCACCGAGGTCGAGCTCAAGGAGAAGAAGCACCGTGTCGAGGACGCGCTCAGCGCGACCCGGGCGGCGGTCGAGGAAGGCATCGTGCCGGGCGGCGGCGTCGCCCTGCTGAACGCCATCTCGGCGCTGGACCGGGTGAAGCTGGACGGCGACGAGGACACGGGCGCCCGCATCCTCCGCCGCGCGCTGGAGGAGCCCCTCCGCCGCATCGCCATCAACGCCGGCAAGGACGGCTCCGTGGTGGTCGAAGAGGTGAAGGAGCTGACGAAGGGCCTCGGCTACGACGCCCAGATGGACGAGTTCGGCAACATGGTCGACAAGGGCATCATCGATCCGGCGAAGGTCACCCGCGCCGCCATCGAGAACGCCGTCTCCATCGCCGCGATGGTCCTGACGACGAACTGCCTGGTTACGGAGCGGAAGGAAGCCGCGTCCGCCGCGGCGGCTCCGCCGGCGCCGATGTACTAGGCTCGACCTCCAACGCCTGCCGCTCACGGCGGGCGCAACGAGGAACCGGGGCGAGGGGGTACGGCGAGAGCCGGCCCCCTCGCTTTCCTTTCGGGGGGTAGCGCCCAATGGCCCACTCGGAGAACGGCCTGCAGGTCGACCTGGAGGCGCTGCGGGAACGCCTGGAGAACGCCGACCTGATCGTGATCGGGTTCCACGCGTTCCAGGAGCGGCTGCTGCTGGACGCGCGCAGCTCTCCGACGGAGGGGCCGCTGGTGGCAGTGGTGGCGCCGGTCTCGAGCGTGCAGGAGCGATACGCGTGGCTGGGCAAGCACCGCAGCGCCTTCGGGATGCCCGATGATTTCACCTTCGCAATGTGGCCCCACTCGATCGCCCTGATCCGGGAACACGACGTGCTCGGTCCGATGGGGGCGCGCATGGCGGCGGTCTCGAACGAGGCGGACCTGGCGATGTCGCGCGCGCTGGCGCGGCTCGAGGTGCTGGAGCGGCGCACGATCCGGGAGGCGGTACTGGGAGGGCCCAACTGGGAAACGCTCTGGCCGGAAGAGGACGAGGAGGCGGAGGACTAGCCCCCGATGTGGGACATCTCGACCCGTTTGAGGTCGGTGGTCGCCTCGGTGCGGAGGTCGGAATAGCGGTCGTTGCGGATGCGCCAGACGCGGGCGATGGCTTCGGCCAGCGCATCGTCGCCGGCGCCGGCGCGCAGGAGCGCCCGCAGGTCGAAGCCGGTCGCGCCGAAAAGGCAGGTGAAGAGCTCGCCCTCGGGAGAGAGACGGGCGCGGGTGCAATCGCCGCAGAAGGGCTGGGTGATCGAGGTGATGACGCCGACCTCGCCGCCGCCGTCTCGGTAGCGGTAGCGTTGCGCCACCTCGCCACGGTAGTTGGGGTCGAGGGGCTCCAGGGGTAGCACGGCGTCGATGCGCTCGACGATCTCGGCGGCGGGGACGACGTGGTCAAGCACCCAGCCGTTGGTCGTGCCGACATCCATGTACTCGATGAAGCGCACGATGATGCCCGTCCCGTGGAAGTGGCGGGCAAGGTCGACGATGGAGTGGTCGTTCAGGCCGCGCTTGACGACGGCGTTCACCTTGATCGGCCAGAGCCCGGCGTCACGGGCGGCGTCGATGCCCGCGAGGACGACGTCGACGCCGACCTCGACGTCGTTCATGGCGCGGAAGGTGGCGTCGTCGAGGGAGTCGAGGCTGACGGTGATGCGCTTCAGGCCCGCCTCGCGGAGGGGCACGGCCTGCGCAGGGAGGAGAGCGCCGTTGGTGGTGAGCGTCAGGTCCTGGAGGCCGTCGAGGGCGGCCAGTTGTCCGATCAGCAGGGGCAGGTCGCGCCGGACGAGGGGTTCGCCCCCGGTGACGCGGATCTTCTCGACGCCGTGGGCGATGAAGAGCCGGGCGAGGCGCACGATCTCTTCGTAGGTGAGGAGCTCCTCGCGGTCGAGGAACTGGAAGGACGGCCCGAAGACCTCCTTGGGCATGCAGTAGACGCAGCGGAAGTTGCAGCGATCGGTCACGGAGACGCGAAGGTCGCGCAAGGGGCGGTCGAAGGAGTCACGCACGTCCATCAGGGGTAGCTTACCGGTCCCTCGGGTTTCGATGTGCTGGAGCGAGCCTATCGCTCTCGCCTGGTCGCCTAGTCACCTGCGGCGACGGGCGGGGCGGCCTCCGTGAAGCGGCGGAGCATCTCGTCGTGCTTGGCGAGGCGCTCGGCGAGCTGGACGCGCATCTTCTCCATCTTCTCGACCTTCTGGTCGAGAAGCGCGATCTGGCGGAGGGTGACCTCGCGGGCGATGCGCACCTTCTTCGCCTTCTCCTGGGCCTCGTCGTCCTTGTTCCACTCGGCCCGGATCTGCATGCGGACGTCCTCGGCCTCGAGCATCTCCTTGATGTCGGCGAGAGAGAAGCCGAGCAGCTCCTTGAGCTCTTTCACGCGCTCGATACGCTCCATGTCCACGGGCGAGTAGAGGCGGAAGCCGCCGTCCATGCGGGTGGGAGCAGGCAGAAGGCCGCGCTCCTCGTAGTAGCGGAGGGTGCGCTGCGTCAGCCCCGACCGTTCGGCCGCTTCACCGATCTGGAGGTAGCCGTCGTCGCGTTCCATGGCGTGTTCGTAAGTCTAGCGGCGGCGGAACGCGCGTCAATGCAACTCCCCCCGGCAACCCACCGGGGAACAGCCCCCGAGGAAGTACAGGGGCGCGGAACCATAAGCCGAATGGGGCCGTGAAAGGTCCGTTAACGAAGGCGCGCGGGGGGCGAAAAGTGGTTGCCGCGCGAGGAGGGCGAGCGCTAGCCTCTGGTGGTCGCGTCGAAAGGCGCGACACCCTCTGGATCTTCACCGACGACGAGCGAGCCGGGGGCGCGTGTGCGCCTCGGGGAGGGAGCGCGCACGCCCGTGGCAAGCGACGGGAGGCAGTCACCGCGAGCGCTGGCGCGCACCTGGCAGGCCGTGCTGGGCCGCCTCGAGCTGGAGGTGAGCCGGGCCAACTTCGAGACGTGGCTGGCGGGGACGAGCGCGCGGGCGCGTCGCGAGGGTGAGCTACTCGTGGAGGCGCGTTCGGCGTTCCGGGCCGACTGGCTGAACGAGAACCTGGCCCCGGTGGTGGAACGTTGCCTCGCGGCGATCGAGGAGGAACGGCTCGGGGTACGGTTCATCGCGCCGGGAGAGGCTTCGCGGGAGCAGCCCCATACGGGAGGCAGCACGGAGCCGCAAGTGGAAGGGCCGGCGGACCGAGTGGTGGGACAGGTGAATCGCGCGTTCACGCTGAGCCGCTACTTCCGCTCGGAGGGGAGCGCACTCGCGCTGGCGAGCTGCATGGGGTTGGTGGAGGACGGGGGCGCCGTGATCAGCCCCGTGGTCGTGCACGGGCCGCCGGGGGTGGGAAAGACGCACCTGCTGCACGGGGTGGCGGCGCGAGCGAGCGAACAGGGGTTGCGGGTCGCCTGCCTGAGCGGGGAGGGGTTCACGACGCGCTACCAGCGGGCACTGCGGGAGAAGACGGTGGAAGCGTTCCAGGATGCCGTGCGAAGCGTGGATCTCCTCATCATCGATGACCTGCACGACCTGGCGGGAAAGACAGGGACGCTGCGGGAGCTGGTGCACACGCTCGATGCGGTCACGCACGCGGGGGGAGGGGCGGCGATCGGGAGCGAGTTGCGGCCGCGGGAGCTGGGGTTGCCGGAACGGCTGTGCTCGCGGCTGGAAGCGGGGATCGTCGCGACGGTGGAGCCGTTCGCGGCGTCGGAGCGGCGCACGTTCATCGAGCAGCGGCTCCAGGAGCTGCGCGTCGCGCTGCCGGGGTGGTGCCTGGACCTGCTGTCCGGGGGGGCCGGGTCGGTGCGGTCGATCCTGGCGGGCGTACACGCCGCGGTGGGGCTGCAGCGTCGGGGATTGCTGAGCGAGCTGCAGCTGGCGGCGGAGCTGGGAGCCCTCGAGCTGCACGGCCGGGGGGAGGAGACGGCGAAGGCGGTCCTCGAGCGAATTGCTGGGCACTTCTCGCTCGCGACCACCGAGGTGGAGGGGCGCAGCCGCGCGGCGAAGGCGACACGGGCGCGGGCGGTGGCGGCGGCGGCGCTGCAGGAGCGTGGATCGAGCTACAGCGAGATCGGCGCCCTGCTGGGCGGGCGCAGCAGGAGCACGATCAAGGGGCTGGCGGAGCGGGGGCGGGCTCTGGGCGAGGACGACCCGGCGGTCGCGGGCCTGCTGCGAACGGGCTAGGCGCGCTCGCGCAAGAGCGCGACGGCGGCGCTCACGCCCGCGATTCCGAAACCGGCGATCACGCCCGAGCAAGCGGCGCTGACGGGCGAGTGCGATTCGCCATCCCAGGCTCCCGGCTCCACGAGGACGACGGTCGCTTCGGCGGTGCGGACGGCACCGGCGATCAGCTCCAGGTCGGGGAAACCCTCACAGCAAAGCACGACATCGCCAGCGGCGCCGGAGAGCGCATCCGCAACCTCGCCGGCGGTCGCGCACGTGCGGACGACGGCGTCCTCGGGAAGCGGGGACGGGTCAACGCCGGCGGGGAGGATGACGAGGACGCCGGGCATCAGAGGCTCGGGCCGGCGGCGTACTGGGGGTCGTCGTTGGTGGCGCCTGCCGCGTAGAGCGCCTCGATCTCGGCGTCGCTCATACCGAGCAGTCTGGAGAAGACCTCACGGTTGTGCTGGGCGAAGAGGGGGGCGGGGCG
>VXPF01000122.1 GCA_009839725.1 Dehalococcoidia bacterium | reverse complement strand
AGAACCGCTCGCTGCGTTGGTTGATCCAGTCACCAGCCTCGTTGGGATCGAGTTCTCCCCACTCCACATCGAGCAGATGCGAGCCCCAAACTGTCTCCAGTTTCTGTTCGCGCGAGAGATAGTCGCCGATGTCGCGGTAACGGATCGCGGCGGGCTTGGTGACAGCCGCGGCGCGCTTCACGAGGAACACCACCGCCACGGTTGTGCGGGTGCCGCCCTCGAACACGTTGCCCTTCTCCCGCTGACGCACCTCGCCTGACCCACGCGCAGCGCCGCGCAGGTTGTAGACATAGACCTCATGAAACTCCTTGGCGAGCGCCCTGCGGAATCCATCGAAGCTCGCGGCGTCGATGAAGCTCCCGTTGGTCACGAAACCAATCACGCCGCCATCGGGCGAGTCCTGCACGCGGTTCGATGCCCAGCGGATCGCGCGGACGTAGGAGTCATACAGCGGTGTCTTCGCTCCTGCTTCTGATGTGGCCGCGTAGGAGGCTTCGACTGATGCGTCCAGCGTCGGATACGGCTGGTTGGCGTTCATGTCACTCTGCGACTTCTGCATGCGGGACCACGGAGGGTTCGACACAATTACGCGGATATCGAGGCCGAGTTGGTGCTCGGCGCGGGCGTTGTTGCGCGGGAAGAACATGTCGTCCATCGGATTGTCCAATTCGGACAGCTGGAAGGTGTCCGTCAGGACGATCCCGCCGAACGGCTCGTAGGCATCCTCGCGTCCCGCCTCCGAGAGGGCTTCGCGGTAGGCGCTCTCGATGTTGACGCCCGCGATGTAGTAGGCCAGCAGCAGGATCTCGTTCGCGTGCAGCTCGTGCCGGTACTTGTGCGGCAGGTCGTCCGCGTCGATCAGCCCCGACTGGATAAGGCGCACGATGAAGGTCCCCGTCCCCGTGAACGGATCAAGGATGTGCACGCCCTCGTCGCCGAGCGATGCGCCGAAGTGCTCCCGCAGCAGGTCTGCGACCGAGCGGATGATGAAGTCCACGATCTCGATCGGCGTGTAAACGATGCCGAGCCGCTCGGCGTCACGCGGGAACGCCTTGCGGAAGAAGTTGTCGTAGAGCTCGATCGCCACTCGCTGGCGGCCCTCCGCGTTGTCGATGCCCTCGACGCGGCGGCGGACGCTGGCGTAGAAGCCCTCTAGTTCCTCGGTCTCGGACTCGAGTCCCTTGTCCTCTAGCTCCGAGAGTACGCCCTGCATGACCTGGCTGACCGGGTTGCGGCTCGTGAACTCCGAGTTGCCGAACAGCGCGTCGAACACCGGCCTGGTGATCAAGTGCTGGCTCAGCATCCCCGCCGCGTCGTCGTCGCTGATCGAGTCGTTGAGGTTGTTGCGCAGCGCCGCCACGAACTCCTCGAAGCGCTCTCCCACGCCGGAGTCCGGCGCCTCGATGAGCGCGCGGATGCGGGCGTGGTGACGCCGGGCGATGTCGCTGACGGACTCCGCCCACTGCTCCCAGTAGCGGCGCTCGCCGCAGCGCTCCACGATCTTGGCGTAGATCGCGTCGCGCCAGCGCTCGATGCGGTCGTCGAGCCCGCTGAGCAAGTACTGCGAGGCTTGCTCCGTGACGCCCGCCCCGCCCCGCTCCTCGTCTTCGGTCCCCGCTCGCGGCCCCACCCCGATCACCGACACCGGTCCGCCGTCCCGGTCGCGGTTGAGGTCGAGCTTGTTCACCCAGGCGTCGAAGCGCTCGTCGTGCGAGCGCAGCGCCTGCAGCACCTCCCAGACGTGCGCGTAGGCGGCGTTCCGGTCGAGCGCGGAGGAAGGGTCGTCGCCCGCGGGGACGACGACCGGAAGGACGATGTAGCCGTACTGCTTGCCCTCGGCCTTGCGCATCACCCGCCCGACGGCCTGCACGACGTCGATCTGCGACTTCCGCGGCTGGAGGAACAGCACCGCGTCCAGCGCGGGCACGTCGATGCCCTCGGTCAGGCAGCGCGCATTGGAGAGGACGCGGCACTGCGCCTCCATGACCATCGTCTCGGCGCCCAGCCACGCCAGCCGCTCCGCGCGGACGAGCACGCCGCTCTTCCCATCGACGTGCTCTGCCTCGACCTGGATGCCGCGCTGCTCGCGCCCCTCGTCGTCCTGCAGCGCCTCCACAAGGTCCACGAAGCGTCGTGAGTCCTTGATCGTGTTCGAGAACGCGACCGCGCTATGCATCGGCCTCGGGTCGTTCGTGAACTGGGTTCCCCCGGGGTCGAGCTTGGCCAGTCCGTTCAGGCAGCCGACCACGCGGCCCACGTCCCCGACCTTGAGCCCATCGCCGTCGGCGAGTTCGGCCTGGTACTCGCGCGCGACTTGCTCCTCGCTCATCACGAGGATCGCGACCTTGTAATCGCTCAGCAGGTCCCGCTCGACCGAGTCCGCGAAATTGAGCCGGTGCAGCTCGGGACCGTAGGTCTCCTCGTCGTCCATCGTGGCGACGTAGGCGTCCGCCGCCTCAGCCTTCTTCCTCGCGGCGGGGCTGTAGAGGCGGGGGGTCGCGGTCATGTAGAGCCGCTTGCGGGCGCGGATCGCTTCCGCATCGTGCACCATGAGGAAGCTGGAGCGCTCCTCGTCCTTGAGGGCGTATCCGGTCGTGCGGTGAGCCTCGTCGCAGACGGCGATGTCGAACGCCGGCATGCCGGCGTCCTGCGCCTGCCGGATCACGTCCATCGACTGGTAGGTGCTGAAAACGACCGTCAGCCGATCGGCCGCATCCGGCGCGGCCGCCCGCGCGAGCCGCCCGGGGTCGGTCGTGGCGGGTATCGGCAGGTCGTACGTCTGCGCGCCGTCACCGTCCCTGCTCCCGACCTTCTGGTCCGAGCAGACGGCGAAAGCGCGGATCGGGGTCGTGGCGTCGGCCGCCCACTCCCGCAGCGCCTGGGCGACGAGCGAGATCGAGGGCGCGGCGAACAGCACCCGCCCGCCGGGTCCGGCGACCTCCTCGGCGATGCGCAGCGCCGTGAAGGTCTTGCCGGTGCCGCAGGCCATGATCAGCTTGCCGCGGTCGTGCTCCTCGAAACCCGAGAGCGCGTCGGCGAGGGCCTGTCGCTGGTGCGGTCGCAGCTCCTTTGCGGCGCGCGGCTTCAGCGGCGCCGCCTCGTCCTCGAGGTAGGCGTCCCAGTCGATCGCGGTCTCCTCGAGCCCGAAGAGGTTGATGCGCTGCACCGGGGGTTGCTGATTCGAGATGAGCGCGAGCAGGTTCCTGCTCCAGTTGGAGGTCGTGCTGACGATCACGCGCTCGTCGAAGTCGGCGTTCGTGTTCGCGAGGAAGGTGGCGAGGTCCTGCTCGTAGAGCGTGCTTGACGGGTCGTAGCACTTGCACTGGATGGCGGTCAGGCTGCCGTCGTGCCGCCGCGCGACGATGTCGATGCCGATGTCGGCGCTGCGCCTGCCGGGCCACTCGGACCAGCGCCAGACCTCGGCGTAGCGGTCGGCGTACTGCCTGTCGGTGCGAAGCACCCTTGCCACCAGAGGCTCGAACTGCCGCCCCCGCTCCCGCGGATCGGGGTAGCGCTCGCACAGCTTATGGTAGACATCACCGAACGTGGCTGGCATGCGGTCTCCGGCGCAAACGCGAGGTTGTGCGCCAAGGGTAGCAATGCCCGAAGATGTGGTGGGCGACATCGACTCTCGCCGATGGCACGGCGCTCAGCCAGCACATGGGGGGCCTCCAGTGGGCTGCGTGCGGGGAGGCGAGGGATGAGACCGTCGGGGCGAGCGAGCAAGTCGGAAAAGCCGAACGTGCCCTCACATGGCTGGCGGGATGTGGACCACCCACGGCCCGGAGCCAGCTACCTGGCGCTCCTGTTCGGGCTGGCCGCCCTCTGGTGCCTGATGTGCGGGCTGGCATTGCCCGAGCTTCGCGGAGCCGGACGCCTCGAGTGGATCGCCGCGAGCGTGGTGGGCTTCTCCGTCAGCGGCCTCATCGTCGCGACGGTTGACGCGGCCTTCCGCACGCGATACGAGATCTCCGGTCATGAACTGCGCCTCCGGTCGGGCTTCGTGATCACGGCGGTGATCCGCCACAGCGACGTGGCGACCGTAGAGCGGGTGGGCTTCATCCCGCGCGTCCTCGGCTGGGGCGGAGGTCGCGGCCTCGCGAATCGTCTGACCGACGGCCTCCAGATCACGCTGCATTCTGGAGCCGTCTACTACGTGAGCCCCACGAACCCCGAAGCGTTTAGCGGGCATATCCGCTCAGTCAGTGCGGACTGCGGAAGCGGTTAGCAGCCCCGTTCAAGTTGGCCTGTCCGAGTCGATCCTCAAGCAGCTTGCCATCCTGCCCGAGCAGTGATGCGCCGATCGGACTTACGTGCCGACAGGGCGACGCGCCCCGGCAACGAGTCAGTTCGATGTCTCGATGCGAACGCGACCGCCGTGCCTGACTTGAACGTAGAGGTCGTACTGATCGAGCAAGCGCATACCTACGAACGGCGTCGTATCCGACGCATAGGCATCGACGACGACGGGGCGACTGTCCCACAGTACCGTGACGCTGTGGACATCGAAGGTTTCCTCGCTGCCGTTCGCGAGGATCGCCTGAGCGCTCGTGACAAAGGGCAATCCCAACTCCGCTACCAGCCTTGGCGGCAACGTCAGGAAGCCGCTGTAGCCGGTGTCGATCACGGCCTCGATGTCCCGAACATCCCCGTGGGGCCTCGTAGCAAGAGGGTGACCATGGCTTCGTAGGAGGCGTTGACGACCCCCTCGATCACCCGGCGTCGCTCCGCACGGAACTCCCGGCAAAGCTGTAGACCGCCCGGTGACCAACACGAACGCTCCAAACGTCCGTTGCTTCGGGTTGCCGCTCACGAAGGCGCTCGGCTGCCCCGAGGACGGTGTCGGCCACGACCCAGTCTCCGCTGTTGATGTCGATGGCGACGATCGCCCCGTGGTGATCAGATTCAACCTGTCTGCGGATGTCGCGCTCGTAGATCGCCTCTCCGAGGCGGGCGGTCTCTGCTGGGGGTCGACGTGCGGTCATTGTGGACTCTCAGCGTGGTCTCACCGATCAGCATAGCGCCGCTCCCAACACGCTCCAACCCAACCAGGAATGACACGGCAGGGGGCGAAAGGGCCCCGAACCCCGCTGTCGCTCAAACCAAACTCTGGACACGACAAACGCCTCCACACATGGAGAGGGCAGGGCGACCGCAGCAAATCGGAAATGCGTCTCGCCCTTCCGGTCACTGTGTCGCGAGCGCGCCCCTCGCTCACTCCCGGTGCCCAACAGGTACGCTGGCCAAAGTCAGTTCGGAGCGCTGTTGACACTGGTAGTACGGTGGACTTGAGCCGTGGGTTCGGAGTGCTCCAAGTGCTTTCGAACAATGAGCCCCGGCAGCAGCGAAACCCGTGAGGGTTCGCGGAAATGAGGTGGTTACGAGGGTACGCGCCGCCGCGAGTTCGCCGTGACACTACGGCACGACGGTAGGTTCTGGCGTACCCACCCGAGCACTGAGAACCGTAGCGGCTCGACAACTGTGGGAGGTATATCCATGCCCGACAGACGAGACGTCGTACTCAGGAATCCACTGAAGCTCCCAATGGTGGCCTTCGTGCTGGCGCTTGTGGCCTTGTGCACCGCAGTGAGCGGCGGAACGGCTGAGGCAAGCGGAAGCGCCTGCGAAGCGCCCGGCCCCTTCAATCTCGAAATCGGCCCGTCAGCCCTGAGGTCCGTGGAGTCACGCCAGGGTGGCTCATGCACGATCGATGTGTCCATATCCCGCACACAAGCTCTCGCCGGCACCCTGATGTACCAGGCGGTGGACGGGCAGCTTGTTCCGCTCCCGGAAGGGTCGACGGCTACCCCTTCTGGGGCCCGTTGCTCGGTACAGGTGCATCCGCGGCTCGGAGAGGACGGCAGTCTCTCCGTGGACGTGATGAACACGGGCGACTGCTCCGGGTTCGTCTTCGAAGCGCGCATCAGCCTATCGGGAGCGAGTGCGCCGATGGCTGGCGACGGAGGCCCAACGGCATCGGCAACCGGCTCCCGCAGGATACAGGGCGAGCTGGAAGCGAAAGACGTTATCGGCGTCGTGATGGTCGAACAGCGGATGAACATGGGGTGGAGCTATAATGGTTCCGCTGTATCCTTGGGCTCGAAGCGGCGCCTCAACCCAAACTACAACGCCTTCTGGTACTGGGTGGGGTCAGCCATCACCAGCGGTCCGAACCTCATCTCACAAAGCCACTACCAGGCGTACTATTACGACCGGCACAAGTCGGACGGCTTCCCGATCTCCCTCCTGCCGGACACCTACTTCGCGGGAACGATCACGCTCGACGGTTACGGGAACGGGAGCGGCCATTGCACGTTCTCGTGGCAGTGGACGAACCAGTACACGGGCACTCACGCATCCCATGCGTGCTGGTGGATCTAGGCTGCGACTGCCGACGGTGCGATGGGGGCGGACACCTACCCTTATGGGCCCTCACGCGGTCGGTGCAACGCGCGGGAAGCGGTTGGCCGTGGTAGGGGCGGTCGCGGGACTCGTTCCCGCGATCGCCCTCGGCGGATTGCGCGTCCTGCTGAGCGAGCCAGCCGAGGCGACGGCTCAGGTAGCGGGCAATGTGGCCTTCACGCTGGCGTACGTCTCCCCCTACGTACTCGCGCTCCTGGCATCCAGAGCGGCTGACCCGGGCGTGCGCGGGGGTCTCCTGGCAGCTACAGCCGTGCTTTCATTGGTTGCCAGCCTGTCAGCCTCCTACTCGCTCGTGGCGCTCGTTTTCTGGCCCGCCACCTTGGTGCTGGGGCTCTCCGCCGCGATGAGCTTGACTATCTCGGAACGACCTACGAAGACGGCCCTGCCCGCTGCTGCCGGAGGACTTGTCATCGCGGCTGTTGCGGCGCTCGGCTTGCTCGTGGTGCTGGGCGGCCTCCAGGATGACAC
>VXPF01000111.1 GCA_009839725.1 Dehalococcoidia bacterium | reverse complement strand
GCCCCGCCCTTCGTCGTCGCCCCCCTCACCACGCCCTGACCCCCTACAATCCCGCAACCTGCAGGAGGCCTTTCAATGCCCGAGTACGAGAACATCCTCTACTCCACCGAAGACAAGATCGCCACGATCACCCTCAACCGGCCCGAGAAGCTGAACGCCCTCAACCGCGACCTCCGCGGCGAGTTCGTCGATGCCCTCAAGGTCGCCGAACGCGACGATGACGTGACCGTCATCCTCGTGCGGGGGGCCGGACGCGCCTTCTGCGCCGGCTACGACATCACCCCCAACCAGCCCGCCGACGCCCGCGCCGGCATCCTCGTCTCGGAGAAGCACTTCGACACCTGGACCGACCCCTTCGCCCGCAGCTGCGTGCGCGACTGGATGACCATCTGGGACCTGCTCAAGCCGGTCGTCGCCATGGTCCACGGCTACTGCCTCGCCGGCGGCTCCGAGCTCATGTCGATGTGCGACATCGCCTTCGCCTCCGACGACTGCAAGATTGGCTACCCGCCCATGCGCGGCATGACCACGCCCGACGTCATCTACTTCCCCTGGAAGCTGCAGATGGGCCGCGCCAAGTACCTCCAGCTCAGCGGCAACAGCCTCACGGGCAAGGAGGCCGCCGAGTGGGGCTGGATCGCGAAGAGCTTCCCCGCCGACTCCCTCGAGGAGGAGGTGATGAAGGAGGTGCGCGCCCTCTCCAGCATCGCCCCCGACCTGCTCGCCGCGAACAAGCTCGCCATCAACCAGACCTACGAGATCCAGGGCATCCGCACGGCCCTCAACACCGGCCCGCAGTGGCACGCCCTCAGCGGCCGCATGCGTCCCGGCGCCGGCGAGTTCGGCCGCATCTCCAACGCCGAAGGCCTCCGTGCCGCCCTCGCCTGGCGCGATGAGCCCTTCAACCGCGAGGGCTTCAGGCCATAGTGGATAGTGGCTGGTGACTGCTCTAAGGGTAGGTGAGTTGTCACTGCTACTCGCTGATGGTTGCTTCTTCCGCAACTCGTAGCAGGTAATTCGCAAAGGCCAACAACTCCAGCGCTACCTCTGCGTCGTCCTGACGACTGAGGTCATGCGTCCGGACATTTCGCACTCCCGCCATTGCCCCTGCGAACAACATCATGGTGCCTGTCTGTTCGTCAGTGTCTGTGCGAGTCCTCAAATCGTTGACGGCAAGTTTCGGACTCTTTGCGGAGAAGGCCCGCTCCATGAGCGGTCGGCCTTCATCCGCAAAGCCCGTGCGTTCCTTTACCACGCTGTTTACAGCCTTGAATCCCTGTTCAACTGCGCGCGCATAGTGGCCGTCTACGAACAGTTGCCGCGAGGCTGCGGCAAGCAATCCGTGGGTCACCATAGCGTCGAATAGCTCCAGAGGCTGCTCAGGTGTTACTTGGCGCGATGCCGGCGAGCCAGCAGCGCCTGCGAGGGCCCGTGCACTGTCGAGAAGGCCCACCCACTCCACAGGCTATTCGGTGTCCCCTGGGCTGTAGAAGTGTCTGGCCATGCTTGCGAAGACTTGGTCGATTTGCTCGGCGGTCATTTCGGGAGCGATATTGACCTGTACCGCTATTTGAGGGCGTGGCATTTCGAAGGCCCCTGGCGTTTTGCGACTCTCACCGCCCCCAGGGTTGGCACGTGTCCCTGAGCTTTGAGATCCGCTGCCCGCTCCTTTGGCCTTCTTCGGACTCTTGCCGTTTTTCGATCCGCTGTTTGCTCTGCTGGGTGTGCTCCCGCCGTCGTCATCAGACAACTTCGCTGAGACCACCAGGCCGTACGTCCTGGCAGCGTTGCGGGCTGCCCCTTGCCCAAGGCGCCGGCTGCTCTGGAACCACTGGGCAGCAACGCTAGTATCTGGCTCAGGCCCGGGCACTGCTGAGAGAAGTTCATCCGCGTACGCGTAGCTGGCGATTTCTCTGCAAGCCTCTGCGTATTGGTCGTCATCACGCCACCGGTTGGCTAGGTCGGTCGGCTCGTTGTCCTCTCCGACGAGGCCGAGCAGCTTGAGGTTGCGGAGTACATCCTTGGCTGGCCGCTCCTGAAGAGTGAGTACCGCAGCCAGGTAAGTGTCTGTGACAGCCTTAGGAAGGCTGCGTTGAAAGCTACGTCTTAGGGTCCACCATGCAGTGCCGTTGAGCACAGGAGCACGGTCAGGCAGCTGGCATCTTCCTTCCTTACAGGGGTAGAAGGTCAGAATACCTCAACCCGCTTTGGCGAGTAAACAGTTTCGCTTCCAGTAATCGTGAGCCTAGCTTAGGATGCACTACTCCCTAGTCCGGCCTGTGAACCATGACCGGACCCGAGTGGTGGTGCGTCATGCGCCATGACCCTTCCTCCCGCACGAACACGTTCGTCGCGTAGAGGGGGCTGCCGGAGACCACCTCGCGGCAGAGGATAACGGCGGCGTTGCCGGTCACGGTGACGCTTGCGCCGCCGCCCACGATGCGGGGCTGGCTCGGGTTCGAGAGGATCGTGCGCCAGCTATCGAGCACCTCCTCGCGACCGCTCAGCAGCGTCCAGCCGGGGTGCAGGCAGGTCACCGGCGCGAGGCGCGCCCAGACGTTCTCCATGGCGCCCATGTCGGAGTTCCCCAGCGCGCGGTAGAACCCCTCGTTCGCGAGGAGCGCCTCTTCTTCGGCCTCGGTCCTGGTTTCCTGCTCGGGCACGGGCCAAGGATAGCCGCCCCGCCCGCTCGCCGCCCTCTGCCGCCCGGGACGTGAAACGGGGCCCGTCGAACGGGCCCCGCCTGGCGTTGTGCCGAATCTTCGGCCGGCTAGCCTTCCGTACCGGCTGCGATGCCTGCCTCGTAGCGGTGCGCCAGCTCGTCCTCGAAGAAGAACTTCTCCTCGCCGAAGGCCGGGCGCAGCTCGTTCAGCCACGTGGCCGACTCGTCGTACTGGGCGAAGAACGGGCGCCCGACCCAGTCCGGATCGCGGCCCTGCAGGAAGCTCAGCGTGAGCACCTTCTGCCCGGCGACCTCCGCCGGACCGGAGACGGCAACCTTGCCGGGCTCGGCCGACATGCTCGGGCCGCGCACCGTGCGCGCCAGGCCGCTGACCTGGTTGTACGCCCCACGGAAGATCTCCCACGCGCGTACCAGCGGGATCTCGAAGAAGTGCTTCGCGCCCGTGTCGCGCGCGACGAACATGTAGTACGGGATCATTCCGATCCGCACCTGCTCGCGCCACATCTCCGCCCACGCATCCGAGGTGTCGTTGATGTTCCGCATGATCGGCGACTGCGTCCGGATCTGCGCGCCCGTCTCCCGGATGCGCTCCGTCGCCTCGCGCACGGCGGGCGTGCTCAACTCACGCGGGTGGTTGAAGTGCGCCATGATCGAGAGGTGCCGCCCGCTCGCGGTGATGCGCCGGAAGATGTCCAGCATGTCCTCGGCGTCGTCGTCGGTCGTGAAGCGGTATGGCCAGTAGCCGAGCGCCTTCGTGCCGATGCGGATGGTCCGCAGGTTCGGCGGATCGTCCTCCAGGATCGGGTCGATGTACTGCTTGAAGCGCCGCGTCTTCATCACCATCGGGTCGCCGCCCGTGATGAGCACGTCGCTCACGCGCGGCCGCTCACGCAGGTAGGCGACGAGCCCGTTCGCCTGCTTCGTCGCGAACTTCAGGTCGTCGAGGCCGACGAACTGCGGCCAGCGGAAGCAGAACGTGCAGTAGGCGTGGCAGGTCTGCCCGTTGCTCGGGAAGAGCAGCACGGTCTCCTCGTACTTGTGCTGCAACCCCTCGACGGTCTCCTCGTAGAGAACCGGCACGTTGTGCTCGAGCTGGCCCGCGGGGTGCGGGTTCAGGGTCATGCGGATGCGGTTCGCAGCCTCGTCGATCTCGGCCCGCGAAGCATCCCGCGAGACCAGCGTCGCCACTTCGTCGAAGTGGTCGTCGCGGAGCATGTTCTGCTGCGGGAAGGTGAGCGTGAAGATCGGGTCGTTGGGAACGTCGTCCCAGTTGATCAGCTCGTTCACGACATAATTGTTCGTCTTGAACGGCAGCACGCGAGACACCACGTCGATCGCGAAGCGCTGGTCTTTGCTCAGCCGCTCTGCCTGGGGCAGCCCCTCGATGTTGTGGAGGGTGATCGCGCGGTACTTCGCGCGCTCCGGGGCTTCGTCCGTGAGTTCGACGACGTTGCTGGTCATAAAGGTGCCTCCTCTGGCTCTGTATAGGTCCGCGCCCTTGGGCCGGACGGCGGCTCCGCCTCGAAACCGCGGACTGGGAGGCTGGTCGCGCAGTCGCGAGCCTCCGAACGCCTGCGGGGTTAGCTGACGGGTTCGGCGTCGGAGTTCGCCCTTGCGCTCTCGCGCAATACACCCCAACAAACGGTTCCCCCGCTCCCCGTGCGACCCGAGTGAGTCGCGCGAAGATTCGGCGCTTCCAGTTTATCACGCGTTATGGAGCCTCCCGCCGTGATCTGACCTACACGCGCCAGTGGTCGTACACTGACAGGTGCTGCCGACATAGGTTGGCATTTCCGGAGGCGCGCAATGCCCCGAGCGATCTGGAAGGGTGTCATCAGCTTCGGCATGGTGAGCATCCCCATCCGCCTCTTCCCCGCCACCGAGAGCAAGGACATCGGCTTCCGCCAGCTCCGGCGCGACACGAACACCCGCGTCCGCATGCTCCGCTGGGACCCCGTCGAGGAGCAGGAAGTTCCCTACGAGGAGATCGTCAAGGGCTACGAGTACGCCAAGGACCGCTACGTCGTCATCGACGACGAGGATCTGGAGAAGCTGCCCCTCCCCACCAAGCACACCATCGAGCTCACCGCCTTCGTCGAGGAGTCCGAGATCGACCCGGTGCACTACGAGAAGTCGTACTACCTCGCTCCCGAGGATGCGGGCACCAAGCCCTACTCCCTCCTCATCCGCGCCATGCAGGCCAAGGGACTGATCGCCATCGCCAAGGTCGCCATCCGGACAAAGGAGCGGCTTTGCGCTCTCCGCGTCCGTGGCGACCAGCTCATCCTCGAAACCCTCTACTACCCCGACGAGATCCGGGAACCGGGCGAGTCCGCCGCCGTCGACGAGGTCTCCGAGGAGGAGATGGAGATGGCCCGCGCCCTCATCGAGATGCTGGAGCAGCCCTTCGACCCCGAGCAGTACAAGGACCAGTACCGCGAGGCCCTGATGACCATCATCGAGGCCAAGCTCGAGGGCCAGGAGCTCGCGACCCCCGAGGCTGCGGCCCCGCAACCCGCCGTCGACCTGATGGCCGCCCTCCGCGCCAGCGTCGAGGCCGCGAAGGCCCGCAAGGAGGCCGAGGCGGTCTCCGGCGACAACGGCGCCACCGCGGAGAAGGCCGCCGTAGCCGCCGACTAGCCGCCGGGCTCGCTGATGACCGAAGCGCTCGACCAATACCGCGAGAAGCGCGACTTCGCGGCCACCCCCGAGCCCCCCGACGCCGTCCTCGAGGGGCGCGCCGGTCCCCTCACCTTCGTCGTCCAGAAGCACGATGCGACCCGCCTCCACTACGACCTCCGCCTTGAGGTCGGTGGCGTGATGAAGTCGTGGGCCGTGCCCCGCGGCCCCTCCAGCGACCCCTCCGTCCGCCGCAACGCCGTCATGACCGAGGACCACCCCATCGCCTACTCCGCCTTCGAGGGCGTCATCCCGAAGGGCCAGTACGGTGCGGGCGAGGTCATCGTCTGGGACGCCGGCACCTACGCCCCGGAGCACGAGCGCGTCTTCGACTTCTCCTCCCGTGAGGAGGCGGAGGCGGCCATGGAGGCGGCGATCGAGGCCGGCAAGATCTCGGTGCAGATGCGCGGGCGCAAGCTCAAGGGTTCCTGGTCGCTGGTGAAAACCTCGACCGACTGGCTCCTCCTGAAGCACGACGACCCGCTCGCCGACGCCGAGGCCGACCTCACCGAGCAGGACCGCTCGGTCGTCTCCGGCCTCTCTCTCGACGACATCCGCGCCGGCCGCCTGCCCCGCCACCGCAAGGCCCCCTCCGACTACACCCCCGACGCCCTCAACGGGTCGCAGCCCGCCCCCTTCCCCGAGTCCCTGACTCCTATGATGGCCGCCGTCCGCGAGCCCTTCTCCCACCCCGACTGGCTCTTCGAGCCGAAGCTGGACGGCATCCGCGCGGTCGCCCACGTCTCCGGCGGCGAGGCCCGCCTCTACTCGCGTCGCGGCACCGACCTCACCGCTACCTACCCCGGCCTCGTCGCCGCCCTCGCAGCCCAGCCCGTCGCCGAGGCCGTCTTCGACGGCGAGATCTGCGCCTTCGACGAGCGCGGCATCCCCTCCTTCGAACTCCTCCAGCAGCGCATGAACCTCGCCGGCGAACTCGACGTCGCTGCCGCCGAGGCGCGCGTGCCGGTGACCTACATGGCCTTCGACCTGCTCCACCTTGACGGCTTCGACCTCACGGGCGCGGTCCTCGAGGAACGCAAGGAGGCGCTGGCCCGCGTTCTGGCGCCCGTCGGCCCCATCTCCCTTGTCGAGCACCTCCAGGCCGAAGGCCGGGAGGCGTACGACGGCGCCGTCGCGCTCGGTCTGGAGGGCGTCGTTGCGAAGCGTCGCGGGAGCCGCTATCTCCCCGGCAAACGCTCCGACTCCTGGGCCAAGATCAAGGCCCGCAGGACGGCCGAGTTCGTCGTGGCGGGCTTCACGCGGGGCGAGGGCCTGCGCGAGCCGACCTTCGGCGCCCTTCTGCTCGCCGCCCTCGACGACGATGGCGCCCTGACCTACCGGGGCCGCGCGGGGGGCGGCTTCACCGACGCCATGCTCGCCGATCTCCGCTCCCGCCTCGATGCGCTCGCGACCGAGGCCTCCCCCTTCCCCGAGACCCCGCCCGAGGTGGAGGGCGCAACGTTCGTCCGCCCGGAGATGGTCGTCGAGGTCGAGTACACCGAGGTGACGTCCCAGGGGCTTCTGCGGGCGCCCGTCTTCAAGCGCCTCCGCCCCGACAAGGCCCCCGAGGATGCCGTCTTCGTCCCGACCCCGCCCCCCCCCCCGCACCCCCCGAGCATATAACAAAAAAAAACGTGCCACGCGGATAACGCTGTTAATATAAGGTGGGGGCCGGTCAT
>VXPF01000136.1 GCA_009839725.1 Dehalococcoidia bacterium | reverse complement strand
CCTCCCGCCCAGGCTGCCCCCGCCGCCGGCGGCCCACCCTTCGACCGTGACTTCTTCGAGACGACCCTGCCCCAGGCCATCAAGTCGTTCTGCACGCAGGTCGTCTGCGAGTCCCCCATCGTCGAGCTCTACACCGTCGACGGCGCCAAGCACTTCGTGAAGGCCATCTCCGGCGTCTCCGACACCTGGGTCGCGCTCCACACCCAGCGCGAGGACCACGAGCACGACGTCCAGGTCTTCCTCCCCTACGGGACCATCTTCCGCGTCGAGGTCCACCCCGAGGAGGACGACGGCCAGCGCCGCCTCGGCTTCCTCGCCATCATGGCCGACGAGGGCGAGTAGGGGTTCGCCGTACTACGTGCCTTGGTGCTCACAACGCGCAACTGCGGCAGGGTCGTAAGGTGAGGGTTCCTGACGACCGTACACCCAAGCGCCGCGCGTTTGACCGCGTCAGTGCTTATCTCAACAACCACAGGTATCGCCTGGCCCTCTACGAAGATCGCCCAAAGTGGCATCACGTCTGGGATGTTTGGGACACATGGCACGAAGATGAAGGTGCAATTGCAGCCTTCGCGGCGCTGCGCGATGAGAGGGGCTCCGAGAGTTACGGCGACTGGGCGACCTATGGTCTAACGAATCTCATGATTAAGGGCCTCATGGTTTCGCTTGTGAGGCAAGGGGATGTCACCGGATATCTATACCGACATGTTTTCGCGCACGATAGGTACTCGCTCTGGGACAGAGAAGACTGTCCCGGAATTGTCAAGACCGTGCGGAACAGGGTTGTTCACTACAATGAGGGACTCTCCTCGGTCATATTCTGGCCGGATACGACGTTAGACAGCGTGACATTTAAGGTCGAAGGGATAGGGAAGGAAGCTTTTGACATTCCGAGCCTCGTCTCGAATCAAGGGGAGTGGCTAACTGAAGTCCTCAATGGCATCGCTGACAGGCTCCAGGCGGAGGAGCAGGAACATCGTGATAGCTTTGCGGGAGAGAGCCTGCTTGAGACCGTTTCTAGCCTCTCCTATCCCCTGCAGCAGGTCGCCATCAGAGACGACTTTCTCCTGTTCCCATCCCTGGACGAGATAGCTGAATCAGTTGTGAGATTCCAGGAAGGGGCTGAGGCAAGGGGGTACAAACGTGGTTCTGAATATGATGAGTTAACCGAGAGATTGTATGAGGACATTGAAGTGACCTTAGGGGAGCTACGCGGAGGCGGCGGGTTGGGGCGTGTCCAGTGGGACCAAAAGGCCGAGTTCCTGAAGTCCCGCGTGAAAGAGCTCCAAGAATTTGGTGAGAGCGTTGACGAAGAGTTTGCGCAGCCTGCTTCGAAGTTGGAGCGCTAACGCCAAGCGCTCTTGTGCTAGCGATGGCCCTACTCCCTATCCTCCCCGAACAGCGCCGCCAGCTCCCGCGCCAGCTCCGACCCCTCCCCCAGCGCCCGCAGACGCTCCGTCGGCTCGTGCAGGATGCGGTTCACCAGAGACCGCGTGAGCGCGTCGAGCGTTTCCGGCGGGATCTCCGGGTGGCGCTCGGCGATGCGCGCCAGCTCCCGCCGGCGCGCCCGCTCGACCGACGCCCGCAGCGCCCCCACCGGCGTCGACGCCGTCTCCCGCCGTGACGCCAGCTCGCGGTCGAGGAGCGCGTGCAGCCGCCCGCGCAGCGCCCCCCGGCGCGCGACCGAGTGCGGTCGTCCCGCCTCGTCTGAGAGCAGGTCCGCGATCGTCACCACTCGCGCTTCCGCCGCCCCCGCGAAGTTCCGCGGCGTGCCCAGGTCCAGCACGAGCTCCGCCGGCGGTAGCGCCTCAAGCGGGACCACGTTCGCCGTCGACCCGAGACAGCCCGCCACGACCGTGACCGGTCCCGCCCGGCGGACGCCGCCGAGACTGAGGTAGGTTCCGGCGATCGGCTGCCGGGGCGGGCGTCGACCCGCGACCAGCACTTCGTCGAACCCGATTGCCTGGCCGCGCTCGGCTACCAGCCGCGCCATCGCGCCCGTGCCCAGCACGAGCAGCCGCCCGCCCGGCTCGACGCCCGTGATCGCGAGCCCGCGGTCGAGCAGGTGTCCCGCGTGGCTGTCGAACTCCGTTTCCGCGCGCAGCGCCCGCGCTGCCGCGACGGCGGTCCGCCCGACCCCGAGCAGCTCCCCGTCCGTGTCGTCGAAGGCGCGGCGGCTCTGCCCGAGGATCTGCGCCTCGCCCAGCACGGCCGAGTGCAGCCCCGCCGCCACCTCGCTCAAATGGCGCAGCGCTCCCAGCCCCTCCCGCCGGGCAGGGGCTGGGCAGTCGCACGCGGCGAGCGCGTACGCCTCGATCCGCTGGCACGTTCGGATGATGGCCGCGCCCGGATGGGTCTCGCTCGCGAGCTGCTCGACTGCCGCCACCTGCTCCCGGTCGAGCGTCGCCGCTTCCCAGCAGCAGGCCGTCAACGCGGTTACTTGTGCGGCTTCCATCCCCTGCGTCGTCAAGCGCCTCCACCCCCGATGGGAACCGGTCGCGAGCTCGTGCGGTACTGCTGCTTCCCCGCCTCCAGCAGGTCGCCGCCGAAGGCGTCGTTCACGACGATCGCCGGGAAGCGGTCGACCTCCAGCCGCCGGATGGCCTCGGTGCCTAGCTCCTCGAACGCGACAACCTCGGCGCTCGTGATGTGGCGGTTCAGGAGCGCGCCCGTTCCCCCCACCGCGATGCAGTAGACGGCGTGGCTGGCCTGGATCGCCTCGCGCACAACCTGGCCCCGCCCGCCCTTCCCGATGATGCCCTTTATCCCAAGCTCCAGCATGCGCGGCGTGTAGGGATCGAGCCGCATCGCCGTCGTGGGGCCCGCCGAGCCGATGACCTGCCCCTCGCGCGGCGGCGTCGGACCGACGTAGTAGATGACCTGGCCGCGCAGGTCGAGGGGAAGGGCCTCGCCCGCGTCCGCCATCGCCACGAGCCGCCTGTGGGCGGCGTCCCGCGCTGTGTACAGAACCCCGCTGAACTCCACGTGGTCGCCGATGCGGAGCCCGTCGATGACTTCGTCTGTCAGGGGCAGCGTGATTGGCTTGCTCTCGGCCATCCTCCGCCCCCTACAGCACCGCGTGCTTGGTGCGTGCGCTGTGGCACTGGATGTTGACGGCCACCGGCAGCGCCGCGATGTGCGTCGGGTACGTCTCGACGAACACATCGAGCGCGGTCGTCGAACCGCCCACCGCCTGGGGCCCCACACCGAGCGCGTTGACCGCCTCGAGCAGCTCGCCTTCGAGGGCCGCCACGTCCGGGTCGGGGTTGCGCTCGCCGACCTTCCGGAAGAGCGAGTGTTTCGCGATGGTCATCGCCTTCTCCGCCGTCCCGCCGACGCCCACGCCGATGATCAGGGGCGGACACGGGTTCCCCCCGGAAAGGTCCACGGTCTCGCAGACGAAGTCGGTGACGGCCTCGCGCCCCGCCCCGGGGAGGAAGTTCTGGTAGCGCGACATGTTCTCGCAGCCGCCCCCCTTGGGCATGAAGCCGATGTGCAAATCCTCGCCCGGCACGACCTCGGTGTGGATCACGCCGGGGGCGTTCGTTCCGGTGTTCGTCCGCTCGCCGAAGGGGTGGTCCACGATCGACTTGCGCAGGTAGCCCTCGCCGTACCCCTGCTCGATGCCCTCGTTGATTGCGTCGATCAGGTAGCCCCCGGTCACGTGAACGTCCTGCCCCAGCTCGACGTGGACGACCGCCGTGCCCGTGTCCTGGCAGAGCGGCAGCATCCGCTCCCGCGCGATCTCGGCGTTCTCCAGGATCTCGTCGATGATCTGGACCCCGAGGGGCGAGCGTTCCGTCTCCCGCGCCTCGCGGATGGCGCCTTCCACGTCCTCGGGGAGGAAGTGGGTCGATTCGATGGCGAGCCTGGCGACGGTCTCGGTGATCGCCGCCGCCTCGATCTCTCGCATGGAGGTCCTTCCGCGGGTCCCGGCGCCACACCGCCGCGCGCCGCTCCCCGTACCCGGATCGTAGCCCCTCGCCAACGCACCCGCACGCTTCTGAACGCTTCGTTCTGTCTGGAGAGAAACAGACGTGCTAGCCTTCCCGCGGACGTTGCTTCCGCCACGACCTTACGGCTCTCGCCAGACCAAACGACGCCGTGGAGCGCCCATCCGATGACCGCACCCGCCGGTACGCTCAGGCACCAGGCGATCAACACGATCCGCACCCTCTCCATGGACGCCGTCCAGGCCGCCAACTCGGGTCACCCCGGCGCTCCCATGGGCGCGGCCCCGATGGCCTACGTCCTCTGGACCCGCCACCTCCGCCACAACCCCGCCGACCCCGCCTGGCCCGATCGAGACCGCTTCGTCCTCTCCGCCGGCCACGCCTCCATGCTCCTCTACAGCCTCCTCTACCTGACCGGCTACGACCTGCCCCTCGACGAGATCAAGAGCTTCCGCCAGTGGGGCAGCAAGACCCCCGGCCACCCCGAGTACGGCCTCACTCCCGGCGTCGAGACGACGACGGGCCCGCTCGGCTCCGGCGTCGCCAACGCCGTCGGCATGGCCATCGCCGAGCGCATGCTGGCGGCGCGATTCAACCGCCCCGGCCACGACATCGTCGACCACCGCACCTACGCCTTCGTCAGCGACGGCGATCTGATGGAGGGCATTGCCTCCGAGGCGTCCTCCCTCGCCGGCACCCTCGGCCTGGGCAAGCTGACCTTCCTCTACGACGACAACGAGATCTCGATCGAGGGCAGCACCGACCTCGCCTTCCAGGAAGATGTCGGCGAGCGCTTCGCCGCCTACGGGTGGCACGTCCAGCACGTCGACGGTGACGACCTGGAGGCCGTCGACGCCGCCCTCTGCGCGGCCCAGGACGTCGAGGACCGTCCTTCGATCCTCGTGGTCGCCACCGAGATCGCGCACGGCAGCCCCAACAAGGCGGGAAGCGCCGCCGCCCACGGCGCCGCCCTGGGCGAGGATGAGGTGCGCCTCACCAAGGAGGTCTACGGCTGGCCCCTCGATCCTGCCTTCCATGTGCCCGAGGAAGCGCTCGCCGAGTTCCGCGTCGCCCTCGAGCAGGGTGCCGCCCGCCAGGCCGCCTGGCAGGAGCGTTTCGAGGCCTACGCGCGCGCCTTCCCCGATGAGGCCGCCGAGTGGCGGCGCGGCGTGGCCGGCGACCTCCCCGAGGGCTGGGAAGCCCACCTCCCCGCCTTCTCCCCCGACGACGGCGCCATGGCCACTCGCGCCGCCTCGGGCAAGGTGCTGAACGCCCTCGCCTCGATCATCCCCAACCTCGCCGGAGGTTCGGGTGACCTCGCCCCCTCGAACAACACCCTCCTCAGCGGCTACGACGACTTCGCGAAGGGCGCCTGGGACGGGCGCAACCTCCGCTTCGGCGTCCGCGAGCACGCCATGGGCGGCATCGTGAACGGCATGGCCGTGCACGGCGGGCTCATCCCCTACGGCGGCACCTTCCTCGCCTTCTCTGACTGGATGCGGGGCGCCATCCGCCTCGGCGCCATCATGGGCTGCCACTCGATCTACGTTTTCACCCACGACAGCATCGGTGTCGGCGAGGACGGCCCCACCCACCAGCCCATCGAGCAGCTGCTCGCCCTCCGCGCCATCCCCGGCCTCACCGTCCTCCGTCCAGCCGACGCCAACGAGACCGCCGCCGCCTGGAAGGTCGCCCTCGAGCGGCGCAGCGGTCCCACCCTCCTCGCCCTCACCCGCCAGGGCCTCCCCGTCATCGCCGAGCAGGATCGGGTCCGCGAGGGCGTTCCCCGTGGCGCCTACATCCTCGACGACGCCCCCGATGGCTCGCCCGACATCGTCCTCATCGCCACCGGCTCGGAGGTCTCCCTCGCCCGCGAGGCCGCCTCGATGCTGGCCGCGGAGGGTATCGCCGCGCGAGTCGTGAGCATGCCCAGCTGGGAGCTCTTCGCTGACCAGCCGCAGTCGTACCGCGACGAGGTGCTTCCCCCGGGCGTGACGGCCCGACTCGCGATTGAGGCCGGCACCAGCATTGGCTGGGAGCGCTACGTTGGCGATGCCGGCGAAGTGCTCGGCATCGACCGCTTCGGCGCCTCCGCTCCCGGCAAGGTGATGATGGAGCGTTACGGCTTCACGGCCGAGGCTGTTGTCGAGCGTGCGACCGCCATGGTCGCTCGCTCCCGTGCAGCGGAGCCCGCGGGAGGTTAGCCACTGTGCCCCTCGCCACCGAGCAGCTTATCCAGCACGGCCAGAGCGTCTGGCTCGACTACATCCGCCGCGGCCTGCTCCGCTCCGGCGAGGTCGACCGCATGGTCGCCGATGGCTGGATCACCGGCATGACCTCGAACCCCACCATCTTCGACAAGGCCATCTCTGAGTCGGGCGACTACGAGGAGGCCCTGCAGTCGATCATCCGCATGGGCGAGGCCGACCCCTACGACGCCTTCGTCGCCCTCGCCTCCGAGGACATCCAGCTCGCCGCCGACGCCCTCCGCCCCGTGTACGAGTCGACCGCCGCCGTCGACGGCTACGTCTCCCTCGAGGTGCCTCCCGGAATCGAGCACGACCGCGAGGCAACCGTCGCCGAGGCGCTGCGCCTCTTCCGCCTGGTCGATCGGCCCAACGTCATGATCAAGGTGCCTGGCACCCCCGCCGGGGTCGAAGCGCTCACTGAGCTCATCGCCGCCGGGGTTAACGTGAACGTCACGCTCCTCTTCAGCGTCGCCGTCTACGAGCGCGTGGCCGAGGCCTACATCGCCGGCCTCGAACGCCGCCTCGACGCCGGCGAGCGCCTCGATTCCATCGCCGGCGTCGCTTCCTTCTTCGTCTCGCGTGTCGACACCGCTGTCGATGGCCTGCTCCCCGAGGATTCCCCGCTCCGCGGCCAGATCGCGGTCGCCAATGCGCGCCACGCCTACGCCCGCTTCCAGGACATCTTCTCCGGCGAGCGCTGGGACAGACTTGCGCAGGCGGGCGCCCGTCCCCAGCGCCCCCTCTGGGCCTCGACCGGCACGAAGAATCCCGCCTACTCCGACACCCTCTACGTCGAGACGCTCATCTTCCCCGACACCGTGAACACGCTGCCCCAGGCCACCCTCGACGCCGTACTCGACCACCTCGTCGTCGAACCTGCCGGTCCCGAAACGCTTGAGGAGGCCGGCCGCCTGCTGGGCGAAGCGGAAGCGGCCGGCGTCGACCTGACCGCCGTGACCGACAGGCTGCTCGTCGACGGGCTGGCCTCCTTCGAGGACAGCTACAAGGCCCTCATGGCCAAGCTCGACCGTCGCCTCTCGACGGCCCCCGGTCGCCAGGCCGCCGCCTCCCGGGCGCTCGGCGACCTCGCCGGCGCCGTCGAGGAGCGCCTCGCGGCGCTCCGCCATGACGAGGTGGTGCGCCGCCTCTGGATGCGCGACCACACGGTCTGGAAGCCGGACCCAGCCGAGATCAGCGACCGCCTCGGGTTCCTGACGGCCCCCGAGCAAAGCCTCGAGGATGCGCCCGATCTGACCGCGTTCGCCCGCGAGGTCGCCGCCGACGGCTTCACCGACGTCGTGCTTATGGGCATGGGCGGGTCGAGCCTGACGGGAGCCGTGTTGCACGCTGCCCTGGGGACAGCCCCGGGCGCCCTCAACCTCCACACTCCCGACACAACCGACCCGGAGGAGTTGCTGGCGCTCGAAGCGAGCCTCGAACTCGACCGCACGCTTTTCATCGCCGCCAGCAAGAGCGGTACGACCATCGAAACCAGCGCGCAGCTCGCGTACTTCTGGGAGAAGGCGCCCGACGGCGCCCGGTTCGCCGCCATCACCGACGAAGGGACGCCTCTCGACGCCCTGGCGCGCGAGCGCCGCTTCCGCCGCGTCTTCCACGGCGACCCCGAGATCGGGGGGCGCTACTCCGCCCTCTCCGTGTTCGGCATGGCTCCCGCCGCCCTCATCGGCGCCGATGTGGGCCAGCTCGCCATGCGCGCCCAGGAGATGCTCGACGCTTGCCGCCGCACCGTCCCCTCCGAGAATCCCGGCGCCCTGCTCGGCGCCGTGCTCGGCGAGGCCGCCCTCGCCGGCCGCGACAAGCTCACGCTCGTCCTCCCGGAGGAGGTGCGGGAACTGGGCACCTGGATCGAGCAGATCGTCGCCGAGTCCCTCGGCAAGGAGGGCAGGGGCATCGTCCCCGTCGCGGGCGAGCCCCTTGCCGGTCCCGACGCTTACGGGGCTGACCGCATCTTCGTCGCCCTCGGCGACCACGACGGACTCGACGCACTCGCGGCCGCCGGCCACCCCGTCGTGCGGCTGCCCTACTGCGACCCCGCCCAGCTCCCCGCCGAGTTCATCCGCTGGGAGATCGCCACCGCCGTCGCGGGCCACGTGCTCGGCGTCCACCCCTTCGACCAGCCCAACGTGCAGGAGGCCAAGGACGCCACCGCCCGTGTCCTCGCCGACCCTTCCCCTCCTCCCCCCACGCCATCCCTTGCCGACGTCGTCGCGACGCTGAGCCCCGGCGACTACCTCGCCCTGCTGGCCTACCTGCCCCGCACGCCCGAGCACGCCGCGAAGCTGCAGGACCTCCGCCTCCGCCTCCGCGACCGCCATGGCGTGGCGACGACCGTCGGCTTCGGGCCCCGCTACCTCCACTCCACCGGTCAGCTCCATAAGGGCGGGCCCCCGACCGGCGTCCTCGTCCAGATCGTGCGCGACGAGCCCGCTGATGCTCCTGTGCCCGGCAAGCCCTACACCTTCGGCCAGCTCAAGGCCGCCCAGGCCCAGGGCGACCTCGAGGCGCTGCTCGCCCGCGGACGGCGCGTGGCTCGCGTCACCCTCGAGGAGCTTGCTTCCGAGGTCGGATCGTGACGGTCCCGTGACCGGCGAGGCGGAACCGCAACGCCAGGGTCGCCTGATCGGAACCGCGCTCCTCGCCGACCTGGAAGCAACCGCCCGCGAGCTCGCCGAGGCCGCCGGCGCAGAGATCACCTCCGCCCTCGGACGCTCCGTCAGCGTCGACTACAAGACGGAGGGCAAGCCCGACGAAGGAGCGCCCACGGATCCCGTCTCCGAGGTCGACCGAGCGGTCGAAGCGATGATCCGCGAGCGCCTCGCCGCCCGCTTCCCTGATCACGCCATCCTCGGCGAGGAACAGGACGACGCCCCCCTTCCCGATGCCGAATACCTCTGGGCCATCGACCCCGTCGACGGCACCACGAACTTCGTCAACCGCTATCCGCTCTTTGCCGCCTCCGTGGGAGTGCTGCACGAGGGCGTTCCCGTGGCCGGCGCCGTCTGGTGCTCCGCAAGCCACGGCCTCGGTCCGGGCGTCTACCACGCCCACCACGGCGGTCCCCTCGGCTTCGACGGCGAGCCCGTCGAAACGGTCGAGAACGAGGGCGTGAGGCGCAGCCTGAGCGCCGTCCCCGGTGGCGCCCCCGGACGCGCCGCCAGTTGGGACAACCGCGTCACCGGATCCGCCGCGATCGAGTGCGCTTACGTCGCCGCCGGCATCTTCACGACCGCCCAGTTCTGGGGCGTGCACGCCTGGGACCTCGCCGCCGGGCTCGTCCTGGTCGAAGCGGCGGGGCGTGAGGCCCTCATCCGCGAGGGGAGCACATGGAAGCCCTTCGAGCGATTCGTCCCGCCCGCCCGCGTCCGCGAGGACCGCACCCCCACCCTGCGCGACTGGTCCCGGCCCGTCCTCGTGGGGACGCCCGAGGGGCTGACGCAGCTCCGCGAGCGCATTCGCCGCCCAGGCATCATCCAGCGCGCCGCCCGCCGCCTCCGCGGCCGCTAGCGAAAGACGCGCTCCCGGTAGTACCGCAACTCCCCGATCGACTCGCGGATGTCGTCGCGCGCCCGGTGCGCCTCGCCCTTCGGAAAGCGCTCGAGCTCGGGATACCAGCGCAGCGCCAGCTCCTTCACCGTCGAGACGTCGATGGTCCGGTAGTGCAGATGCTGCGCCGCCTCCGGCATCCACCGCTCCAGGAAGCGCCGGTCGTGACTCACGGAGTTCCCGCACAGCGGAGACTGCCCTTCCGAGGTGTGTTTCCGCAGGTACTCCAGCAGCAGCGCCTCCGCCTCCGCCAGCCCCACCCGCGACTCCCGCACCGCCGCCGTCAGCCCCGACCGGCCGTGCTGGTTCACGCACCACTCGTCCATCAGGGCGAGCACCTCTTCCGGCTGATGCACGACCAGATCGATCCCCTCGTCGACTTCGTCCAGGTTCCCGTCCGTCACGATCGCCGCCACCTCGAGCACGTGGTGGCGCTGCACATCGAGCCCCGTCATCTCCATGTCGATCCAGATCAGGGGCGGGCGTGGTTTGTCGGCCATCCTCCGATAGTAGCGCGAGCCCACCTCAGGGGCGCTAGAATCGCTCGCCGATGGAACCCCTCGACATCTTCGACTGGCTCACCAAGGAGGAGTGGCTCGCCATCCTCCGCATCGGGCTCGGCCTCTGGTGGCTGGAGAGCGTGCGCCACAAGGACCTGCCCGGCTTCCTCCGCGGCGACTCCCGCGGCTGGGTCGAGGGCCTTGTCGAGAACCACCCCATTCCCGCCTTCGCCGGCATCCTCAAGGCCACCGCCCTGCGCAGCGAACGCACCTGGGTCGTCACCTCCTGGATGGTCGTCGTCGGCGAGTTCGCCGCCGGTGTCAGCATCACCTTCGGCATCCTCACGTTCGCCGGCCTCATCCTTGCCGCCTTCCTCAACCTGAACTACCTGCTGCTCGCCGGGCTGAAGGACCAGGGCGAGCAGGGCCAGAACCTGATGATGATCCTCATCGCCGTCATCCTCTTCGTGACCGGCGCCGGCCAGGTCTGGGGCGTGGACGCCGTCATCTTCTAGCCGCTTGCCTCTCGCGCCCGCGCCTCCCACGATCGGGCCGTGGCTTTCTCCATCTCCTATCCCACCCGGCACACCGACACGTTCACCGACACCGGCCTCGTGCACGCGGGCGTCCTCCTTGCGCTCACCGAGCTCGCCTACGCCGCCTTCGAGGAGCACTGCGGCGTCTCCAAGCCCGATCACGTCGTCGCCGTTCAGCGCGAGACCCGCGCCGTCTACCACGCCCCGCTCGCCTGGCGCGAAGGCGCGACCATCGAGGTGACGACCACGAGCGCCGACGACCGCGGCTTCGAGCAGGAGTTCGCCGTGCGCTCCACCGAGCGGGGAACCCCCGTCGCCACCTTCGTGCACGCGTGGGCCTGGCTCGACACCGTTACCGGGCGCGGTATTCCCATCCCCCCCGATGTCCAGTACCTCCTCCAGCGGGGCGGTGCTCCTTCGTGAGCTGTTCCCCATCCCCGGGCCGCCCGGTCGCGATCGCCCACCGGGCCGGCAACGACCTCGCCCGTCTCGACCGGGCCAGGGCCATCGGCGCCGACCTCGCCGAGCTCGACGTCTGGCTCCATCGCGGACGCATCGAGGTACGTCACGCGAAGACCGTCGGCCCTCTCCCCCTTTTGCGCGAACGCTGGCGCGTCTCGCCCGGCTGGGGCCCCCGCCTCGAGCTCGATGCTGTCATCGAGAACGTCGGCCCCGGCCCCCACCTCATGGTCGACCTCAAGTCCGAGACGCTCGACCTCTCCGAGGCGGTTGCGGACACCTTCGAGCGACTGCGTCCCGGCGCTCCCTACGCCGTCACGACCCGCGAGTGGTGGCTGCTGGAGCCGTTCGAGGGACGCGACAACGTCTGCCTCATCCCCTCCGCCGCCTGGCCCCACGAGCTCGGCGAGCTCATGCCCGCCCTCGGCGAGCGCTTCCAGGCTCTCTCCATGCACATCACGCTCGTCGAACCCGCCCTCATGAGCGAGCTCGCCGGGCGCGGCGTCTCCACCTACGTCTGGCCCGTGAACACGGCTACTGACATGGAGCGCGTCCTCGGCGCCGGAGCCAGGGGCGTCAACAGCGACGACCTCGACCTCCTCGCCGAGCTCGTCGCGAGCGAGGGCCGCCTCCGGGTAGGGAATGAGCCGACATAACGTGTTGATTGTTCTGGAACGCAAGCATCCCCTACGCTCGAACCAATGAGCGCGATCTGGGCCGAGGGACTGACCAAACACTTCGACGAAGTGCGCGCCGTCGACGGCATCGACCTCGACATCGCGCCCGGAACCATCTTCGGCTTCCTTGGCCAGAACGGCTCCGGCAAGACGACTACCATCCGCATGCTCACGACCCTGCTTCGCCCCACGGCCGGCCGCGCGCGCGTCGATGGGCTCGACATCCTCGCCGATGCTCGCGCCGTCCGCAGGCAAATCGGCGTCGCCCTCCAGGAGGCGGGCCTCGACGACGTCCAGACCGGCCGCGAGCTGTTGACCCTCCAGGCCCGGCTCTTCGGACTGGGTGGGAGTGCGGGACGCCAGCGTGTCCAGGAGCTGTTCGGCATCGTCGACCTTGAGGATGCCGCCGACCGCGCCATCGGCACCTACTCGGGCGGCATGAAGCGCCGCCTCGACCTCGCCGCCGCCCTCGTCCACCGCCCCGGCATCCTCTTCCTCGACGAACCCACCACCGGCCTCGACCCCGTCAGCCGCGAGGGTATCTGGCGCTACGTCACCCGCCTCAGCGCCGAGGACGGCATCACCGTCTTCCTCACCACCCAGTACCTCGAAGAGGCCGACCGCCTCGCCCACGACCTCGCCATCATCGACGAGGGCCGCATAATCGCCAGCGGCTCCCCTGCGGAGATGAAGGCGCGCATCGGCACCGACGTTGTCACGGTCCAGATCGAGGCCCCGGATGCCCTCGGCCGCGCGGCCGAGGTCGCCGCCGCCGTCGAGGCCGTCGAGCGCGTCCAGATCGCCGACGGCGCGGCCGTCGTCTACGTCCCCGATGGCGCGCGTGCCGTGGCCCGCATCGTCCTCGCCCTCGACGAGGCCGGCATCGAGGTAGGAGACGTCGCCATCTCCCGCCCCAGCCTCGACGACGTCTTCCTTGAAGCGACAGGACACCACCTTCAGGTCGAGGAGCCGCAGCCCGCCGAGGGAGGAGCCGCTTGATGCAGTCCATCGCCACCGTCTACTTCCTCACCGTGCGTTCCCTCCGCGAGGCCGTCCGCAACCCCGCGCAGGAGGCCGGAAACGTCCTCATCCCCCTCTTCTTCTTCGCCGTCACCGTCGGCTCCATCGGGTCTATCGCGGCGGACGCCTTCGGCATCGACAATTTCACCGGCTTCCAGGTGCCGGTCGCCATCCTCGCCGCCGCCTCCAGCATCTCCGCGAGCGCCGGCCTGGGCACCATTACCGACATCCAGCGGGGCTACTTCGACAAGCTCCTCCTCACCCCCGCTCCCCGCTCCGCCATCGTCTTCGGGCGCATCGCCGCCGACGGTGTCCGCACCGTCGCCATCACGGCCTTCATCGTCGGCGTGGGCCTCATCTTCGGCACCGGGTTCGATACGGGCGTCCCGGGCCTGCTCGTCCTGCTCGTGGGGTCGTTCGGCTTCGGCATGGCCTACTCCGGTTTCAACGCCGCCATCGCCCTCCGCACGGGCAGCCCCCAGGCGGCCGCCGCCGGCGGCCTCCTCCTCTTCCCCCTCATCTTTCTCTCCACGGCGTTTGCCCCCAAGGACGTCTTCGCCGACTGGCTCGAGGTGCTCGCCACCATCAATCCCATTACCTATGTCCTTGAGGCGCAGCGCTCCCTCATCATCGAAGGCTGGAACGGCTTCGACATCCTCTGGGGCGCAGCCGCCACGCTGGGGTTCGGCGCCGCCTCCTTCACCCTCACCTTCCTCGCGCTCCGCTGGCGGACCTCGTGAGCGGGACGACGCCCTTCGAGCGTGTGGGCGGTCGCGAAACCGTCGAGGCTATCGTCGAGACCTTCTACGCCGCCGCCGCCGCCGACGCCCCCCTCCGCGCCATCTACCCCGACGACCTGGCTCCCAGCCGCGAGAAACTCGCCCTCTTCTTCGAGCAGTGGCTCGGCGGCGAACCCCGCTATTCCCAGCGCTACGGCCACCCCCGCCTCCGCCGCCGCCACTTCCCCTTCGTCATCGCCGAGCACCATGCCCAGGCCTGGCTGACGCACATGCGAGCCGCCCTAGAGTCGCAAAACGTGACCGGCGAGGAGTTCGAGGCCATCTGGGGGCGCCTCGAACCGCTCGCCCACCACATGGTCAACGCCCACGAGGACGTCCCCCGCGAGCCCCTTCCCGACGACGCCCGTCTGACCTGACCCGTCCGGCGCGGCCCGGGCTGTATCGTGCGCGCGTGACCGAGCCCCCGAACCCCGACCCGGAAGACCTGACCCTCAGCCTGTACAACGTCACGGCCGCCCCCGGCCCCAGCCCCGAGAGCCTCGCCGTCGTCCTGCAGACGAGCCGCGGGGAAATCCCGGGGGTCTTCCATCCGGTGCAGGGCGGCTCCGGCGCCGCCATCTGCGCCGGCGGCGCCATGGGCGGCCTCGACGGGCCCGCCGGTGGCCTCTTCGCCCGCCTCCCCGGCCTCCTCATGCCCCGCAACGTGAGCGTCCTCCGCCTCGACTACCGCGAGCCCAACGCCTTCGAGGAGTGCGTCCTCGACATCCTCGCCGGTTGCTCCTTCCTGAAGGGCATCGGCGCCACCGACGCCGTGCTCGTCGGGCACAGCTTCGGCGGCGCCGTCGTCGTGAAGGCCGGCGCCCTCCACCCCCTCGTGAGGGCTGTTGCCTCGCTTTCGCCCCAGCTCTACGGCACGCGCCAGGTCGAGGAGCTCGCCCGGCCCCTCCTGCTCGTCCACGGCAGCGCCGACGAAGTGCTCGACTCCGAGGCCAGCGAGGACATCTACCGCCGCGCCGCCGACCCCAAGCAGCTCGTCATCTACGGCGATGCCGGCCACTCCCTCGGGAGCGTTGCCGAGGCGCTCGACGCGCTTGTCTCGTCCTGGATCGATGCCCGCCTGCAGGGCGAGCCCATGGAGAGCGGCCGCACCGTCGAGTGGCCGGCGGACGCCGACGGCGACGTGGAAACCGCTGGTAAGTAGTTGACGCTCCGTGATACCGTGACGACCTGGCTGAAAGGAGAGGTGCCGCCGGCGGGGTGGCCGGCGCATAGCTCACAGAAAAGGACGGGACCTGTCGCCATCTCCCAAGGCTCCAGGTCCCGCCCGTCTGGTCGAGAAGCAGTCCTGCCGGACTCAACCGTGCGCTCGGTTTTGGCGGCTACCTCCTTTCAGCCATCCTTGCTTCCCGATCGCCGTTGGCGCTGATCTCGTTCATGGAACGGATGTTGCGCCGAAGAAACGCTGGTAGTTCAGCGTCCTCCTCATCGGAGATGCCGGGCAGCTCCAGGGCCACCGGCCGTGGCTTGCTCTCCCGGCTCTGCGTCAGCCCCACCGTCGGGGCCTGCGTTTCCGAGAACCCCGTGGCGATCACCGTCATGTGCACCGAGTCCCCGACCGATGGGTCGATCACGGTGCCGAAGATGATGTTGGCCGTGCTGTCCACCACCTCCGCGATCACGCGCGCGGCGATGTCCAGCTCCCGCAGCTTCAGGTTCCCGTCGTGGGTGACGTTGAAGAGCACGTTCGTCGCTCCGTTGATCGTCTGATCGAGGAGCGGGCTCGACGTTGCCTTCTTCGCCGCCTCCGCGGCGCGGTTCTCTCCCTCGGCGTCGCCGATGGCGAGAAGGGCCGGGCCCGCCTCGCTCATCACGGTGCGCACGTCGTTGAAGTCGAGGTTGATCGCGCCGTTCTGGCTGATGATGTTCGAGATCGCCTGGATCGCCTGCCGAAGCACGTCGTCCGCCATCTCGAACGCCTCTTCCATCGTGTACTCGTCCGGACAGCTCTCGAGCAGCCGCGAGTTGGGGATCGAGATGAGCGTGTCCACCTTCTCGCGAAGCTTGTCGATGCCGCCGCGGGCCGACCGCGTGCGGGCCATCCCCTCCCACGCGAACGGCGTCGTCACCGTGCCGATCGTGAGGGCGCCCACTTCGCGCGCCACTTCGGCCACCACGGGCGCCGCGCCGGTGCCCGTGCCGCCGCCCATGCCGGCGGCCACGAACACCATCTCGGCGCCGTTCAGCAGCTCTTCCAGTTCGGCCCGGCTCTCCTCGGCCGCGCGCTCGCCACGGGTCGGGTCTCCCCCGACGCCGAGGCCCTTCGTCAGCTTTTCGCCGATGCGCAGGCGCATCTCCGCATCGGAGGTGGCGAGCGCCTGGGCATCGGTGTTGACGGCCACGAAGGTCACGCCCGGGATGTTGGCGTTCACCATGCGGTTGACGGCGTTGCCGCCGCCCCCGCCGACTCCGATGACCTTGATGTCTGGCAGTAGTTCCCTGTCGACTGTGTAACTCAACGTTCTTCCTCCGTCTGTGGGGTGTGAGCGGATTGGTTGTGCGTTTAGGCCGGTAGCGTTCTCGGGCTAGCCCTCCTTGGTACTGGGGTTGTTCTCGGTTACTGGGGGATGAAGGCTCGTCCAAACGCGGCAATGCGCCTGAAGAAGCCTGCTTCCTGGACGTCTTTTCGGGCCCCCGCGGACTGCTGGGCGGCAGCCGTCCCGCGTAGGGCGTGCTTGGCGAGTCCCACCACGGTCGTGTAGGCGGGAGTCGCGATCAGGTCCGTCAGCCCCGTGCAGCCGCGCGGCCCGCCCACGCGTGCGGGCAGGTCGAGCCGCTGCTCGGCGAGCTCATCGATTCCTCGCAGGTGGCTCGTGCCTCCTGTCAGCACGAGCCCCGCTGCGAGCCGGTCCAGGTAGCCCGCGCGCTTTAGCTCGATGGCCACCATCTCCAGGATCTCTTCCGTTCGCGCCTGCAGGATCTCGGCCACGTGCCCCGCAGAGACGCGCTTGCGTGAGTGCGTGCCGAAGGCCCGCACCTCTACCTCCACGCTGCCGACCTCCTCGCCCGTCAGGGCCGAGCCGTGCTCGCACTTCAGCCGCTCCGCGCTCTCCCAGGGGCAGCGCAGCAGCCGCGCGAGGTCCTGCGTCAGGTGGACGCCGCCGAGTCCGAGCGTCGCCGTGTGGGCGATGGCGCCCTCGTCGTACACGCAGATCGAGGTCGTGCTCCCCCCGATGTCGACGGCCGCGACCCCCTGGGCGCGCTCCTCGCTGGTCAGCGAGCCTGTAGCCGCTGCGAGCGAGCCGAGCACGATCTCGTCGACCTGCACGCCCGCGTCCTCGACGCACTTGGTCAGGTTCTGCACGGCCGAGACCGCCGCGGTGACGATGTGCGTCTCCGCGTCCAGTCGGGCGCCGTACATCCCCACCGGGTCTGAGACCTGGTCCGTCCCCTCGATCCAGTAGCCGCGCGGGATCACGTGCAGCACCTGGCGGTTGGTGGGGATGCTGATCTGCCCCGCCACCTCTACCGCTCGCTCCCGGTCGTCCGTCGTGATCGGCTCCGTGCGATCGGTGATGGCCACGATCCCGCGGTTGTTCTGCGAGCTCAGGTGGCCGCCGTGGATCGCCACGACCGCGCTCAAAATGCGCATCCCGCACGACTGCTCGGCCTTCTCCACCGCCGTCCCGACCGCGTCGCGGGCCGACTGGATGTTGTCGATCACCCCGCGCGACAGTCCGGCTGCCGGCGCCACGCCGACGCCGAGCACGCGCGCCTGCCCGTACTCGTTCACGTCCGCGACAAGCGCCGTCACCTTGGTGGAGCCGATGTCGATGGCTGCTATGGCGTTGCTTCGTTTCATGATGTCCCCTCGTTGACGTCTTTCACCGCAGCACGGGCCTGTCCCCGAACCGCAGGTCGATGGTTGAGTAGGTGATGTTCCGGGCGGTGGCCTCCTCAGCCACTCGCGCCCAGACGGCGAGCTTGTAGGCGATGCCGCTCGAATCCCCGAGCAGCGCCGTCTGCCCATCCGCCGTGCGAACGCGAATGCCCTCGCCGGGCGAGTACGTGAGCTCCACGGCCCACGTGCCCAGCGCCTTTTCGATCTGGCTGGTGATCTCCGCCGCCGCGGCCACCGCGTGGTAGTCCACCCGGTCGCCCGCCCGCAGCGAGTAGGACTCGTTGCTCACGATCGTCGTCGAGCCCTCGGGAGGATCTCGGTGTCCCAGCACGTACCCCTCCCGGTCGATGGTGTAGCGCACCCCCGCCTGCTCCCACGACCCCCACGGCTCCCGCTCGCGCACGGTGATGCGAACGGTCCCCGGCCACACACGGTCTATCTCCACCGAGGCGACCAGCGGCAGCTCCGCGATCGCGCCCTCCGCACGGCTCAGGTTGGCGGTGAACATGCGCTCGCCCCAGAAGTCGACTCGCTGAAGGATGTCGCTCTCCGTCGTCGAGACCGCCCCCACCACCTCTACCTCCCCGACCCGCAGCATTGGCGAGTGCCACGCCCAGGCGCCCGCCCCCGCCACCGCCAGCAGGGCGGCGGCCGCTGCCACGGGCATCCAGCGCGCCCGCAGCCACGAGCGCCCTCGCCGACCGAGCGCCGACAGGTTCGTACCCAGCCGCAGTTGCCGCCGGCCCACGGCCTGCTTCTCGCCCGTTGGCGTGGGGGTTCGCGAGGCTCGGGCGGGGGCGTCCGCGGTCGGGGGCCGCTTGCGGCGCACGATCCGGTTGCGCTCGGGCTTCTGTTGAGGCTTCGGCTGGTCGTGCCGCCTGATCATCGCGCCGCCCCCCGTTCCCCCCGCTCCAGGGCGAGGTCCAGGATGCGCGTGAGGAGATCCGGGTAGGCGAGCCCGCTCGCCTCCCACAGCCGGGGAAACATGCTGATGCTCGTGAACCCCGGGATGGTGTTGACCTCGCTGCCGGTGGCTGTGCCATCCGCCCCCACGAAGAAGTCGACGCGCGCGTAGCCCTCGCAGCCCATCGCGAGGTACATCCGCCGCGCGAGTTCGCGCACCCGTTCGGACGTCTCCGTGTCGACCCGTGCGGGCACGTGAAGGGTCGTCTGCGAATCGGTCGCGTACTTGCTGTCGTAGTCGTAGAACTCCCGGTCCGGCTCGATTTCGCCCACGACCCTCGCCGCCTCCGGCGCTTCGTTCCCGACCACGGAGCACTCCACCTCGCGTCCATCAATCGCCTGCTCTACCACCACCTTCTCGTCGTGCCCGAGCGCCGCGGCAAGGGCGCCGCCAAGGTCCTCACGCGAGGCGACCCGCGTGATGCCGATGCTCGAACCGCCGTTCGCGGGCTTCGTGAAGCACGGGTAGCCCACCTCGTCCTCGACGAAGCGTCTCGCCTCTTCGCCGTCCGCTTCGATCTCCCCGCGCCGGAGTACGACATAACGCGCAACGGGAATCCCAGCCTCCCGGAACAGCGCCTTCTGCAGGGCCTTGTCCATCCCGACCCCGCTCGCCGCCACCCCCGCCCCCGCGTAGGGAATGCCCGCCATCTCCAGCAGACCCTGCAGGCAGCCGTCCTCGCCGTAGGTGCCGTGGATCAGCGGGAAGGCAACGTCGCACGCGCCCAGTTCCGCCAGCGCCCCGTCCGCCGCGAGCGGCGTTCCGCCCGCTTCGAACGCCTGTGCCGCTGCCGCCAGTGCCGCCTCGGTCTCCCCAACCGAGAGCCAGGCGCCGGAACGGGTCACGCCGATGGGCGCCACGTCCCAGCGCTCCCCGTCGAGCGCGCCCATGACGCTGCGTGCGCTGCGCAGGCTCACCTCGTGCTCACCCGAGCGCCCGCCGAAGATGACCGCCACGCGCTGCCTCGCCATCACCACGCCCCCACGAAGCCGACTTCCCGCCGGAGCTGGATGCCGTGCGTCTCGAGCACGCGCCGTTCCGCTTCCTGCACGAGCCAGAGCACGTCGCTCGCGCTCGCCTGCCCGAGATTCACGAAGAAGTTGGTGTGCTGGTCGCTGATGGCCGCGTCGCCCCGCCGCTCGCCCCGCAGGCCGACCGAGTCGATCAGCTTCCACGCGGGGCTCTCCGGCGGGTTGGTGAACATCGACCCCGCGTTGCGGCCGCGTGGCTGCGCTGTAAGCCGCCGCTTGTCGTACCCGCCCGCCTCCGCGAGCAGGGCGTCCGCATCCCCCACGGCGAGCTCGAGCTCCGCTTCGAGGACCGTGCGTCCCGCGAGGGTTCCTCGCGTGAAGGCGCTGCCCCGGTACGTCAGGTTCAGGTCAGATGCGGTCCACCAGGCGTCGCCCTCGGTCGTGTCGAGCAGCCGCACGCGCGTGAGCACGTCGGCCAGGCACCCGCCGTAGGCGCCGGCGTTGTAGACCACCGCCCCGCCCAGCGTTCCCGGAATGCCGACCGCCCAGGCCAGCCCCGCCACGCCCGCGCGGCACATCTTCCGCGCAAAGCCCGCGAAGCTCGCCCCGCTCTCGATCCGCACGCGGTGCTCCTTGTGCTCCTCGTTGCGGGCACGGTTGTCGATCACGACGCCCCGGATGCCCCCGTCCGCGACCACGATGTTGCTCCCGCTCCCCAGCACGAACGGCCCCGCTTCGGCTTCCGTCGCGAGGCGGGCCGCCTGTGCGAGTGCGTCCGCGCTGCGAACCGTCACGTAGATGTCCGCGGGACCGCCGACCCCGAAGGTCGTGTGGCGCGACATCGCCTCGTTGCGGCGCACGTCGCCCACCGCTTCCAGCGTCGTCGCAAGCCGATCAAGCGCCGTCATGCCAGCGCCTCCAGCAACATCGGCCCCACCTCGGTCACGCTCCCCGCGCCGATCGTCATCACCACGTCGCCCGGCCGCGCCAGCGCCGCCGCCTGTTCCACTGCCTCCTCGAAACCGGCCGCGTAGGAGGCGGTGGGCTCCGCTATCTCCCTGGCAAGGTCCTCCGCCCCCCGCCCCTCGGTGGGCGTCTCGCGCGCGGCGTAGGTCTCCAGGATCACCAGCTCGTCGAGCCCGTCCCAGCACTCGAGCCATGCCTCCCACAGGTAGGCGATGCGGCTGTACGTGTGCGGCTGGTGGATGCCGATGAGCCTCCTGCCCGGGAACCGCGTTCGCGCCGCGGCCAGCACCGCCCGCACCTCGCTCGGGTGGTGGGCGTACTCGTCGATGACGAGCACGCCGCCCGCCTCGCCCAAGTGCTCGAAACGCCGCTTCGCGCCCTGGAAGCAGGCGGCCGCCTCGCGGACGGTGGCGAACGATGCGCCCTCCCCGAGGCACACCGCCGCCGCCGCCAGCGTGTTCTCGACCGCGTACTCCCCGGGGAGCGCGATGGTCAGCTCACCCAGGGGCTCGCCGCCGTGCGTCACTGTGAAGGACGCGCCCGTGTCGGCGAGCGTGAGGTGGGTGGCCTGCCAGTCGCAGGTGTCCGTCAGTCCGTACGTCTCGACGCCGAACGCGCCTTCCGCCGCTTCCCCGACACGCCGGGCCCCCGCGTTCCCGCCCCCGACCAACAAACGCCCGCCCTCGCGTACTCGCTGCGCGAACGTGAGGAACGCCTCCTCGTAGGCCTCGGGCGTGCCGTACAGGTCGAGGTGGTCGGCGTCGATGTTGGTGATGACGGCAACGTCTGGCTCGTAGGCGTGGAAGGCGCGCTGGTATTCGTCAGCCTCCACCACGCAGACATCGCCCCCGCCCCACGAGGCGTTCCCCCCGAGGTCACGGCTCTCCCCGCCGATGAGGTACATCGGCTGACGTCCCGCCCGGCTCAGGATGAAGGCGATCAGGCTCGTCGTCGTCGTCTTCCCGTGCGAACCGGCAACGGCGATGACGCGCTTCCCCTCCATCAGTCCCGCCACGACCTCGGCCCGCCCCAGCACGGGCAGCCCCCGCCGGCGCGCCTCCGCGATTTCCGGGTTGTCGTCGCCGACCGCCGCCGTGGCAGCGACGCTGCGCGCGTCGCCGAGGTTCTCCGCCGCGTGCTCCGTGAACACCCGCACGCCCATCGCCTCAAGGTTCCGCGTCAGCGCCGAGGGCTCGAGGTCGCTGCCCTGCACGCGCTCGCCGCGCTCGTGCAGCAGCTGCGCGATGGCCGACATGTGCATCCCGCCGATTCCGACGATGTGGACCGGTCCGCGAAGTTCCGTCATCGCGCTGCCACCTCCCGCAGGATCGTGGCCAGTCGCTCGGCGCCGTCCGCGTGACCGGCGGACCCTGCCGCCTCCGCCATCGCTCCCCGCCGCGCGTCGTCGTCCAGCAGGTCGAGGATGTGCGTCTCAAGCGTCGCGATGTCGGCCTCTTCCAGCACCACGGCGGCGCCGCGCTCGGCCAGCCAGCGCGCGTTTTCGCGCTGGTGCCCGCCCGCGAACGTGCCCGGCACGAGGATCGCCGGGAGCCGAGCCGCCGGCAGCTCGCCCAGCGTGCTGGCGCCCGCGCGCATCACCGCCAGGTCGGCTGCGACCATCAGCGCCGGCAGGTCCTCGAGGAAGGGAGCAGGCTCATACCGTCCGCGAAGCGGGTCCGGGAGTGCCGAGCGCTCGGCCTCCGCCTCGCCCGAGGCGGCCGGCCCCGTGATGTGCACGACGCGCGCGCGCTCACAGAGCTGCTCCAGCGCCTCCCACACCGCCCGATTAATCGCCTGCGCCCCCTGTGTCGCTCCCGCTACGAGCAGCACCCGCTCGTCCGCGCTCCAGCCCAGAGCCGTCCGGGCGCTCTCCCGGGGCGTGCGGAAGGCGTCCCGCACGGGGTAGCCGCTCACGACCGTCTTCTCCGCCGGCAACCGGGGGAGCGCCGCCTCCGTGGCGGCCGCCATGAGCGTCGCCAGCCGGCTCTCGGCCTTCACCGCTAGGCCTGGTTCGACGTCCGGGAGGAACACCACCAGCGGGAGCCGCAGGATGCGCGCCGCCACGCTCGGCGGGAAGCTCCCGTAGCCCCCGGTGCTCAGCATCACGTTGGGACGGAACCGGCGCAGCCCTCGCAGTGCCGTGGCGATGCTCAGCGCCGTCCGGACGAGCCCGCGCGCCAGCGCGATGGGCGACCGCCCTCGCAGCGGCGCCGCGGGCACGGTCTCGAAGGGGACGTCGTGGCCTCGGACCAGGTCGCGTTCTCCCCGGTTGTCCGGGCCGAAGAAGCGCGCTTCCACGGGCTCGCCCGCCGCGCGCAGCGCCCCCAGCGTCGCCAGCGCGGGATAGATGTGGCCCGCCGTTCCACCCGCTGCCAGTGCGATCCTCACGACTCGTCCCTCCCCTCGGAGGGCTGCCTGTCCGGACTGGTTCGCTCCCGTGCCGCCTCGCGCGCTCCCGTGAAGCGGGAGATGCTCGCGAGCACGCCCGCTCCCAGGAGGATGGCTGCGAGCGCGCTGCCGCCGTAGCTGAGGAAGGGCAACGGCACGCCCGTCAGCGGGATCACGCGCGTGATACCGCCGATGTTCACGAACGCCTGCGCGACGATCCACGTCGTGATGCCCGTCGCCAGCAGGAACCCGAACTGGTCCGGGGCGCGCCGCGCGATCTGGTAGCCCTTGAGCATCAGCGTGACGAACAGGACCACGACGGCGCTCGTCGCCACCAAACCCAGCTCCTCGCCCAGGATCGCGAAGATGCCGTCGGTGTGGCTCTCGGGCACGTAGAAGAACTTCCCTCGGCTCGCGCCCAGGCCGAGCCCGGTCGCGCCGCCGTTTCCGAGTGCGATGAGCGACTGCAGCGTCTGGAACCCGCTTCCCAGCGGATCGGACTCGGCGCTGAGGAAGGCGGAGAGGCGGTCCAGCCGGTACCCCTCGATCACCGCCAGCGAGACAACCGCGATGCCGCCCGAGACGAACAGGGCGCTCATCTGCAGGAAGGTCGCGCCCGCTGCCCAGAACATCGTGACCGTGATCGCGAGGATGATTCCGGTCGTACCCAGGTCGGGCTGCAGCATGAGCAGCAGCCCGATCGCGCTGATGATGATGATGAACGGCATCAGCCCGTGCTCGAAGCTCCGCACGGTGTCGCCCCGCGCGTTGAGCCACGCCGCCAGGTAGACGATGACGCTCAGCTTGGCGAACTCGGCCGGCTGCAGGCTGAAGCCTCCGAGGGTCAACCAGCGCTGCGCGCCGCCCGCCTCCGAGCCCAGAATCAGCGTGAACAGCAGCAGTCCCAGCGTCACGACCATCAGCGGCACGGCCAGGCGCCGCAGGACGTGGTAGTCGGTGCGCATGGCTGCCACCAGCAGCACCCCGCCCAGCACCGCCCACATCGTCTGCCGGATGATGAAGTGGTTGGAGTCGGAGAACTGCGCGAGGCCGATCACGAAGCTGGCGCTGTACACCGCCACGAGCCCCGTGATCGTCAGCACCGCGATCAGCGTCAGCAGCGTGTAGTCGGGGCCCCGAACGGACCAGCGGCGGTTGGGGGTGACGGCTATGGCGACACCTCCTCGAATCCCTCCAGCGCTGTCACCAGCGCCGCGAACGCCTCTCCCCGCGCCTCGAAGCGCGGGTAGGTGTCGAAGCTCGTACCGGCCGGCGAGAGCAGCACCACGTCACCCTCGCGAGCGATGGTCGCGGCGGCGGCGATTGCCTCCTCCAGCGTCTCCACCCGCACGACCGTCTCGATTGCGCCCGCCATCGCCTCCGCGAACGGCGTCGCCGCTTCGCCGAAGCAGATGGCCGCCCGGCAACGGTCGCCGGCGGCTGCCCGCAGCTTGCCGAGGGGCAGGTCCTTCTCGCGCCCCCCGAGCAGCAGGATAGCGGGCTCGGTCACGGCCTCCAGCGCTGCCACCGCTCGCTCCGGCGAGGTCGCGATGCTGTCGTTGATCCAGACGGCGCCGTGGGCCCGCCCGACCATCTGCAGGCGGTGGGGCAGCCCCGGGAAGCGGCCCAGCGTTTCCGCGATCGCCTCTCGCGGAAGCCCCATAGTCCCCGCGATTGCCACGGCAAGCACGGCATTCGCGACGTTGTGGCGTCCGCGCATGCGCAGGTTCGAGGTCGAGGCCACGCGCTCGGCCGCGCCTCCCCGGCGCGACATGATGGCGTCGCCGTCCAGCCACGCCCCGTTGCCGGCAACCGGCCCGGAGAGCGAGACCTCGGCGAGTCGCCCGCGCACGTCTGCTCGCAGCTCGCGGCTAGTCTCGTCGTCGGCGTTCAAGATGGCGAGGCCGTCGCTGTCCTGGTACTGCAGGATGCTGCGCTTCAGGTCCACGTAATCGGGCCAGCTGAACTGGTCGAGGTGGTTCGGCGTGATGTTCGTGATCGCCGCGATCGCTGGCGACCGGTCCGTGTACTGCAGCTGCGTGTGGCTCATCTCGAGGATGACGCTCGTCGTCTCCGCCACGCTCTCGATGCGGTCGAGGAGCGACCCGCCGAGGTTCCCCCCGACGAGGTGGTCCATGCCCGCGCGCTCCGCCATCGCCCCCACAAGCGCCGTCGTCGTCGACTTTCCGCTCGATCCCGTGATTCCCACGACTCGTCCGGGGCACAGCCGCAGGGCCAGCGCCAGCTGCGACACCACGGGGATGCCCAGCTCGTGCGCGCGGATGATGTTTGGGTGGTCTCGCAACACCGACTGCGACACGGCCAGCAGGTCGAACCCTTCCGGGTCGACGAGCTCGCCCCGGACCGTGCGCTCGACGCCGTCCGGCGGAGCCGCGCCGGCCGCTTCGAGCTGCTGCTCCGTGCGGCTGTCGGCCATCGTCACGGAGGCGCCCCGCGCGAGCAGCCAGCGCGCCAGGTCGCGCCCCTCGATCCCGAGCGAGTAGACGAGGGCGCGCGCGCCCTCGATGTCCGGGAGTTCCGCCGCGGTTCGCTGTTCCACCATCATCGTCACTCCGGTACCGCCAGTGCGAGCGCGACGCCGACCATCGCGGCCACGATGCCCACGACCCAGAAGCGGGTCACGATCTGCGTCTCGGGCCAGCCCAGTTCCTCGAAGTGGTGGTGGAGCGGCGCCCGCCGGAAGATTCGCTTGCCCCCGCTCAGGCGGTAGTAGCCAATCTGGATGAGGTTGCTGACCGCGTTCGCCACGAACACGAGCCCGATCAGCGGCAGCAGCAGCCAGTGGCCCGTCATGAGCGCCACGATCGCGAGACTCGACCCGAGCGCGAGCGCTCCGGTATCTCCCATGAACACGCGGGCGGGGTGCGCGTTGTACCAGAGGAATCCGAGGTTGGCCCCCGCGATGATGAAGGCGAACGTCGCCACGAAGTCCTGCCCCTGGACGAACGCGATGACGCCGTAGGCGATGAAGGCGAAGAGCGTCGTGCCGCCGGCAAGCGTGTCGAGCCCGTCCGTCACCGCCACCGCGCTCGTCGTCGCTACGATCGTGACGATGGCGATGACCATGTAGGCCGGGCCGAGCGCGTAGCTCCCCGCCCAGGGCACGTTCACGGACTCCACGTCGAGCTCGCCGTAGAGCACCCAGGCCGCGCCGACGGCGAGCAGCGTGAGCAGCGTGATCTTGACCCGCCAGGGCAGCCCCGCGCGGAACCCGACCCGTTCCTGCAGCGTCCCCAGGTCGTCGATGAAGCCGATCGCCCCGGTGGCGGCGATCATCCCGAGCGGCAGCAGGATCGAGCGGTGGTCGAGCCAGTCGATCGCGATCGCCGTCACGATCAGCGTCGGCACCCAGATGATGAGGCCGCCGAAGGTCGGCGTTCCCGCCTTCGACTGGTGGGAGGCGGGCTGGTCCTCGCTGATCGCCTTGCCCGCGCGCTGTGCGCGCAGGTACTGGACCATCGGCCAGCCGAGCCCGATCGTGAGCGCGAAGCTGATGCCGCCGGAGAGGAGCGCGCGGATCATGCCCGTCCCTCCAGCATGGGAATCAGCTCCTCGAACGCCTGCCCGCGCGAAGCCTTGAGGAGAATGTGGTCGCCATCGCCCGCCAGGCTGGCGGCGAAGGCCGCCGCCTCGTCCTTCGTCGCGAACCAGTGGCTCTCGCCGAGGCCCGCGGCTCGTGCTTCCTCGGCCACCGCCCGACACGCCTCGCCCGCCGCCACGAGCACGTCGCAGCACCCGGCTGCGACCGCCCCGATGCGGCGGTGCTCCTCCACGGAGCGCTCCCCCAGCTCGGCCATCTCGCCGAGCAGGGCGATGCGCCGTCCCCCCAGTCCCCGCAGCAGCTCCAGCGCCCCCGCGACGGAAGCCGGGCTGGCGTTGTAGGTGTCGTCCAGGATGCGGGCGCCACCGGCGCTGTGCCGCATCTGGAGGCGCCCGTCGATCTCGGCGCCGCTGACCGCCTCCGCCGCCTCCGTCAGGCCCACCCCCAGCGCCAGCTGGATCCCGATCGCTGCCAGCGCCCCCTCCGCAAGGTGCGCGCCCGGGACGTGCAGCCGCACGTCCGCCTGCTTGCCCTCGTAGCGCACCCCGAACGCCGAGCCTTCCAGCCCGAGATCGCGCACGTCGCCGCGCCGCAGGCGCGCCGCTTCGCTCGCGCCAAAGCCGACGACCTCGCACGCCAATTCGTCGACCACCGGCGCGATGCGCGCGTCGTCGACGTTCACGACGGCCGTTCCCTCTCGCGGCAGGCTGCGCGGGAGCGAGAGCTTCTCCCGCTCGATCGCCTCCATGCTGCCGAGCTTCTCGAGGTGCGTGGCCCCGATGTTGAGCACTGCTCCCACGGAAGGCTCCGCGATGGCGCACAGCTCGGCGATCTCGCCTTCGCTGTCCATCGCCATCTCCAGTACCGAGACCTCGTGGTCCTCCCGCAGGCTCATGAGCGCGAGCGGCAGACCCTCGCGTGAGTTCAGGTTCCCGGGACTGTGGTGGGTCGGAAGTCGTGCGGACAGCGCCGCAGCCGTCAGCTCCTTGGCCGTGGTCTTCCCGACTGTGCCCGTGATCCCCGCGACGCGAACGTCGCACTGGCGGAGCCAGTCGCGTCCGAGCTCGGCCATGGCCGTGCGCGTGTCCTCCACGACGGCGACCGTGCGACCGGGCCAATCGCCTCGCGGAGCACGCTCGCAGACCACCGCCGGCGCGCCCTGCTCGAGCGCCTCATCGGTGAAGTCGTTGCCGTCCAGCCGCTCGCCGCGGAAGGCGGCGAACAGCTCGCCGGGCTGCGTCAGCCGCGAGTCCGCCGCCCCGCCCGTGATCGGCGCGTTCTCGCCCTCGGCCACGCGGTGGCCACGGGCGCGCATGCTCTCGGCAAGGAAGGCTGTCGTCATGCCCGTCACCTCGCCGCCACCTGCTCGACATCGGGCACGACGCCCAGGTAGCCGAGGACTTCGTCCACGAGCGTGGCGAAGACCGGCCCCGCCGCCTCCGTCCCCGTCGCCAGGTCGGCGTTCTCGTCGAGCTTGATCAGGATCAGAACCCGGGGCTCGTCGACCGGCGCGAAGCCGGCGAACGAGACGATCTGCGTGTCGTCGTAGCTCGCGTCGATGGGAACGTTCGCCGTGCCCGACTTCCCCCCGGCGGTGTAGAGACGCGGCTTCGCGGGGTGGTACCAGCCCGGGTCGACCACCGAAGCCAGAAGCTCCCGCACGGTCGCGCTCGTCTCGGCCGAGATGGGCTGGCCCACGACGTTCGCCGGAACTTCGTAGCGCGTGCCGTCGCGCGCGATCATCGCCTTCACCAGCCTGGGCTCGATCAGCTGCCCTCCGTTGATCGCCGCGGCCAGGGCCGTCACCACCTGGATCGGCGTCACGCTGATGGCCTGCCCGAACGACTGCGCGGCCGCATCGACAGGCGACCAGTCACGATCGGTGGGACGGCGAACGATGCCCGCCGCCTCCCCGCTCAGGTCGATCCCCGTCGTCTTGCCGAACCCGAAGGCCTCCAGGTATTCGTGGAACAGCCGCACCCCCAGCTTCTCCATCATGAACACGGCGCCTGTGTTGATGCTTTGCTGCAGGACGCCCGTCATCGTCTGCTCGCCGTAGACGCCGTTGTTCCAGTTGAAGATGGGCGTGCCGTAGACGTAGGCGATCCCCGTGTCCTCGTAGGTGGTCTCCGGCGTGATGAGCTCGGCGTCGATGGCCGCAGCCGCGGTGATGACCTTCATCACCGAACCCGGCTCGTACACGTCCGAGACCGCACTGTTGCGGAGGAGCTTCACGTGCTCCGGGTCGGACAGGTCGAGCGAGCTGAAGTCCAGCCTCGGGTGGGTGGCGAGCGCCAGGATCTCCCCGTTCCGGGGGTCCATGATGATGATCGAGCCCCGGGTCGCCTCGTGCTTCTCGATGGCCTGCTGCAGCAGCCGCTCGGCGCTCACCTGCATCCGCCGGTCGATGGTCAGGACGATGTCGGGCCCGGGTTCGGCCTCCGTCGTGAACGTCTCGCCGTAGGGAATCGGCGACCCGGTCGTGTCCCGCTCGAAGATCACCCGCCCGGGGGTGCCGAGCAGGAGCGGGTCGTACCAGGCCTCGATGCCCGTCAGCCCCGTGTTCTCCGCTCCGATGATGCCGATTACGGAGGAGGCCACGTTCCCGGCCGGGTGCACGCGCACCGTGTTCGGCAGGCCGATCAACCCCGGCACGTTCGCGTCCAGCAGCGTCTTCCCTGCGTCGTAGGGAACGTCGCGCGCCACGAGCACGTCCACCAGCCCGCTTTCCCTGACAACCGTGCGCAGGTAGGTGGCGTCGTGCCCTGTCGCCTTCGAGATCGCCTCCGAGGCCTCGCGGGCGACTTCAGGGTCGCTCCAGAGGCGCGAGGCCACGTACAGGTCCCACGTGTCCGTGCTCATGGCCAGCAGGAAACCGTTGCGGTCGAGGATGGCGCCGCGCCGCTCGAACACCGTGTCGCTGGCGAAGAGCTCGCTGCGAGCTTCCTCGGCGTAGCGGTCGTGCTCGAGGATCTGGACCTGAACGAGGCGCGCGAGGACGACGGCCGCGAAGACCGCGAACGCGATCGCCGGAAGCCAGACCCGGCTCGTTCGCCTCGCCTGCTGGTGCGCCATGAGGCGCCCTCCCGCCGGCCCCCTCCCGTGACCGGTTCGATCTCAGTTCAGCAGCGGCATCGCCTCCATGGGTGGTCCCGCGGCTACGGAGCGAGCCCGGAGCCGAGCTCCGAGGTCTCGGGGAGATGCTCCGCAGGGATGTTCGGGGGCTCCGGTCCGGCTTCCCCGATCGTCACGAATATGGCGTTCGCGCCCGGAAACAGACCGATCTCAGCGGCCCGCCTTGCGATGCGGTCCACGGAGATCAGGCGGGCGATGTCGGCTTCCAGCTGCCGCATCTCGACCTGGAGGGCTTTCTGCTCGCCCTCCAGCACCTCGAGATCGCGTCCCTGGGTCGTCAGCAGGCTGTTCTGCACCACCGGCGCCATCGCGCTCGCCGAAACGATGAGCGCGCCCGCCACGACCCAGCCGCTGACGCCCAGCTTCGGCAGCGAGAGCCCCCGGTGGGTTCGCGGCGCGGGCTGGTCGAGGGCCGTCATGGCTACGCCTCGGATTTCCGCTCGGCTGCGCGCAAGACGGCGCTCCTCGAGCGGGGGTTGCGGTCGACCTCTTCGTTTCCCGGGCGCACGGCCCTGCGGGTGAGCACACGCAGCGTCGCGCGATGGTCGCAACGACACTCGGGCAGCACCGGTGGGCAGATGCAGTCGCGCGACTCGCGCCCGAAGAACTGCTTCACGATCCGGTCTTCCCGTGAGTGAAAGGCGATGGTGACGAGCCTCCCGCTTTCGCGGGAAGACCCAAAGCCGAGCAGGCTGCGGGCAAGCGGCAAAGCCGTGTCCAGCGAGTCGAGTTCGCCATTGACACGAAGCCGAAGCGCGAGAAAGACCTTGGTGGCGGGGTGTTGTTGGGTTCGGTCTCTCGCGCCCCCCGCAGCCTGCTCGACGGCTTTGGCTAGATCCCAGGTCGAGCGAAGCGGCCGCGCCCTCAGCACCGCTTTCGCGATGCGGCGCGCCCCGCGCACCTCCCCTTCCTCCCGGAAGAGGGTGGTGAGCGTTCGCTCGTCCCACGTATTGACGATGTCCGCAGCCGTCAAGCCGTCCGACGACTGGTCCATGCGCATGTCCAGCGGCCCCTCGTGTGCGAAGGCGAACCCCCGCTCCGCGGTGTCCAGCTGGATCGAAGAAACGCCGAGGTCCATCAGGATTCCGTCCACCGCCTCGAACCCTTCGTCCGCGGCGACGGCGTCGAGATCGCGGAAGTTCCCGCGAACGAAGCTGACCCGCCTCCCAAACGGAGCCAGTCTCGTTCGCGCGAACTCCAGCGCCTCGCCGTCCTGGTCGATGCAGAGCAGGCGCCCCTCCGTCCCCATCGCCTCCGCAATGGCGGCGCTGTGGCCGCCCGCCCCGGCGGTGCAGTCGATGTAGGCTCCACCCTCGCGCACGGCCAGATAGTCCAGCGCCTCGCTGAGGAGGACGGGCGTGTGTGGCGCGCTCGGCGTGGTCATGATCGTCACGCTAGCCTCCCCCGCCGGCGGCGGACTCTTCGGCAAGCTGTTGGAGGGCGCTGGCGCGGGCGCCGGGCAGCGTCGACTCCTGCTCCTCCCAGGTGGTCCGGTCCCAGATCTCGAGCCGCTGGTCGTTGCCCAGCACGACCACGTCCCGCTCGATGCCCGCGTAGGTGAGCAGCTTGGCGGGAATCAGCAGGCGGCCCTGGGCGTCGCGCTGCACGTCGAACGACGACGCGAAGAATGCCCGGCGCAGCTGGCGGCCCTGCTCGGAGAAGGCGGGCACGCGCTCAACCACGCGCGCCTCCGCCTCGAACCCCTCGGGTGTGTAGACCTCGATGCAGCCATCGAGTCCGGGCACGAGGATGGCGCCGTTCGCGAACTCCTCGCGGAACTTCGGAGGCAGGGCGACCCGCTTGCGGTCGTCCAACTGGTACTCGAAGTTCCCACGGAACGCCATGATGGCCCCTCGGGCAGGGAAAACCCCACCGAAATCAGGATAAAACTGGGGAAGATTCCCATCTCTCCCCACTTCTCCCCACACGGACTATAGGTAGCCCCCCGGAGGGTGTCAATAGAATTCCGCCTGTCCGTCGTGCGCTTCCTCACGCCCCGACGCGCTCCCCGAGGCCCGCGCTAGACTGTCCCGATGGCGCGAATCGCGATCCTGACCGTCTCCGACGGCGTCTCCCGGGGCACGCGCGTCGACGAGGGCGGCGCCCTCATCGAGGACCGCTGCCGCGAAGAGGGGCACGAGCTGGCCGCTCGCGCTGCCCTCCCCGATGACCGCCAGGCGGTCGCAGCGCAGCTCGCGGCCTGGTGCGACGCCGGCGTTGCCGACGTCATCCTCACCACCGGCGGCACCGGCCTCACCCCCCGCGACCTCACCCCCGAAGCCACTCGCGACATTGCCGAGCGCGACATGCCCGGCATCCCCCTCGCGATCGCCCAGGAGGGACTCAAGCACACGTCCTTCGCCATCCTCTCGCGGGGCCTCGCGGTCACCCGCGGCAAGACCCTCATCGTCAACCTGCCCGGCAGCCCCAAGGGCGTCGCCGATGGCCTCGCGGTGCTCTTTCCCCTCATGGCCCACATCGCCGAGCTGCTGGCCGGCCCCGTCGAGCACGACGGATGAGGGTCGACGTCCTCACCCTCTTCCCCGAGGCCTTCGCCGGACCGCTCGATGTCTCCATCATCAAGCGCGCCCGCGACGCCGGTCTGCTCGACCTCCACCTCCACGACATCCGCGAGCACGCCACCGACCGCCATCGCACCGTCGACGACCAGCCCTTCGGCGGCGGTCACGGCATGGTCATGAAGGTCAACGTTCTCGACGCCGCCCTCCAGGCCGCGCAGGCGGCGGCCGAGCCCGCCGGGCACGTCATCTACCTCTCCCCCCAGGGAGAGCTGCTGAACGACGCGCTCGTGCGCGAGCTGGCCGCCCATCCCCGCCTTGTCCTCGTGTCCGGCCGTTACGAGGGAGTCGACGAGCGCTTCGTCGAGCACTGTGTCGACCGCGAGGTCTCGATCGGCGACTACATCCTGACGGGGGGCGAGCTTCCCGCGATGGTGCTCATCGAGGCCGTCGCCCGCCACCTCCCCGGCGCCCTCGGCGACGACGCCTCCCCGCGGGAGGAGTCGTTCGCGGACGGCCTCCTCGAGCACCCCCAGTACACCCGCCCCGCCGATTACCGCGGCTGGACCGTTCCCGAGGTGCTCCTCAGCGGTCACCATGCCGAGATCGAGAAGTGGAAGCAGGAGCAGCGCCGTGAGCGCACCCGCCGGCGCCGCCCCGACCTGCTGGACGGCGAGCGCTAGCCGCTACTCCGCTCGCGCCCGGATCACGAGGCGGTGGCTGTCCATCGTCAGGTCTACCCCGTCGAGCCCGCCCCACACGTCCTCCACCGTCAGGCCCGCCAGCGCCATCCGGAGCTCCAGTTCCTGGAGCGTGTACACGCGAAGGGTGAAGCTCTGCTCGATGCGCTCCCCGTTTGGTTTGACGACCGTCCAGTTGGTCGTCTGAGTGCCCGCCGCGCTGTCGAAGGAGTGCTCCTGGAATAGAAAGGCGCCGTTGTGGCGCTCGCTCCACATACGAGGCTGGTACCGGCGCAGAAGCGAGTCGCGGTGCACCAGGTCGATGAAGAAGAGGCCACCGGGTCGCAACACCCGCGCCACCTCTTCGAGCACGCGCTGGTTCCCCTCGTCGTCGAAGAAGCCGAACGCCGTGAACATGTTGATGACCGCGTCCTGGCTCGAATCCGCGAGACCCGTCTCCCGCATGTCGCGCTCGCGCCAGGTGACATCAACCTCGAACTCTCTGGCTAGCTCCGCGGCCTTCTCAAGGTTGTAGGTGGAGATGTCGACGCCCCTAACCCGGTGCCCCCGCTTCGCCAGCCGCACGCTGTGGCGACCCGGTCCGCAGCACAGGTCGAGCAGGTCGCACGGTTCCGTCAGCCCCAGCGCCTGCTCGATGAAGTCGACTTCGGAATCGGTCCGGCGTGCGTACGAGCCATCCTCATCCGGCGAGCTGGGGCCACCCTTCGCGAAGTAGTCGTACCAGTCGCGCTCGAAGAGGGCCTCGTACCAGGGGCGGGCTTCGTCGGTCATCCCGCCAGTGTAGCTGCTACCCCGGGTGCTCCCAGTCGATCATCATCACGTCGATCTCGTCGCCCGGCTCCGCCCGCGGCAGGTCCTCCGGGATGACCGTCAGCCCGTTGGCCGCGCTCATGCTCGTCAGGATGCCGCTCCCCTGTGGGCCAGTGAGGTCGGCGTAGTAGCGACCGTCCTCCCCTTGCGTCACGATGCAGCGCGCGTAGAAGCGCCGCCCGTCCGTGTTCACCACCCGGTCCCGCGTGACCGCCTTGATCACCGGCCGCTCCCAACTGGCTCGCCCCAGCATCTTGAAGATGGCCGGGCGACCGAATAGCTCGAACGCGACCATCGAGCTGACCGGGTTCCCCGGCAGCCCCAGGTGCGGCACGCGACGCCCGTCCGGCGCCTCGAAGGCGCCGAAGGCGAGCGGCTTGCCCGGCTTCATCCGCACCGTCCAGAAGTCGATGGCGCCCTCCCGTGCGAGCACGTCCTTGACCACGTCGAAGTCGCCCCGCGAGACGCCCGCGCTCGTCACGATCATGTCCGCGTCGAGCCCGGAGTGAATCTTCGCCGTCAGGTCCTCGACCGTGTCCCGGGCGATGCCAAGGAGGCGCGGGCGCCCCCCGAACGCGCGCACCAGCGCGGCCACGCTGTGCGCGTTGGCGTCGTAGATCTGCCCGGCCCGGCGCTCCTCGCCGGGTGTGACGATCTCGTCGCCGGTCGAGAGGATGGCGACCTCGGGACGCCGGTACACGGAGACCTCCGTGCGCCCGATGCTCGAAAGCACGCCGATCTCGGAGGCGCGAATCACCCGTCCCGCCTCCAGCACGGCCTGTCCCGTTCGGATGTCCTCGCCCCGGCGCCGGATGTTGGCTCCGTCCAGCGCCGCCTTGAACACCCCGACCTCGTCGCCGCGTGTCGGCGCCTGTCCCGGCTCGCGCAGCGGCTCGTCCGTCTCCTCGAAGGGCACGATCGCGTCCGCACCCGGCGGGATCGGCGCCCCCGTCATGATCCTTACCGCCTCGCCCTCGCCCACGGCCGTGTCGAGCACGTAGCCCGCCGCCAGGTCGGCGATCACGGTCAGTCTGCGGGGGTCGCCCTCGCTCGCGCCGTCGGTGTCCGCGGCGCGAACGGCGTAGCCGTCCATGGCGGTGTTGTCCAGCGGCGGGATGTCGAACCCCGCTACCACGTCCTCGGCCAGCACCTGCCCCAGCGCCTCGATCACGGGCGTCTGCTCCGGTTCCAGGCGCTCGAAGAAGGCGAGGATGCGCTCCCGCGCATCCTCCACGCTGATCATCGCCGAGGTCGGAATCGTCACGTTCGTGGGGTGGTAGGGGGTCTAGCCGAGGCGCACCGCCAGGCAGGTCGTCGTGCGCTGCACGCCGGTCACGGTCTGGATCGCGTCGGTGATGGCCGTGCCGAGCGTGTCGAGGTCCGCCGCCTCGAGCTGGACGATGACGTCGTACGGTCCCGTCACCGTGTCGACCGCGAGCACGCTCGCGCCCGGGTAGGTCAGTGAGGCGGCGGCTGCGCCGACCGCCTTCGCGCTTCCAACGTCAGTCTCGATAAGGACGTAGCCTCGAACCACGCGCTCCTCCTCGGTCAATAAGGTGTCCGCCATGATTCGGCCCCCTTCGGGGGCTGTCAAGAACCCTCGTAGGTGCCCCGCACGGCCGGCAGCAGGTACTCGACAAGGACCTCCCCCGCCGTCGCCGTGGCGCTGACGCGCACCGGCACCACCAGCTCAACCTGCTGGATCAGGCAAAGCGCCTCCTCCCCCGTTCGGCAGAAATAGACGACACCCCGGCCCGTGATCTCCGCCTCGCCTTCCCGCAACTCGATCGGCACGGGGATCGTGAAGGACCCCTCATCCGTGCTCCACGTCAGGAGCGTCTCGCTCAGGCGCACCACCCGATCGCTGCTCGACTCCAGCTCCAGCCGCGACGGAGCAGCCGCATTCAGCTTGTAGCTCTCGGGTGACAGGACGGTGATGCGCAGCGTGCTCACGCCGGGAGCGACGACCTGCGTGGGCAGCTGCACCCGCAGCACCCCGTCTTCCGGAAGCCTGGGGCTCGCCGCCCCCAGGTTCGTCAGCGCCAGCGTCCCCACCTCCCCCGTGGCCGGATCGATGATCCGGATCGCATGGTTGCCGGTGTCGGCCAGGTATAGCTTGCCCCCGGCCAGGTCGAGGGCGTTCGGCTCCTCGAAGGCGGCGGCCGCGCCCGTCGCGTCCCTCCAGGCCCGCTCCCCGCTGCCGGCGACCGTCATCACGGACAGATCGGCGAGCGAGAGTGCCCGGACCTTGTGGTTGTAGGTGTCCGCGATGTAGACCACGCCGTCCCCCAGAACGAGCCCCTGTGCGTGCTGGATCAAGCCCACGCCGGCGGGACCGTCGGCGTCGCCCCACCGGAACAGGCCCGTACCGATCAGGGTCTCCACGTCCCCCTTCCCCTCGAAGGGAACGCGCCGCACCGAGCTCGACTCCGCATCGACCCAGTAGAGGTGCGTGCCGTCGCCGCTGAGCCCGCTCGGCTGCGCGAGCGTGGCCCGGTCCAGCCGGTGCCCGTCGTCGATGTTCTCGTAGCGCGTCCCCGCGAACACCTCGAGGTAGGAGTACTCCAGGTTCAGCACCCAGATCTGGTGAGAGCCCGCGTTCGCGATGTACAGGAAGCCCTCGTGGTGGTGGACGTCCCAGGGCGACGCCAGCGCCGCGCTCAAGGGGTCGCCACCGGGGAATCGCTCGTACCCTCGCTGGCCGTTGCCCGCAATCGTCGTGACCTGGCCGGTCCCGAGGTCGATCGCGCGAACGGCGTGGTTGCGCGTGTCCGCCACCCAGAGCGTGTTCCCGTCGGGCGACAGTTCGAGGCCCTGCGGGTCGTTGAAACGGGCCTCGGTCGGTCCGCCGTCCGTGAATCCGGAGATCCCCGCTCCGTAGGCCGTGATCACGCGGCCGGCCAGGTCCGTGACCACGATGCGGTGGTGGCCGGCGTCGGCGATGAAGATGCGGTTTCCGCGTTCGTCCACCAGCACTTCGCTGGGGAACGAGAGGAAGGTCGAGGCCACCGTCGCCTCGAGATCGAGCGGGATCGGCGTCGTATCAATCAGGCCGCGCGCGGTGAACCGCTCGTGGACGGTCGCGATGACGGGCTGGAAGGCCTCGTAGACCCCTTCCCCCGCCCGTCCCCCGACGACGCTCCCCCGAGGGTCGATCAGGACGACCGTGGGCCAGGCCTGCACGCCCCACTGCCGCCAGACGACGTAGTCGGGGTCGTTGACCACCGGGTGCTTGCGCTGGTAGCGCGCGATCGCCTCGGCTACGGCCGAGTCCTTCTGCTCCTCCGAGTACTTCCCCGTGTGCACGCCGATGACGACGAGGCTGTCAGCGAACTCCTCTTCGAGCCGCTCCAGGTCGGGAATGATGTGCTGGCAGTTGATGCAGCCCTGCGTCCAGAAGTCGAGCAGGACGATCTTGCCCCGCAGCTTCTCGAAGCTGAGCGGCTCGCTCACGTTGAACCACGTCAGCCCCGCCGGGAACTCCGGCGCGGGGTTCTCGACCGGGCCTTGCGGGGGCGTGGTCCCGTCTGCCGTCTCCGCGGCATCGCTCTGCCTCTCGGTGGACTCCGCCGCTTCCCCGCTCGCGGGCGTGCCGCCATCGCTCTCGGGCAACGCCGATGGGCCGGAGCCTCCCGGCTCCCCTCCCCCGCAGGCGATGCCAATGAGCACCCCCAGGACGAGAATGCCCGACGCCATTCGCCGGAAGGCGCGTCTCTGCACGCTGTGCCTCCTGCGCCCGGCGAGCCGTCCTGGCAGGAGCGACTCCCTAGGCCCTGACGTTCACGCGGATGATGTGGTGGCCCGTGGCCCCGTCGGGCTTCTTCCCCTTCCGCTCCGCCGTTTGCACCATGCCGCTCCGGTCGATGGCGCGGACCTCCAGGTCGAAGCTGCCTTCGGTGGCCGGCCAGTCGACCACCCACTGCCGCCAGCTGCTGTCCGAGAGCTCCTCGCTCAGGAGCGCGTCGATCCAGGTGTCGTCCGAGGAGTGGCCGTCGCCGGAGCGCCGGTGAGGTCGAATCTGGACGCCGCTCACGCCCCGCAGCCCCCCCCAGGCCACCCCTGCGATCCGCACATTGCCTGCGTTCACGTTGTCATCGTTCCCGGGCACGTCGATGCGCGACTGGAGCTTGATCGGCCCCTCCTTCGCCCACCCGCGTCGGCCGACCCAGTACGCGTCGAAGCTGTCCCACTCCGCCAGCTCGATCTCCTCCAGCCACTTCGTCGCCGAAACGTAGCCGTAGAGCCCGGGGATGATCAGGCGAGCCGGGAAGCCGTGGTCCGCCGGCAGGGCCTCCCCGTTCATCCCGAGAACCACCATCGACTTCCGCCCGTCGAGCGCGACATCCGTGGGGAAGCCCACTGTGAAACGGCCCCCGACAGTGCGCCCGACGACTTGCGTGGCGCCGGCCTGCACCCCTGCCTCCCGCAAGAGGGTGGGCAGGGGGACGCCCTGCCAGTACGCGTTTCCGACCAGGTTCCCCCCCACGTCGTTGGAGACGCACGCGAGCGTCACCGACTCCCTCTCGAGGCCCATGTCGAGGAGGTCGTCGAACGTGAACTCCAGCTCGCGGTCCACCATGCCCTTGATCTTCAGGCTCCAGTCGGAGCTGTCGATACGGGGCACCCTGAGCTCCGTGTCGATCTTGTAGAACCGGTTGTTCGGCGTGACGAGCGGGGAGATGCCGCGCACCGTCTCCGGTCCGCGCCTTGGCTCCGGGGTTGGCTCCGGCGTGGGTTCCGGTGTCGGCTCCGGTGTGGGCTCGGGTGTTGGCTCCGGTGTGGCCTCCGCGGTCGGCTCTGCTCCGGCATCCGCTGCCGTTGCCTCGGGCGTTGCGGTCTCGGAGCCGCTTGGCGCCTCCGTCGCGGTCGGCGTTGCCTGGGCGGTCGTCGCCTCAGGTGTTGCTTCCGCGGGCCGGGTTGCCGTCACAGTGGCCGTGGCCTGGGGAGTAGCGCCTGCCGTTGGCGTCGCGGTTGCCGTTGCTGCCGCCTCCCTCGCCCGCGAGGAGCTGCGCAACCGGTCGGCGATGGACGCGCGCTGTGCGTCGACGTCGGCCCCGGTGTCGATGAACCGCCGCACCAGTGGCACCGCGATCGCCGCCGCCGCCAGTCCGCCCCCCGCCACGTACAGGAACCGCCTCCGCTGGGGCGAAGTTGCGGGGTCGTCGGCCGAGTCGTCCGGTGCCGCTTCCTGCTTGGGCGCCGTCATGAGCAGCCAGAGGAGTGTTGCCATCGCCACGAGACCCGCCGCCGCGGCCGTGATCCCGGCGTCCAGGTCCGATGTCAGCCCGTCATCGGCTGCCGCCAGCCCCCCAACCACCGCGAGAATCGCGAAGACGACCAGACCCGCCGGGCGGAAGCGCCCGGAGAGGACGCCTGCTCCTGTTCCGACGCCAAGGGTGACGACCGTGATGCCCGCGATGAGCAGCGGCTTGTCCTTGGAGCCGAAGGTGTCGATCGCCCACTTCGTAACCTGCTCGGGCGAGTTGTCGATCACGATGTTGCCGATCGCGACGATCAGCGAGGCGCCGTCGACGAGGCGAGCGGCGAGTTCCGCGACCGCCAGGCCCAACGCGATCGCCACCAGTCCGGCGAGGGCGCCCGGCCACGATGTGCGAAGTTGTTGCAGCAGTGTGTGAACCATTGCCGCCCCCTATTGTCCTTCGCCCGCCCGGAATCTGCGAGGGAACACTGGAATGTGCATCGACTCCCCTTCAATCGGCAGTCTAGGGCGGCCTCCTCCGCGCACCAGACGGCAAAGGTAAAGATGCCCCGAACCCTTCACCCGACCTTTGCGATTTGGCCGCTCCGGCCTCTCCGCTCGCCTGTCACCCGGCCCTACCTATAATTCCTGGTGCCGATGTCCACGATCGAAGCGGAGGTTGATGCGCTCCGCGCGGAGGCGCTGGAAGCGCTCGCGCAGGCGGACGACGAGGCCGGGCGCGAGGCCTGGCGCGCCGACTGGCTCGGCCGCAAGGATGGCCGCCTCACGCTCCGGTTGCGCTCCCTCAAGGACGCCCCGCCCGACCAGCGCGCCTCCCTTGGCAAGTCGCTGAACGCGCTCAAGTCGACACTTGAGGGGGAGCTCGAAGCGCGCCGCGAGGCCGCGCGCGCCGACGCCCTCGCAACGCTCTCCGCCGACGCCGCCCTCGACGTCACCCTCCCCGGCCGGCCCCAGTCGCTGGGACGCCTCCACCCCGTCACACAGACGATGAACGACTGCATCGACGCCTTCGCGGAGATGGGATTCCGCGTCTTCGAGGGACCCGAGGTCGAGTGGGCGCGCTACAACTTCGACGCCGTCCGCATCCCCGAAGACCACCCCGCCCGTGACATGTGGGACACCATCTGGATCGACACCCTCATCGACGGCGAGCGCAAGATGCTGCTCCGCACGCACACCTCCCCGAACCAGATCCGCGTGATGGAGCAGACCGAGCCGCCCGTGCGCGTCATCGTCCCCGGAAAGTGCTACCGGCAGGAGGCGACCGACGCCACGCACGAGTGGATGCTCACGCAGATCGAGGGCCTCGCGGTCGACGAGGGCGTCCGCATGAGCGACCTGAAGGGTACGCTCTACGCCTTCGCCCGCCGCCTCTTCGGCGCGGACCGCCAGATCATCTTCCACCACAGCTATTTCCCCTTCGTCGAGCCCGGCGTCGAGATGGCCATCGACTGCTTCCTCTGCCGCGCCGGCGGGGACGACTGTCGCACTTGCCACGGCACCGGCTGGATCGAGATCCTCGGCGCCGGAATGGTCCACCCCGAGATCATCGAGAACGCCGGCTACGACTCCTCCAGGCACACCGGTTTCGCCTTCGGCGTCGGCATCGAGCGGGTCGCAATGCTTCGCTGGGGCATCGAGGACATCCGCCACTTCTACCAGAACGATCTGCGCTTCCTGAGGCAGTTCTAGCCTGTGAAACTTCCGCTCTCCTGGCTGCGCGACTACGTCGATGTTGATCTCCCGCCCGCGGAGTTCGCGAAGCGTGTCACCGATGCTATTGCCGAGGTCGAGGGCTGGGAGGTCATCGGCGAACAGTGGGATCCCGAGCTCGTGCGGGTGGCCGAAGTGCTCGCGGTGGACCCCCACCCCAACGCCGACCGCCTCGTGCTCGCGACGGTGAACGTGGGCGAAGGACCGAAGACCGTCGTGTGTGGCGCACCCAACGTGGCCGCCGGGCAGCGAGTCGCCTTCGCCACGGAAGGCGCGATGCTCGTCGATGGCCACTCCGGAAAGCTCTCGAAGCTGAAGCTGCGCGCGATCCGCGGCGTGGACTCCGCCGGCATGGTCCTCAGCGAGAAGGAGCTCGGCCTGAGCGATGACCACGAGGGCATCCTCGTGCTGCCCGAGGACTCCGCAATCGGCGCCCCCCTCGTCGACGCCATCGGCGACGTGGTTTTCGATGTCTCGACCTGGGCCAACCGCGCCGATCTCCTCGGCATCCTCGGCTTCGCCCGCGAGGTGGCTGCCGTCACCGGTAAGCCGCTGCGCGAACCCGATCGCTCGTACACGGAGTCCGAGCGGCAGGCCGCCGACTTCGTCTCCGTCACGATCGAGGCGCCCGACCTCTGTCGGCGCTTCACCGCCAGCATTGTCGAGGGTATCGAGCTGGGCCCCTCCCCGCCCTGGATGCAGCAGCGGCTCATCCGCGCCGGCATGCGGCCCATCAACAACGTCGTCGACATCACGAACTACGTGATGCTGGAGACGGGCCAGCCCCTCCACGCCTTCGACTACGACCTCGTCCGGGGCGCCGAAATTCGCCCCCGCCGCGCCCGAGCCGGCGAAACGCTCACCACGCTCGACGAGGTCGAGCGCGACCTCGACCCCGACATGCTCATGATCTGCGATGGCGAGGGACCGGTGGCCGTCGCCGGCATCATGGGCGGCGGCAACAGCGAGGTCTCCGAGTCGACGAAGACGGTCCTCCTCGAGGTCGCGAACTTCGATCCCGGATCCATCCGCCGCACGTCGACCCAGCTCCGGCTACGCAGCGAGGCTTCCCTCCGGTTCGAGAAGGGCATCGGCCCCGACCTCGCCTCGTACGCCCAGGCGCGCGCCCTCCACCTGCTCGAGCAGGTTGCGGGCGGGCGTCCCGCCGCCGGCCTCGTCGACGCCTTCCCCACACCCCTCGCCAGCCCCCGCATTACCCTTCCCGCGGCGCGCATCGAACAGGTGCTCGGCATCCCCATCGAGGCTGCCGAGGTGCGCCGTATCCTCACGGCCCTCGGCTTCGAAGTCACGGAGAGCGGCGACGCCTTCGAGGTCACGCCCCCCTTCTGGCGCCCCGATGTCGATCTTCCCGATGACGTCATCGAGGAACTGATTCGCGTCTACGGCTACGAGAAGCTGCCGACCACGGTTCTCCGCGGCTCCCTCCCCGAGGCCCAGCCCCGCCCCCTCGAGCGCGTCCGCGAACGATCCCGCGCGCTCGCCGCCGGGCTCGGCTTCCAGGAAGTCCTGAGCTACACCCTCACCTCCGGCGAGATCCTCTCCCGCGTCGTCTCCCCCGACGACGCGGATCGCGCCGGTCCCCTTGCCGCCACCAACCCCGTGGCTTCGCAGCACACCTACCTCCGCACCTCGCTGCGGGGCTCGGTGCTCGCCGCCTACGCCGGCAACCGCCACCACGAAGACGCCGCCATGCGCTTCTTCGAGGTCGGCGTCGAGTACCTCCCCACCGAAGCCGACCTCCCCCACGAGCGCCCCGTCCTCTGCGCCGTCCTCGGCGGCCAGCGCCTCGAGCGCTGGGAGCGCCCCGGCCCCGAGCGCCTCGACTACTTCGATGCGAAGGGCGCGGTCGAGGCCCTCCTCGACGACCTCGGCGTGGCCGCGGCGTTCACCCCCGTGGAGGAGTACGCGCTGCTTCCCGGACACACCGCCGCCATCTCTGTCGGCGAGGAGACGGTCGGCCTCGTCGCCCAGGTTCACCCCGACGTGGCCGCCACCTTCGACATCGAGGAGCCCGTGTTCCTCTTCGAGCTCTGGTTCGAGCCCCTGACCCGCGCCATCCCCGAGCGGCCTGCCTACGCGCCCCCCAGCCGCTACCCCGAGGCGCGCCGCGACCTCGCCCTCCTCGTACCGGCCGACACCCCTGCCTCCGCCACTCTCGAGGTCATACGGACGCACCGCGCCCGCGGCGTCCGCATCAGCGCCGATGTCTTCGACGAGTACCGGGGCGAGGGCGTCCCCGCCGGCCAGAAGTCGCTCGCCATCGCCCTCCGTTTCCGCGCCGACGATCGCACGCTTGGCGAGAAGGACGTAGTGCGCATTGAGCAGGGACTGCTCCGCCGGCTCGAACAGGACCTTGGCGCTACCCTGCGCACGTGACCGACTCCCCATCCCCCTCCCTCGATCCCGCCGTCGGACTCTGCAGCCTCTGTCGGTATGCGCGTGTCGTCCGCAGCGGTCGCGGCTCGAGCTTCTTGCTCTGCGAGCAAGCCGCCGACGACCCCTCCCTGCGGAAGTATCCCGCCCTGCCCCGCACCTCCTGCCACGCCTTTGCCCCCACCGTGAGCGAGCCCCCTTGTGAAGGGTCCGGGACTGGCTAGAATGCCTCCGCGATGACGCTCAAACGTGAAGATCTCGCGTTCCGCTATCCCACCAACGACCTGTTGCGTGATGGCACCGCCGTGGTCTTCCGTCCCGTCCTCTCTTCCGACCGCGACCATCTCATCGGCTTCGCGCGGGCGCTCGAGGAAGAAGACCTGCTCTTCCTGCGCGAGGACATCACCTCTCCCGACGTCGTCGACGAGTGGCTCACCGATGTCGAGAAGGGCGAGACGTTCACCGTCATCGCTGAGGTCGGCGATCGCATCGTCGGCTACGGCAGTCTCCATACCGAGCCGGCCCGGTGGACCCGCCACGTGGGCGAGATTCGCATCAACGTGCATCCCGACTACCGCGGGACGGGACTCGGCGGCCTGCTGGCCGGCGAGATTCGCACCGTCGCCCCCGCCTTCAACATCCGGACCCTGAGCGCCCAGATGCCCGTCGACCAGCTCACGGCCAGGACCGTGTTCGAGCGGCTCGGGTTCCGCTACCAGGCCATCCTCCCCGGCTGGGTCATGGACCGCGACGGTCGCGACCTCGACCTGCTCATCATGGCTCGCGAAATCTAGACGGAAGTCCCGCCTGCTTTGCCGGCGGGGCCGGCTCCCCTTGCTGTCCCCGACACCTATACTTGTCCCGCCATGACCTCCTCCATCCCGAACCTGTCCTCCCGCTACCCCAAGGAAGCCGAGCTCCGTGACGGCACTCCCGCCGTCTTCCTTGCGTTCTCGGACAACGACCGTGACGACATGCTCGAGTTCACGCGCGGGCTGGACGAAGAAGTCCTCCTGTTCCTGCGCGAAGACATTACCTCGGCCGCCACGGTGGATGCCTGGCTTGCCGAGGTGACGACCGGGGACACGTTCACCATCGTCGCCCGCGTCGACGACAAGATTGTCGGCTACTCCAGCCTGCATACCGAGCCCGCCCGCTGGACCCGCCCTGCTCGCTGGACCCGCCACATCGGCGAGATCCGCATCAACGTCGACGCCCGCTACCGCGGCACGGGAATGGGTGGGCTGCTCGCTGCCGAGATTCGCCAGGTCGCTCCCGCCCTCGGCGTGACCAAGCTCACCGCCCAGATGACGGTCGACCAGGAAGGCGCCCGCGTCGTCTTCGAGCGTCTCGGCTTCCGCTACCAGGCGACGCTGGAGGGCTGGGTAATCGACCGCGAGGGCAACGAGCGCGACCTCGTGATCATGTCCTGCGACGTCTAGGCCGGTCGCGCGGCCGCTATCCCGTTGCGGTCGCGAAGGATGCCCGCCACGCCTCCCCCTCGCGTTCCAGCAGCGCCCTGACATCCTCCAGCGTCTCGAATCCGTACGCTCGTTCCCCCTCCCCCAGAACCTCCCGCAGCGGCCCGCCCGTGCAGGTCGCGTAGGCGAGCCGTGCCGCCGCCTCCCCCGCGGCCCCCTGCCCGACATGGACGACCAGGTCGCCGGCATCGCGCAGCGCCGCCGCGTACGAGAGCAGGAAGCCCTCCTCCAGCTCGACTCCCCGCGGGCTGGCGTAGGTCAGGCGCCAGCGATACACCTGCCGGGTACGCCCGCAGTGCCGCGTCACGCGGTCGAAGGCCGGATCCTCCAGCACGGTCTCGACGCAGACGTCGGGGGCCGCGCTGACCACGATCGGAAGCCACCCGTGCCACTGCGCCCATCCCAAAAGCTCTTCGAACCCGGGGCGCACCCGGGCCAGCTCCCGCACGCGCGACTCCACCTCTTCGCGGGACGCCTCGAATTGCGCAATCGCCGAGGCCAGCCCCATCTCGGAATCGGAGGCGCCGGTGTTGGGAGCGTCAACGCCGAACTCGGCGATGACCGCGTCGGTCAGCCCCGCCTCCACCACGACCCCCTCGAAGTCCAGCCACAGCACCGACGCCATCCGCGGCAGGATAGCCCAACCCCGCTCAGGGGCCACTCCGAGATTAAGGTTTCGACATAAAGACGAGACGATGCTAGATTTTTATTGCCTACTCGGATTATCGTTTCACACCCCGCGATCCGGGTGAGCGGAGATGACGGCTATGGCGACCCCATTTGACGACTACCTGGACCTCGTCGAGTCGGCCCGCGAGCTCTCGATTCACCCCCAGAGCCTGCGGCGGCTGATCAAGCAGAAGAAGATCCCGGCCACGCTCTTCGCCGGCAAGTACCTCATCGAGCGTGACAAGCTCGAGATGTTCAAGAGCAACTACGACCCGCGACCGGGCCGCAAGCCCATCCGCCGCCTGCTGTAGCTTTCCCGGAAACCCGCGGCTAGAAGACCTTGCCCTGGCTGTTGAGCACCGCCAGGGCGATCAGCACGCCCGCCTCGATCGTCAGTACGAACCCCGCTGCCCCGAACCACACCATCTGGGCCGTGCCCCGCGTCGCGAAGGCCGGAATCGTCACGATGATGGCCGTGGTCGCCCACACCAGCACGAAAATCACTCCGAGCGCGGTCGGGCTGTAGAGAGCGAGCAGGGATTCGATCATCGGAAAGGCGCCTCCGGTGCCAGTGGCCGCATCATACGACCGCTTGTGACCGAATGCACAGACGGAATCGCCTCAGCTCACTCGCGCACGGTAGTCCGCGATCGCCTTCCTGAGCGCGTCGGCGGCGAGCACGCTGCAGTGCACCTTGTCTCGTGGCAACCCGCCGATGCCTTCGGCGATCGCCTCGCGCGTGAGCGCCTCCGCCTCCGCCAGCGTCCACCCCTCGACGTGCTCGCTCGTCCACGAGCTCGTGGCGATCGCGGGCGGACAGCCCCGCGTGAGCCACTGCATCTTCGCAATGCGGTCGTCGGCGATGCGCAGCATCACCTGCATCCGGTCCCCGCACACGGGATTGCGAACCGTGGCCTCGCCGTCGGGCGCGTCCATCTCCCCCGCGTTCCGGGGATGCTCGAAGTGGTCCATCACGGTTTCGGAGTAGGCCGCCATTGGCCCTCCATGCTGGAACGCCGCGAACGGGCCGTCAATATCGCGGGTCGCTACGGGCCCCGCACGAGGAACAACTGCAGCTCCATCACCCCGTTGTCCTCGATAGACACGAGGATCGGTGAGCGCGGCTGGTCGATGTCGTAGTCCGCGAACACGATCGGGATCGATCCCACGACCACCATCAACCCATCCTCCAGCTTCCCTTCGATCGGGATCGTGACCGGTCGGGTCACGCCGTGCAGGGTGAGCGTGCCGTTCGCCTCGATGGAAATGGGCTCGCCCTCGGCAAGGCCCGGTGGGACGGCCACCGGCTCGGTCAGCTCGAAGGTGGCCATGGGGAATGCGTTCGACTCCAGCGCCTGGTTGCGAATCGCGCCATCCCGGCGCGGGTCATCGCTCTTCAGGTCACGCAAGTCGGCGGTCACCAGGACCCCCGTCAGCTGCCCGCCCTCGATCGTGATCGTCGCCTCGATCGTCGGGCTTCGGCCCACCGCCTCTTTGTAGCCGATCGTCGCGAGCTCCTCCTCCACCCGGTATCCGACGAAGCTCTCCTCCCCATCCGCCAGCGTCCACGTCCCGTCGATGCCGGCCGGCTGGGCCTCCGGCTGGCTCGCCGCTGTGGCGGTGGCGGCCGCTGTGGCCGCCTCCGTGCCCTCCGCCGTGGGACTGGGGGTCGCCGTGGCCGGCGTCGTCTCGTCCTGCCGGGACGACACAGCACCCTCGAGGCTCACGGGTGGTGGCGAGTCATCTCGCAGCAGCAACAACCAGACCAGGACGATCGCGACGGCGATGATCGCGATCACGACCACGCCGCCCCCGATAAGAAGTCGCTTTCGCGTCACGCTTTGCTCCCTGCGGCCGCCACTGCCCTCGAAACGGCCCCCGCCACCCTAGGCCAGCACCCCGCTGGGGTCGAGTGTCTACGCCAGCCCCAGCGCCGCGAACACCGCCTCGAACGCGGCCAGGTTGCCCGGGTTGAAGTGCGGCTCCACGTAGCGGACCGTCCCGTCCCCACCCACGATGACCAGCGCCCGTCTCGACTTCCGCGCGTCGTCGTCCCAGAGGCCGTAGGCGCGCACAACCTCCCCGTGGAAGTCGCTGATCAGGGGGAAGGGGAAGCGGTCCCGCTCCTGGAACCGCGCGTGCGAGCCGAGCCCGTTCGTGTTCACGCCGAACACCTGCACGCCCGCCCCACGCAGGGTCTCGTGCTCCTGCGCGAACGCCTTCAACTCGCTCGTGCAGATGGGCATCCCGTCGTCCTGGTAGAAGACGAGCAGCACGTCGCCCTCCGCCAGCGTCTCCCCGAACGCCACCTCGATCTGCTCTCCCCCCGTGGTCACGGCCGGGAGGCGGAAATCGGGAGCGCGCGCGCCCACCTCGATGGGCTCCTCGCGAGGCGGCGAGGCGGTCGCGGGCTCGCGCTCCCCGCTGCTCACGCCTCGCCCCCGAATCCCGGCGGCTGCCCCTCCACGCCCCTCGTTCCCGCCAGCACCCGAACGCGCCCCAGGCCGGCCGCGTCCGTCAGTTGCTGGAATGCCCGCCGCCGAGCGAAGTACTCGGGCAGGTCGTCGCGCACGCTCTCGATCAGGCTCCCCAGTCCCGCATCCGTCAGGAACGCCGCCTGCGTCACCGGCGGGAACGGCGTCAATCCGCCCAGCTCCATCGCCAGCTCCAGCTCGGAGAGGTTCACATGAGCCGTCAGGTCCTGCTCGCCCACGTGCTGGTAGGGATCCTCGTGCGCCGTGTGGCGGTAGAAGCAGAGCAGCGTCCCCTGCCGGCGCCAGTCCGCCCACAGCTCCTCCTCCGGGTACCCGTAGTCGAACGCGAGTACCGCCCCTCGCTGCACCAGGTCGCACATCGCCGACATCGTCGCGTGCGCCCGCCCGCTCACCTCGAAGCGTCCCGCCGAGGGCGCTCCGTCGATCGTCGCGATGCTTCCTCGCGCCTCCACGAACCGCTCCCCGTCCCAGCGCACGTACACCTCCACCGGCCCCCGTTCCTCGACATCGAAGAGCCGCACCGGCAACGCGTCGAACAGCTCGTTCGACAGCACCACCCCCGCCTCCACCGGCTCCGGGGCTTCGAGCCAGTCGACGCGCCCGTCGGAGCCCTGCGCGTTCGGCTCGATAGCGACGTAGCGGAGCGCCTCCGCGAAGCCTCCGCCCCGCCCCTCCGCCCAGTCCAGCAGGGAGGTGGCCAGGGCGCCCTCGCCCGCCCCCGGCTCGATGATCGTGAACGGCTGGGGCCGACCCAGCGTCTCCCACACCCACCCGCACCAGGCC
>VXPF01000130.1 GCA_009839725.1 Dehalococcoidia bacterium | reverse complement strand
CCCCCCCCCCCCCCCCCTTTTTTTTTTATCCACCCCTCCCCCGCACCCCCCCATCCCTCTACGTCTCGTGGGCTCGGTGTTGTGTATACGAGACTTATGGCGCCGGGGGTGTGGTCAAAGCGCCAGGGGAAGCCGGGGAAGACGTGCGTTCCGGCGACCGGGTGGCGGACCGGCACGAAGTAGCCACGGTCGTTGAGGTGGTTATCGCTCACGACCATCCAGTTGGGCATGACGGGGGCAGCGGGGATGCCGGCCTCCTGGAGGGTGGCGGCGGCGGCGGTCACAGTCTGCTCCCGGGACCACGCGCCGATGGCGTCGTCGATGGCGGCGGAAGCAGCGCGCCGGCCACCGGGGTATGCGAGGGCGGGGTCGGAGGCAAGCTCCGGGCAGCCGATGACCTTGGCGACGGCGGCGAAGTCGCGCTCGTCCCGGACCGTGAGGGCGAGCCAGTGATCCTCGCCAGCGCAGGGATAGACGCCCTGGGGAGCGTGGACGGGCGAAGCGTTGCCGATGGGCTCGGGAGCCTCGCCGGTAGCGGCGTACGTGAGCAACTCCTGGGAGAAGAAGGGCAGGACGGCCTCGAAGAGGGAGACGTCGATCCAGCGGCCCGTGTCGGTGGCACGCCGACCGTGGAGGGCGGCGAGCATCGCGAGGGCGCCGTGATTGCCGGTGACGGGATCGGCGTAGTAGCTGCCGGTGCCGTAGTACTCGCCCGGGCCGTAGCCGAGGACGCTGGCGAGCCCGCTCATTGCCTCGATGTTGCTGCCGTAGGCGGAGTAGTTGCGCTCGGGGCCGGTGGCGCCGAAGCCGGCCATGGAGCACATCACGAGGCCGGGGTTGACCTCGCGGAGAACGTCGTAGCCGACGCCGAGCTGGGTCATGACGCGGGCGGCGTTGTTCTCGATGAGACCATCGGCGTGGCGGACCAGTTCGAAGAGGACGGCGCGCCCCTCCTCGGTGGCGAGGTTGAGGCAGACGGCGCGCTTGTTGCGGTTGAGCTTGTTGAAGTAGCCGGCGCGGTGGTAGTGGTCGGGCCAGATGTCGGCCGGCACCCAGGCGAGGGTGCGCGTGGCGGGCTTGGTGTGCAGCTCGACCTTGATGACGTCGGCGCCGAGGTCGGCGAAGTGGCGTCCGGCGATCGGTCCCGCCCAGTTGGCCGTGACCTCGATGAAACGCATGCCCGCCAGCGGTCCCCCGTCCGAGGGGGTGGCGGCGGTCGGGGGTGGGACCACGTTCGCGTTCGCCCAGGGAAAGTCCGGCGCGAGGACCGCGTCAGTGTGCTCGCCCGGCGCGGCGGCGGTGGTGGCGGGGTCCAGGGCGGTCCCGGGGAGCTTGTAGGGGAGGCCGGGGGCAAGGAGCTCACGGTCGCCGAGGGCGAGCGTCCCGAACCAGTCGCGGGCGGCGAGCTGATCGCTGGCGGCGACATCGGCCATCGTGTTGACCGGGGTGACCGCGATCCGGAGCTCCTGGGCGGCGTGGTAGATCTCCTGCTTCGTGCGGGTCTTCGTCCACTCGGCGAACGCTTCGAGGACCTCGGAGAAGCGCTCGGTCCAGACGAGCGGTTGCTGCAGGGACTCGTCCTCCAGCAGGTCGAAGCGCTCGATGAGGACGAAGAGGTTGGGGTAGGGCGCGAGGTTGAAGAGGAAGACGAAGCCGTCGGCGCAGGGGACGAAGATGCTGCCGGTGCGGCTCTGGATGACGCCCTGGTGGGTCCAGATGGTGGTGAGCCAGGCGTGGTCGTTGAGGATGGCCTCCTGGTGGGAAACCTCGACGCGCTGCCCCCGGCCCTGCTCGCGGGCGTGGTGCAGCCCGGCGAGGGCGCCCACCGCGCCGTGCGTGCCGGCGTGGAAGGGCACCTGGTGACCGGGAAGCGCGATGGGCTCGCGTTCCGGGTCGCCGCCGAAGTAGTGGTAGCCGCCGGTCGCGTACTCGGTGAAGGCAGTGCTCTGCCAGTCCGCACGCTCGCCGGTGCGGCCGTAGGGCGAGAGGGAGAGGACGACGGCGCGCTCGTTGGCGGCGGCGAGGCGCTCCTCCAGGCGGTCGGCGGCTGCGCCCCGCTCGCTGTGGATGACGATGTCGGCGTGGGCGGCAAGCTGCTCGATGCGGGGGTCGTCGAGGGAAAGGGTAGCGTTCAGCTTGCCCGCGGCAAGCCAGGCGAAGAAGGCGCTCTCGCCTTCGACGAGCGGGAGCGCGGCGCGGGCGGGGTCGCCTTCGGGGGGCTCGACCTTGACGACCTGGGCGCCGAGATCGGCGAGGAGGCGGGCGCAGTAGGGCCCGGCAACGCCCGTGGCAAGCTCGAGCACGACCACGTCGGCGAGGGGCGGCGGGGCGAGGTCGGAGGACGGGGCGGTCACGAGGCCCCCTCGGGAGTGAATACCGCGAGTACCCCGGCGGCAGCCTCGTCGGGGGCGGGGGCGTCGCGCCCGACGACGGTGATGCGGGGCCCTCCGGCGCCGAGGTGGGCGGAGAGGGCGGCGTTGAGGGCCTTCTCGTCGCCGGGGTCGCGATCGGGAGCGACGAAGATGACGGCCCCGCCACCCTCTTCGCGCATGAGCCCGCCGAAGGCCTGGGCGGCGAGGAGGGGGGTGCGGTGGCGACCGGCGAAGGCCCGCTTCTCCTCGACGGGGGAGTCGGGGCTGGGGGTAGGAAGGGAGGAGACGACGATGATGGCATCGCAGCCGCCAAGCTCGGCCCATGTCTTCCGGGCGAAGGCGCCCATCCGGTCCGGGTCGGACGCCTCGATGACGTCGGCGAAGTGGTCGCGGCCAATGGACCAGATCTCATTGGCGATGGAGTTCACCGAGAACTCCTGCTCGGGGATGGCGTTGAAGCTCGCGAGCGCGACGGAGGCGCCCGCCTCGGCGGCGGCTACGGCAACGGCACGATGGTGATCGTCGCCCCCGCCTATGGCGGCGATGACCTTTCCCGTGAGCGTGTCGTTGGGCATTGGTGGGCTACCGGAGGGCGAAGAGGAGGGTGGGGAGGATCATCCCCATGAGCAACAGGAGGGCGATGCCGACGCCGATGGCGTTCCAGTCGCGGGAGGGGCGCCGTTCGGTCGAGTAGTACTCCTGCTCCCAGGTGCCGTCGAGGAGATCGCGGTCGCGCTCATCGGGGCCGAGAACGAGGCCGTCGTCCTCCTCATCGTCGTAGTCGTCATAGTCCTCATAGCGGTCCGCTTCGGGCATGGGGCCATGCTAGCGAACGGAGTCGCTGTGGTCGTCCGAGCGGAAGTCCCATTCGATGCGGGTGGGGAACCTGAAGCCGAACGCGCCGAACTGGAGGGTGCTCAGGAGGAAGGCAAAGACGGCGAACCAGTGGTAGCCATCGAGGAGGACGATGAGCACAGCGGCCGCTATCCAGGCGACGATGGCGAGGAGGCCGGCGCCTCGGCCCTCGGCGAGGTTCGCGACGGCGCCAGTGGTGAGGAAGGCAAGCACGGTGATCCAGGGCCCACCGCCGGTCGCGACGACCGCGACCGTGGCAGCGACCCAGGCCACGGCGATGGCCAGACCGACGAGGAAGGCGTCCCGGTTCATGGAGCTGTAGACGGTGGCTCCCGTGGCGAGGAAGGCGAAGACGGAGATCCAGGCGTGGTCGGGATCGCTGGCGACGATTGCGCCGGCGCCTCCCCAGATGCCGGCGATGCCGAGCACTCGCGCAAGCCCGACGCTGCGTCCGAAGCCAACGGCGCCGGTGGCGAGGGCCGCGAAGACGAGCGTCCACCAGACATCGGGGTGGAGGGCGATGGCGCTGACGGCCGCGCCCCAGATAGCCCCGATGGCGAGGAGGGCGGTCGCCTTAAGGGTCACGGAAGAAGCCCTGCTCGTCGCGGATCTCGGGCCGGTCGACGAGGGCGCGCTGGTCGCCGAACTTGGTGTCGCGCCACTGGAGGGCGGCCTTAAGCCCGTGCTCGCGGGAGCGGGCGCCGAACTCGGCGACGCTGGGGGCGAGGTGGGCGCGGGCGTCGTTCTCGGTGGCGATCCGCTGCAGGGTGCGGGCGCCCATGATCTCGAGGCCGATGTTGATGATGCGCTTGTTGGCGGCGAGCAGATCGGTGTCGATCATGGCGAGGCGGTCGGCGAGCCCCTCGACCTCCTGCTCGAGCAGGTCGAGGGGGACGGCCTTCAGCACCAGGCCGATCTTGGCGGCGTCGGCGCCGGTGACGAAATCGCCGGAGAGCATGAGGCGCTTGGCCCACTGGGGGCCGACGTTGTAGAGCCACATGTTGTTGGGGAGGGCGCCCTGGGCGCGGGCGGGCGGGAAGCCGATGAGGGTGTCATCGGCGGCGATGATCATGTCGCAGAGCAGGGCGACATCGGTGCCGCCGGCCACGCAGTAGCCGTGGATCTGGGCGATGACGGGCTTGTGCATGTCGAAGATCGCCATGCGCAGGCGCTGGCTGTGCTCCATGCGCCAGGCGTCGTCGTCGAAGGAGCGGCCCTCGCGGGTGTGGTCGTCGGGGTCGCGTTCGGCGAGGGGGCGGGGGGTAAGGTCGTAGCCGGCGCTGAAGGCGCGCCCGGCGCCGCGCAGGATGACCGTGTGCACGCGGTTGTCGTTGTCGGCTTCCCAGAGGGCGTGGTTGAGCTCTTCCTGGACCTGGATGGAGAGCGCATTGAGCTTCTCGGGGCGGTTGAGTGTGATGCGAGCTCGTCCGCGCTCGACTTCGTAGATGATGACCTCGTAGTCCATGCGGACCTCCAGTGGCTGCCTCGGGGGCGAGTGCGCGCGACATTCTAGCGCTCCCTTTCGGGGCGTTAGCGGGGCTTGTGGTATCGTCAGGAGACGATGGGCGCAGCGCCGGTGCTGCGAGGCGGGCGGAAGAGCCGCCGCAGAGTCCCGGCACACGAACGAGACGCCCCTGCCAGCCGCGGTGAGATACGCGGCGACGAGAGGACAGATTCCCCCTTTGCCACTGCGATTGTTCCGGCGAACCAGCGCCAAGACCGAGACAGCAACCGACTCCCCCGAGCGACATTCCGACACCAACACCGCCAGCGCCACCGCGACCGCGGAACGGCCCCCCTCGCGCCCCCAGGAGGATGCAGGGGAGGGTCCCAGGCCGGCGCGCAAGCGCCGCCGCTCACGCGGAGGGCGCCGCCGCCGGCGTTCGGACGCGCAGGCCGTTCACGAGAACGGCTCGGCCCCGAACGGCGCCCGCGAACGGGAGCGAGAACCCTCCCGGGAAGCCAACCCGACCGAACCGGCGGCCTTCCACGCAGCAGGCGTGCGCGGGGACGGGCTGCGCGCGATCGCGGCGCTCGGTTTCGAACAGCCGACCCCGATCCAGGAACGCTCCATGCCGCTCCTCTACGAGGGGCGCGACGTGGTCGGCCTGGCACAGACGGGGACGGGCAAGACGCTCGCCTTCGGCGAGCCGCTGGCCCGCTCCATCGACCCAGGCCGCAACGAGGTCCAGGGCCTCGTGCTCGTGCCGACTCGCGAGCTCTGTGACCAGGTGACCGAGGTGATCGCGCACCTGGGCGACTTCTACGGATTCCGAACGATCCGGCTCGTGGGCGGCAAACCCATCAACCGCGACCTCGAAGCGCTCGACCGGGGCGGCCACGTGATCGTGGGCACGCCGGGGCGCGTGATCGACCACCTGCGGCGGCGGACGCTTTCGCTCCAGCGCGCGAGCTTTGTGGTGCTCGACGAGGCGGACGAGATGCTCGACATCGGGTTCGCCAAGGACATCGACCAGATCCTGCGGCAGGCGCCGCTCGACCGGCAGACGGCGCTCTTCAGCGCGACGATGCCGATGAGCATCAGCCGGCTGGTGTGGCGCTACATGCGCGATTCGGAGCGGGTCGAGGCGGCGCCCACGCAGTTGCAGCCGGTGGATACGGTCCGGCAGCTCTACGTCGAAGTGGCCTCACGAGACAAGTTCCACGCACTGGAGCACCTTCACGACACGATGGACCTGGGCCGCTCGCTCATCTTCCGGCGGACGAAGGTCGGCGTTGACAAGCTGACCGATGGTCTGCGGCGCGACGGCATCCAGGCGCGCGCCATCCACGGTGACCTGCGCCAGAGCGAGCGCGACCGCGTGATGCGGGACTTCCGCAGCGGGAAGCTGGAGTGGCTGGTGGCGACGAACGTGGCCGCGCGCGGGCTCGACATTCCCGACATCGCACACGTGGTGAACTACGACGTGCCGCAGAACGCGGAGGAGTACATCCACCGCGTGGGCCGCACGGCGCGCGCGGGCAAGGAAGGCTCGGCGATCACGTTCGTGGGCGAGTGGGAGCTGGGGGAGTGGGAAGCGATCGTGGAGCGCGTGGGCGACGACGCCCTGGAGCACCTCGATATCCCGACGCGCTTCGACTAGGGAGCGCTACCGCCTAGGCGTCCTCGACGACGATGGCGCCGCTGGGGCAGATCTCGGCGGCGTCCTCGGCTGCTTCGATGTCGTCGTCGCTCTCGGGGAATTCAACGAGGATGTCGGGCCAGCCCTGCGGATCGGCCTTGAAGATGCTGGGCTGGAGGTAGTAGCACTGCCCCGCCTTCAGACAGATCACTCGATCGACCACGACTTTCTTCATTGCGACGCACCCCTGTTGAGTTTCGGAAGCATAGCCGATACGCGGCTCAGGAACCGGCGACGACGGGATTGCTGAGGACGCCCGCGCCGGTGACCTCGATCTCGACGGTGTCGCCGGGGTTGAGGGCCTGGGGCTGGCCGGGCGTGCCGCTGTAGATGATGTCGCCGGGCAGCAGCGTCATGGCGGCCGCTGTGTAGCGGACGATCTCGGGGATATCGAGGATGAGCTCGTCGGAGCGCCCGTGCTGGGTCTCGACGCCGTTGACGCGGGTGCGGACCTCGATGGCGTCGTGGTCCAGGCCAGTGGCGATGGCCGGGCCGAAGACGCCGAAGGTGTCGGCGCCCTTGGCGCGCCACCACTGGCCGTCGTTCGCCTGCCAGTCGCGGGCGCTCACGTCGTTGCCGGCGGTGTAACCGAAGATTCCGGCGAGCGCCTCCTCGCGGGTGGGGGCGGACAGCTCGCGTCCGATGACGATGACGATCTCGCCCTCGGGGTCGATGCGGGCGGAGGCGGCGGGGAGGCG
>VXPF01000032.1 GCA_009839725.1 Dehalococcoidia bacterium | reverse complement strand
GCCAGCGCAACGCAGCGCGCGACCGAAGCCGCCCCCCCGACGGAAACCGCCCCTTCGACGGCGACCGCTACCGCCAGCGCGACCCCCTCCGCCACCGAGCCCCCCGCTGCCACCGCCACGATGGCTCCCGGCGAGGAGGGAGAAGTCCCCCTGGAGATCGTCACCCTCCTCCTGCCCGACGCCATCCCCGCCATCGACAGGCCCCGCATCATCTCCGCCGAGGAGGGCGACGCCCAGCTCAGCCTGAGCGATATCGTCATCGGCGTCTCCATCGACGGGCAGCACCGTGCCTACGGCGCCGCCTTCCTCAGCGCCCACGAGATCGTGAACGACACACTGGGAGGGCGGCCCATCGCGGTCACCTGGTGACCGCTCTGCTTTACGGGCATCGTGTATGCCCGCGACGTCGAAGACCAGCTGCTCACCTTCGGGGTATCGGGCAAGCTCATCATGAACGCCCTCGTCATGTTCGACCGCCAGACCGACACCCTCTGGAGCCAGTTCCTCGGTAGGGCCGTCGAGGGGCCCCTCTCCGGTACGGAGCTCGAGGTCGTCCCCGCCGTCCTCACCCGCTGGGAGAGCTGGCGCATGCTCCATCCCGAGACCACCGTCCTCGACCAGGGCGGGCCCGTCATCGATGCCTACAGCGGCTACTACTTCCGCCCCCAGGCGGGCGTCATCGGCGAGCGCAACGAGGACGAACGCCTCTTCTTCAAGGAGCTCGTGCACGGCGTCGTCCTGCCCCAGGGCCGCAAGGCCTACGCCCACCGAGACCTCGCCGAGACCCTCGTCGTGAACGACCTCATCGGTAACCAGCCCGTGCTCGTCGCCTGGGACGAGATCGGCGCCACCGCCGTCGCCTACGACCCCACGGTCGACGGCCGCATCCTCAGCTTCGAGGCGCACGACCCCGACGAGAGCGGCGCGGTCGTGCGCGACCTCGAGACCGGCTCCGTCTGGTCCGTGCTCACGGGCGAGGCGATCTCCGGCGATCTTGCGGGGAGCCGCCTCCAGGTCCTCAACGGTTTCGCGGTCTTCTGGTTCGCCTGGTCCGACTACTTCCCCGATACCGACGTGTTCCAGCCGGAGGGCTAGCCCGTGACTCCCGCCGCAGAGCTTGCCGATAACCGGAATTCCGGTTACGTTTCCCCGATGCGAAGTTCGCGCGCAACGGGACTCGCACCGCAAGATGGTCCGGTGCCTCCCTCCGTCCAGGTCTCCGGGCTCACGCGCCGCTTCGGCGACATCACCGCCGTGGACGGCATCTCCTTCGAAGTCGGTGAGGCTGAGATCTTCGGCTTCCTTGGGCCCAACGGCGCGGGCAAGACCACCACCATCTCCATGCTCTGCACGCTCCTGCAGCCGACCGCCGGGCGCGCCACCATCGGCGGCTACGACATCGTCGACGACCCCGCCGGGGTGCGCCGCGAGATCGGCATCGTCTTCCAGGACTCGACCGTCGACGAGCGCCTCACCGCCCGCGAGAACCTCGTCTTCCACGGCGAGCTCTTCGGCATGGCCAAGGAGGACATCCGCCCCCGCGCCTACCACCTGCTCGACCGCGTGGGCCTCGTCGAGCGCTCCAACGACCCCGTCATCACCTTCTCCGGCGGCATGCGCCGCCGCCTCGAGGTCGCCCGCGGCCTCATGCACTGGCCCTCGGTGCTCTTCCTCGACGAGCCCACCGTCGGCCTCGACCCCCAGACCCGCCGCAGCATCTGGGCCTACGCCCGCTCCCTGCGCGATACCGAGGGCGTCACCATCTTCCTCACCACCCACTACATGGACGAAGCCGAGGCCTGCGACCGCGTCGCCATCATGGACTACGGCAAGATCATCGCCCTCGATACGCCGGACCGCCTCAAGGCCCGCCTCGGCGGCGACGTCGTCTCCATCGCCGGGCCCGACAACGAAGCCCTCGCCCGCGAGATTCGCGAGTCCTTCGAGGTCGAAACCCGCTTCGAGAACGACGCCGTCGAGTTCAACGTCGAGCAGGGCGGGGAGTTCCTCCCGGTCCTGCTCAATCGCATCGAGGGCGAGGTGCGCTCGGTCGGCATTCGCGCCCCCACCCTCGAGGACGTGTTCGTCTCCATGACCGGCCACCAGATCCGCGAGGCCGAAGCGAGCGAAGAGGATAAGCTTCGCTCCATGCGCCGCCTGGGACGGTTCCGATGACGGTCGAGCAGGCCACTGCCACGGCCGATGCCGGCGCGCGCGTCGCCACCGGCTCCCCCCACCGCGCCACCGGCCGCGCCAGCTTCCTCCAGGTCGTGCGCGTCATCTGGATGCGCGAGGTGCTCATCTACTTCCGCGACCGCCCGCGCATGATCTCCGCCTTCATCATGCCGATCTTGATGCTCGTCATGTTCGGCGAGGGGCTGGGCAACAGCATCGCCACCCTCCCCGGCGACATCGGCTACCGCCAGTTCATCTTCCCCGGCATGGTCGCCATGATCGTCCTCATGAACTCCGTCTTCTCCGGGGTCTCCATCGTCACCGACCGCCAGTTCGGCTTCCTCCGCGAGATTCTCGTGGCGCCCGTCAGCCGCACCGCCATCTGCATCGGCAAGATCACCGGCGGCGCCACCGTCTCCCTCGTCAACGGCATCGTCATGTTCGTGATGGCTCCCATCCTCGGGATCGACATCACCCTCGAGGTGGTGGCCAAGCTCATCGGGCTCATCGCCCTCGTGTCGTTCATGCTCACGGGGCTGGGGGTGGCCCTGGGCAGCCGCCTGCGCTCGGTCGAGAGCTTCCAGATGATCTCCCAGGTCGCGATCATGCCGGCCATGTTCCTCTCCGGGATCTTCTTCCCCATCAACAACGTCCCCGCCTGGATGGACGTCATCGTCAAGCTCAACCCCGTCACCTACGCCGTCGCCCCCATCCGCGAGATCGCCCTTTCCGAGCAGCTGAAGGCCCTGCCCGCCGACGCCCCCTTCCAGATCACCCACGTCGACTGGTTCGGCTACACCCTGAGCACCTGGGAAGAGATCGGGGTCGTCGTCGTGTTAGGCGCCGCCATGCTCACCATCGCCATCCGCGCCCTCCGCACGACCGAGTAGGGTCGACGGCGGCCGTATGAGCGATCGCTACGAGGTGCCCGAGCCCCTGGCCGTGTTCGAGGCGGCCATGCCCGACGGCGCCCGCATCGTCGTCCGCCGCCACGGCAACCCCGACGGCCCCCGCATACTCCTGAGCCACGGCAACGGCCAGACCGCCGACGGCTACTACCCCTTCTGGTCGCTCCTGGCCGACCGCTTCGATCTCTTCATCTACGACCTCCGCAGCCACGGCCTGAATCCCGTCGGCGACCAGGAGACGCACAACATCGGCGCCTTCGGGGATGACTGCGGCGGTGTGCTTGCCTCCATCGCCGGGCGATTCGGGGAGGAGCCCGTGATTGGCGTCTACCACTCCGTCTCCGCGCTGGGCGCCCTCCTCCACGCCCAGCAGACGGACGACTTCGCGGCTCTCGTGCTCTTCGACGCCCCCGTCTGCAAGCCCGGCCTCACGCCTGAGCAGATGGGCGTCAGGTTCGAGCGCGGCGCCGCCGGCACGCGCCGCCGCCCCGACCGCTTTGAGTCCCGCGAGGAGCTGGCCGAGAGCCTGCGCCGCAACCCCATGTACCAGCGCGTGCGCCCCGGCGTGCCCGACCTCCTCGCCGAGACCGTCCTCCGCCCCGCCGCCGATGGCGGCGGCTTCGAGCTCTGCTGCCCCAAGGAGTACGAGGCTCTGGCCTACGACGGCGCCGTCCGCTGGTGCGTCCAGGTCGACCTCGCTGCCCTCCGCTGCCCCATCAAGGTCATCGGCTCCGACCCGACCACCCCCTTCTCCTTCTTCCCCGGCACCGACCTGACCGAGCTCATCGAGGCCAACTACGACTTCATCCCCGAGACCAGCCACTTCCTCCAGCTCGAGGAACCCGAGCAGTGCGCCGCTCTCGCCATCGAGTTTCTTGAGGAACGCGGCTTCGCCTGATCCTCGCCGCGAGTCCTACCCGTCTTCGTCGCAGCGCCGCAAGTCGGGGTTGCTGTCCGGCCAACCGATCTTGATGCCCATGTACCAGAACGGTTCCGGGAGGCACCCCTCGAGTTGGTTCCCGTCGATCTGAAGAAGCCGCAGCGTCGGGAGGTCGGCAATCTCCGCGGGGATTTCTCCGGTGAGGTTGTTGCCTTCCAGGTTCAGCGTCTTGAGCCTGGAGAGCTTCCCCAGTTCGGCCGGAATGCCACCGCCTAGCATGTTGTCTCGCAGGTAGAGCGTTTCCAGCTGCGAGAGCCGGCCGAGCTCCGGCGGGATCTCGCCCGTCAGCTGGCTGTTCGGACCCAGCCACAGCAGCTTGAGCGCTGACAGCTCGCTCAGGAAGGGTGGAATCTGGCCAGTCAGCACCCGGCTGGCGGGGTGAACCTCGGTCACCCTCCCCGTCCATCGGTCCACGGTCACGCCCCACCAGTGGCCGACGGGGATGTCCGTGCTCCAGTTCAGCTCCCCGTCGCCGGCCAGCGTGTCCCGCGCCTCCAGCAGGATGGCGCAGTCGGGGGCCGTCTCGGGCCTGTCGCACGAGGCAGGCGGCGGATACTGGCGCACCGAGGCCGCGATCTCGTCGAAGACCGCATCCACCCCCTGCGCCACGCCCGCGTCGGTCACGTCCCGCCCCCAGGACGGCACTTCTCCGGAATCGATATCGAGGAGGAGGGTCGACCCAGTCTCTTCGTCGATCAGCTCCAGCCACCAGTAACACCTTCCGGGGTTGGCGCACTCGCCAATATCGGACAGCCGGAAGCGCCAGCCCCGGGGAATTTCGAAGATGAAATGGGCTGCCTGGTTCAGCCAGTAGGTGGCGTCCCCTTCCAGGTACTCGAGCCCCTCGATCTCCTGGATGTCCTCGGGGGCGGGAGCCGCGTGTGGCGGTTGCACCCGCGCCGAGGCGACGACCGCGTCGAACAGGCGCGAGGGATTGGCTTCGCAGTCCGCCGGCCCCTCGATGACGGAGCGGGAGTACTCGTACCCCGTGAACGGGTCGATGGTGAGGATTGAGGCGGTACGGGTTTCGAAGATGGAGACGTAGATATTCCCGCTCCGTGCTGGATAGCGCTCCCCGAGCCGGAAAACGCCGCCCGCGGGCAGGTCGATGACGAGGTTGAACGAGAGGCGGTACGTCCCGGCGACTCCCGTTTCGTCGTCGTGCCGCAGGTGCGGTATGCCGTCGACCCCTACCGCCAGTTCGGGTGCTGGTGTCTCTGCCGGAGGTGGCAGGCACTGGCAATAGCTGAGCCCAAGAGATTGCAGGTCGCTGATGATTGTGTAGTCCGTTTCCTCAAGGAAGGGCCGCAGGGCGAGGGGAATGCAGCCCTCCCACTGGTTTCCCCCGAGCCAGAGCCCCGCCCAGTCCGAGTGGAACTTCGCCGAAGCGAGCTCCGCGGGGATCTCGCCGGTGAGCCGGTTGTTCCGCAGGTGGAGGAGCTCCAGCTCCGTCAGCTGGCCGAATTCGCGCGGGATGCCGCCCGTCAGCCGGTTGTCACTCAGGACTACCCTGGTGAGCCCCCCGATCGAGCCCAGCTCGGGCGGGATCGGTCCCGTGAGCTGGTTGCCGTGCAGGTAAAGCCCCGACAGGCTGGCAAGGTCGCCAAGCTCGGGTGGGATCGTGCCTGTCAGCGCGTTTTGGGAGAGGTCGAGGCGCGTCAGGTTGGAAAGGCGTCCGAGTTCGCGCGGAATCGAACCCGTGAGCTGGTTCTCCGAAAGGTCGAGGCTCGAGAGTTTCGCAAGGGACCCAAGGGAAGGCGGGATGGGACCCTCAAGGAGGTTCTTGGAGACGCTCAGCAACTCCAGGCTCGCAAGTTGCCCCAGTTCGCGCGGGATCTCCCCGGTCAACCGGTTCCCGGCGGACGGCCATGACCCCAGCCTCAGTTGCCGAAGCTTCGCCAGCCGGCCGAGCTCGCGGGGGATGCTGCCGGTGAGCCTGTTGTCCTCCAGCCTGAGAAACTCAAGGTTCGCGAGGTCTCCCAGCTCTCCCGGAATCTCCCCCGTCAGACCATTCTCCGAGAGGTCCAGGGTCTTCAGACTCGACAGGTTCCCGAGCTCCGCGGGTATCTCCCCCGTCAGCTCGTGGTGGGCGCTCAGGTCCAGGACCTCCAGCTTCGACAGCAGGCCCAGCTCCGGCGGGATCCTCCCCCTCAACGTGTTGTCGTCTCCCGACCACCTGCGCGGCACCGCCAGTTCCGTCACGCGGGCGGGAACGACGCTCACGGTGACTCCAGCCCACTCCGACACGGGCACGTCGGCGGTCCAGTTCGTCAGAGCCTTCGCGCCCCGTGGTCCCGTGGGGCCTGCCAGCACGGGACCTGCCCGGAACAGGGCCTCGCAATCCTGGACCAGGCCGGGGTTGTCTTCGGGATTGGGCACCGCAACGCCGGCGGAGCACACCTCCGCCGCGTTGCTCCCGGGTACTGGTACCCGTAGCCGGATGGCCCCGTAGCGGACATCTTCAAACTCGTGGTCCAGCGGCAGCCTCGGGGTCCCTACGGGCTTCCAGGAGCCGTTCGCAGGACGGGCGCTGATGAAAATCGTCCTGCCATTCTCGACGTCCTGCCAGACCCGCGCCTCGACCATCGCGTGGGCCCCGTTCGGAAGCGCAACCTCCACCGCGGTATCTCCGTAGCGGAACCGCCCGGTCGAACTGAATCCGGCATTGAGGGCGACGTGCCTGCTCTCCAGGGGATCCCACGAATCACCTACCGCGAAGGCGTTCACAAGGATGAACCCGTCGTCGTGGACGGACTGCAGGACGCGCAGCTCCACCTCCGCCGTGTCGGCATCCCGCGCCTCGCCGCCGGCCATCCCCACAACACCCAGCAGAGCGACCACGCCAAGGACTGCGACTCTTCGAATGAGCCTGCTTCCCCTCTGCTTCAACGCCATCTCCAGAGAGATATGCGCCCCGAGCCCGAACCGTTCCCACTCCATGTGGCGCGACCCTAGCACCCCGCTCCCCGGAATTACCCCGCCCGTCTTCTCCTTCGGTGTCCAACCCCACAACGAAGCGGGGGGGGGGGGGGGGGGGGGGGGCGCGGGGGGGGGGGGGGGGGGGGGGGGGG
>VXPF01000054.1 GCA_009839725.1 Dehalococcoidia bacterium | reverse complement strand
CTCCACCCCCTGCCCTACCTCGACCACCCGCCCCGCAACCTCCATGCCCGGCGCGAAGGGCGGCACATGTTCGGTCTGGTGCTTCCCCTGGACGAACATGACGTCGGCAAACGACACGCCCGCCGCCTCCACCGCGATCCCCACCTCTCCCGGCCCAACCGCCGGAACCGGCAGCTCCCCGAGACTGACGTGCTCCGGTCCGCCCAGCTCCCTGCAGACCACTGCGCGCATCGCCCCTCCCTGCTCGAACCCTACCGCACACGCCGTTTGGAGCGGGTAACCGGGGCGCGGGTATCATCGACACCCTGCGGAGGATTCCCATGCCGGACTGCATCGTCGAGCGCCACGACCGCGTGATGTTGCTGCGCTTCAACCGCCCCGAGCGCATGAACTCCATGGGCGGCACGCTCATGCCCGAGTTCACGGCCGCCCTCGAAGAGGGCACGAAGGACGACTCCATCGGCGCCATCGTCGTGACCGGCGAAGGCCGCGCCTGGTGCGCGGGCGCCGACCTGGAGGCCGCCGGCCAGCGCCAGGAGCAGGGCGAAGCCCCCAGGCGCCACGCACAGTTGCTCGACACGATGGGCCCCGGCCGCTCCATCCTCGCCATCTACAAGAGCGGCAAGCCCATGATCGCCGCCGTCAATGGTGTCGCGGTAGGGGGTGGCTTCGGCCTCTGCAGCGCCTTCGACATCCGCATCGCCAGCGACCGCGCGCGCTTCGGCACGATCTTCATCAAGCGCGCTCTCGCCTCCGACTTCGGACTTTCGTACTTCCTCCCCCGAATGGTTGGAGCCGAGAGCGCCGCCGAACTTTTCTACACGGGCCGCATCGTGGAAGCCGAGGAGGCCCTGCAGCTCGGCATCGTGTCGCGCGTGGTCCCGCATGACCAGCTCATCGACGAGTCGCTCGAGTTCGCCACCCAGGTCGCGAAACAGCCGCCCACTGCCCTCGCGTACGCCAGGCGGCTGCTCCAGCACTCCGAGTGGGCCACCCTCGAGCAGCAGCTCGAGCTTGAGTGGCCCCTCCAGCGAGACCTCCTCGCGGGTCCCGAGTTCAAGGAGGCGGTCGCCGCCTTCCGCGAGAAGCGCGAACCCAACTACAACGCCTAGACCAACGGTCCGGCGGACCCCTGCCTATACGAAGCTGGGGTGCGTGCGGTCGATCCACGTCCGGGCGAAGCGGTCCTGGTAGGCCTCCCCGGCATCGATTGGGAAGAGCTGGACGTAGGGCAGGGAGAGCGTGACCACGTCCTCGCTCACGAAATTCGCGCCCACGTTCAGCTCCAGCAGCCGGCGCTGGACCTCGTAGCCGATCTGTTGTCGTCGCTCTACGGACATCTCCGCCCGTTGCTCCTCGATCTTTGCGTCCAGATCCTCGTCCCGCAGGACGAACGTATTCCCGCTCCCGCTGCTGTGGAAGTAGGGGTAGAGCCAGTCGTCCAGCTCGATCCAGCCGTTGTCGATGCCCACCGCCCAGGGTGCTTCCCCCTCGCTGAGCCGCTGAGCCAGCTCGCGGATGCCGACGGCCGTCACCTGCACATCCAGCTGGAGCGTGTCCCGTAGCTGCCCGGCGATGAGCCCAGCCATGCCCAGCGTCTCCTCGAGGTTGAAGGTCACGAGCAGCTCCAGCGGTTCTTCCAGCTCCTGCTCCGCCCGGTAGGCGGCGAGCGCGGTGCGCGCGTCTTGCTTGTCCTGCTCCCGTCCGCCGCTTCCCGGGAGGTAGCCCGGCTGGCGCTGCAACTCCGTCTGCGGGAGCGACCACCGCTCCACGCCCGCGCTGATCCACGGGTTGAGCGTGCCGCTCCCGTTGAAGAACCGCTCCAGCATCTCCCGCCGGTCGATGGCCACCGTAAGGGCCCTTCGCAGCCGCGGATCGTCGTAGGGGGGGAACGAGGAGAGGAATCGCATCCCGTAGAACCGCGCCACCGCCGAGCGCGCTTCCCGCAGGTCGGGAAGTCGCCGTTTCAGCTCCTCCGCCTGAAGGAAGCCAGCCTCCACCGCGTCCAGCTGCCGGGTTCGGAAGTCCGCCTCGAGCTCCTCGATCGAGCGAGGGGGCACGGTGGAGATGCCGTCGAGAAAGGGACCGTCCTCGGGGCCGTGCCAGGCCTCGTTGCGGGCAACGCTTGCGTACGAGCCCTCCGACCACTCGATCCAGCGGAACGGACCGCTCCCGACCTGCAACGTCGCGCTGAGCGCATCCTCCACCTCGAGGGGGATGACAAGGCCCTCCGGCGAGGCGAAGCGCGCCAGCGTTCCCGCGAACGGCTCCCCGGAGCGCGCGATCACCGTCCGGTCATCCGGCGCTTCCATGCTCGATATGGGATCCCAGCGTCCCCGCCGGGGGAAGTCCTGGGCCCTCCCCGTTCGCTGCCGCTCGACGCTCGCCAGCACGTCCCCCGCGGTCACCATGCGCCCGTCCAGGGGCGCAACGTCGTGCCACCTGGCCTCGGGGTTCAGCTCGAAGATGTAGGTGAGCTCATCCGGCTGCTCCGGCATTCCTATGGCGAGGTCGGGCGTAAGCGTCCCCTCGACCTGGCTCTCGTACGTCAGCAGCCGGCTGTAAATGAGCGCCTGCTGCCCCAGCAGCGCAGCCGACGTCGTGCGGTGGGGGTCGAACTCCTCGTCGCTCGAGAACGCTGCGGCGTACCGCAGGGTCCCCCCGTGCCGGCTCGTCTGCTCCTCCCGCGTGGGGTCCGGCGCCGGCGTACTCGGGTAGGCCGGGTAGACCGGCTCCTCGGTCGCTTCCGGCGTGGGGTCTTCGGGCACGGGTAGCTCGTCGTCGTCGCACCCCAGCGCCGCCAGCCCCGCGGCCCCGGCCGATGCGCCCAGCGCCCCCAGGAACCATCGCCGGCTATACCGCCGTCTGTCCCTCGATGTCGCCATCCGTACTATCCTTGCCTGCCCGACGCCTACGCGCAGGGGACGCCCGTCCAGGCCCCAGGAGGTCCACGATGCCCGACCGACTCAGCTCCGACCAGGTAGCCGATGCTCTTGCCGGCCTCCCTGGGTGGTCCCCCGATGGCGACGATGGCATCCGCAAGACGTTCAAGCTCGATGACCACATCACCGCCATGGGCTTCGTCAACCGCGTCGCCATGGCCGCCGAGGTGATGAACCATCACCCCGAGCTGTCCATCGTGTACAGCACGGTCGATATCCGCCTCAGCACCCACGATGCAGGTGGGGTGACGCAGCTCGACATCGACCTGGCGGGAAAGATCGAACACTACGCCTGAGCCCGCGCCGGGCCCGGCGGCTACGAGACGCCGACCGCGTCCTGCGCCGTCTTCGCCTGCTTCATCAGGGCGATCTCCTGGTCCGTCAGCTCTTCCAGCGGCTTCAGGATCTCGTCCTTCAGCGGGAAGATGTGGACCGCGTCCCAGCCGCACACGTCCTCGCACAGCCGGCAGCCCGTGCACTTCTTCTCGTCGACCGTGCTCACCCCGAAGAAGTCGTCGACGCGGTCGGTGTGCTGCAGGCTGAGCGCATCGAAGGGACAGATGTTGATGCACAGCTCGCAACCCGAGCCGATGCACTTCTCCTCGATCACGACCGCCTTCGGCCACTCGTTCTTCTTGATCGACTTCGTCACGTCGCCCAGGTTGTCGAGGATCGCCTCGGGTGGGCAGACCACGCCGCACGCGCCGCAGTCGATGCAGAGCGTCGGGTCGATCACGTGGAGCTCGTTCCGATCTCCCGTGATCGCGTTCGTGGGGCAGCGCTTCGTGCAGGCGGTACAGCCGATACACGTCTCGATGATGCTGTAGGACATCGCCTCTCCGCCGCAGGTTGCCCGCGCGAGGTCGATCTTAGGTTTGACTCCCACCGCCCGCAAGCTGAGGCCGCCGCCTTCGTCTTCGCGCACGCCGTGCCCTACACTTTGAGACAATGGTCCAACTCGAGCGGCGTTCCTCTCCCTGCCCCCGCTGCGGCTGGCTGGCGTAAGGGGTGCCCCGTTTCACCTGGTCGGCCAGGCAGAGAGCCCTGGGCGCGTTTCCCGATGTGCAGTGGCGAAACTCCGTGCACGGCTCCTTCGAGGTCCCCGTCGCCGTTAAGCTCCTGGGCTTGCCGTCGGACGGGCGCATCCTCGTGGTCGGATGCGGGGGCGGGGTCGCCTTTCCCGCGCTGGTCAACCTGTGCAGCCCCTCGTCCCTCACCGGGATCGACATCGACGAGGACTTCATCGCCCAGGCCGAAGAGCAGGTGCAGCGCACCGCCATAGATGCCGAACTGGTCCTTGGCGATGTGCAGGACATGCCCTTCGAGGACCGTTCCTTCGACCTGGTGGTCGACTTCGGCACCGCCTACCACGTCGAGTCGCCTGCGCTGGCCATGGGGGAAATCGGGCGGGTGCTCGACACCGGTGGAGTCCTGCTCTACGAAGCCCCCCTGACCCAGTTCCTGGCGCACCCGTTTCGCACGTCCGGACGCCGGTTGGCCTGGAAGTCGGCGCCGTCGCTGGCGCCCGCGCGCAACGCCGGCCTGTGGAAGACCCGCATCAAGCGCTGAGCGGTTCGCCAACCGAGGGCTCGCATCCCCTACACTCCCGCCATGTCCCTGCCTGATATGCCCCTCGGCCCCACCGACCTGCTCGTCCGTCCCCTGGGCGTGGGAACGAACACCTGGAAGGACGAAGCGGGCGCCGGCCCCGACTCCACCAACCCCGCCGCCGCCGTGGAAACCGCTCTCGCCTCCGGCGTAAACCTCTTCGACACGGCCGAGATATACAACTCGGGCGCCTCCGAGCGCGCCCTCGGCCGCGCCCTCGCCGGGAGTGACCCCTCCGCCTTCGTCGCCACCAAGTTCGCGCCCCTCCCCTGGCGCCTCACGAGCGGCTTCCTCCACCGGGCGCTCGACGCCAGCCTGGGACGCCTGCAGCGCGAGACCGTCGACCTCTACCAGATCCACTTCCCCTTCACGCTTCTCCGCATCCCCAGCCTCATGAATCGCCTCGCCGAGGCCGTGGAGCAGGGACGAATCCGCTACGCCGGCGTCAGCAACTACAACGCCGCCCAGATGCGCACCGCCCACGCCGCCCTCGCCCGGCGAGGCGTGCCCCTCGTCTCGAACCAGGTCAACTACAGCCTCCTCAACCGCGCCCCCGAGCGGAGCGGCCTCCTCGAAGCCTGCCGCGAGCTCGATGTGACGCTCATCGCCTATTTCCCCCTCGCCAGCGGCATGCTCACCGGGAAGTACCGCGCCGGTGGCCAGCAGGCGCGTGGCTTCCGCCGCTTCAGCGGCAACTTCCGCAATCCCGAGCGCCTTGAGCCACTCCTCCAGGCCCTCGAAGAGATTGGCCAGACACACGGCCGCTCGTCAGCGCAGGTCGCCGTCAACTGGCTCGCGCGCCAGGAGAACGTGCTCCCCATCCCCGGCGCCCGCCACGCCCGCCAGGCGCGCGAGAACGCCGGCGCCATCGACTTCGCCATCAGCGATGCCGAGGCCTCCCGCCTCGCCGACCTCAGCGACCCGCTCTCCTGAGCGCGTAGATCCCGCCGCCCCGCTATACTCCCCCGCCGAAACACCTGCTCGAAAAAGGAGCTCCCATGAGCCTGCTCGATCGCATCCTCCGCCCCTCCCGCACCGCCTCCGCGCACTGCGACGGCCCCTGCGGCGTCTACGACTCCGCCTCCGCGCGCATCGCCGCCGAAGCCGTCCTCTCCATGGCGAAGAAGCTCGTCGACCTCGGCGACGGCAATGACCTTGCCAGCGAGAACACCCGCAGCCGCTTCATCGCCATCAAGGAGGAGCAGGCCCAGCTGGCCAAGCAGGAGCTCCTCATCCTCTGGACCGACTACTTCAAGCCGCCCCATCTCGAGGCCAACCCCGGCCTCCACGACACGTTCTGGAACGCGGCCAAGCTCTGCTCCCAGAACAAGGTCGAGGTGAACGTCGAAGCTGCCCAGGCCCTGGTCGATACCATCGGCGAGATTCACAACATCTTCTGGGCCTCCAAGAGCCGCGACGACGTTCCCTTCTACACCGCCGGCTAGGTCCCTACGCCGCGGGTCCGGAACGCCTTCGCTCTTGCCGCCGCGGGCGCGGCGCTCGTCGCGCTCGCCCGCTGGCGCCTTTCCCGCTTCGCCATCGCCGGCGAGAGCATGGCCCCGACCCTCGCCCCCGGCGACTATGTCGTGGTCGACAATCGCGCCTACGCCCGCCGCTCCCCGCCCCCGGGCGACATCGTCCTCGCCTGCGACCCGCGTGAGCCCTCGCGCGTGATTGCCAAGCGCGTCGCCGGCCCGGACGGAGCCGATGGCGTCGTGCTCCTTGGCGACAATCCCGACCAGAGCACCGACAGCCGGGACTTCGGGACGGTTCGGCCCACGGACATCACGGGCCGCGTTGTTTGGCGCTACTGGCCCCCCGCCCGCTTCGGTCCCGTCCGCTAGCCCGCACGCTCCCGCGCGATCTGGGTGAGCACCAGCGCATCCGTGGGGAAGGCGAGCGGAGGCGGACTCGCCGGGTCGAAGTAGCGGATTTCGCTCAGCTCGCCGTCGGCCGGAACAGGCTCCCCCTCGACATCCTCGCCCGCGAACCAGATGCCGACCGTCAACCGCTCCGGGTCGTGAAAGTTGGAGTGCACCGCCACCACCTCGCCCGCCCTGGCCCTGAGTCCCGTCTCCTCCAGCAGCTCCCGCGCAGCGGCGGCGCGTACGTCTTCGCCCCACTCCAGCGAGCCACAGGGGATGCACCACTCGCCTGCGCCCCACCCCACCGCGCGCTTCCCCAGCAGCACCCGCCCCTCGGCGTCGCGGACCACGATCGCCACCCCCACGGTCGGCCGGCGCTTCCCGTTCATGGAGCCCTCCCCCGCCGAGGGAGCCTACCCGCGCCTTGACGGCGCTGACCACCGGACGCCTTGCCGGACGCCCCGCCCCGCTCGATACTGCAAACCCAGGTAGCAAGACGTGACGCAGCCCTCCACCCGCCTCTGCCCCGTGTGCGGAATCGCCTTTTTTGCGGGCGAGCCGGTCCTCCAGTGCTCCGGCTGCCACGCCGTTCACCACCCCGCCTGCTGGATCGAGAGCGACGGTTGCGCCACGGGCTGCAACGAGGGCCAACCCCTTCCCCGCACGTTTGGAGGCGTGCCGCCGCCTCCTGCCGCCGACCGTCCCCCTCCCTGGCTCTTTTTCACCTATCCGAGCCCC
>VXPF01000115.1 GCA_009839725.1 Dehalococcoidia bacterium | reverse complement strand
TGCTCGTCTTCGTGTTCGTGCTCGTCTTCGTGCATCCCTTCATCGTCGTCGTGGCCGTGGTCGCCCTCATCGGCGTGCGCCAGCGCCTCCGGGAAGGGCCGCAGGTCCATGTCGTGGGTCAGCTCCAGCACCGCGCCTCCGGCGCTCTCCGCAAGCTGCTCCTCGATCACGCTCAGTGAACCCCCCACGATCACCAGCAGGTCCGACTCCGACACCCTGGTGATGTCGCTCGGCGTGACGTGGTACGTATGCACGTCGGACTTGAGCGGAACGGTGCTCCTGGCCGACACCCGGTCGCCCCCCACCTGCTTCACCAGGTCCTCGACGATCGTCGTGGATGTCACGACCGACAGCGTGGCCTTGGTGTCGTCCCCACTTTCCTCTTCGCCACCGCAGGCAATGACCAGCAGGGCAACGGCTATGACCGCTGCGGTTCCAAGTCGACTGAGCACCACTCTCTCCTCCGCATCGGAAGAATGAGACGGAGTATCAATTAGGCCGTCATTGGGGTCAAATGCGCTGCCCGAGGTGCAGGACGCTGTTGGGTGTCGGGGCCAGCGTGGACCGGGCCGGTGCCAGCTCAACAGTGACGAGACGTGTGCTAGGGTGCGTGGCTGGCGGGCAAGAGGGTAGACAATGAGGAGCCTGCTTATCGCAGTGCTGGTGGGGGGCGCGTTCGCCGCCCTTGACGCGCCTGACGTCAGTGTTGGATCCCTCGCAGCTACGGTTGAGGTGGTGGTATGGGAGCGGGACTCGTCCTACTACCTCAGCACGAGAACCCCCGGAAGAGCCTGGGTCACTCATAACCAGGAACTCTCCTGGCGAGAAAGCGGAGAGCACGAGGAGTCTAGCCGGGTTCACTTTGAAGCACCCTCGTACGCCTACAGGGACATGTCTGGAAGCCTAGGCCTGCGGGAGAGTATTCCAGAGCCCTATGTCCGCCTTGTCAGGATGAGGGACGGGAGGATTCAGGGCCGCGTGTGCCACTTCACCTCCCCGCCGAGCACTCGCACCTGGTCTTGCACCCACGTTTGGACGTCAGATGGCGGCTCCTTTATCAATTTCTACGACTTCCCGCGGGGCGGCTGGAAGCGGTCGAAGCCGGCTGCGGTGCAGCACTTCCTTCCCTTCCCTTCATTGGATAGGGATCCGGAGAGATACGTTGTCTACGGAGATGCCTCCGATGAAGTGCTGGCGACAGTCGAGTCGAGGCTCGTCGCTGCAATGGAGTGGATGGAGCAGGAGTACGACTTGACTCCTACCTCCCTCGTCACGGCTGGCGTGACGCACGGAGGTAACAGGGCGTGTGCTCTTGGAGCGATGTGGTTTTCTGCCGATCACGAGGGCTGCTATAGCTCGAGAGTAGTTGCTCATGAGTATGTTCATGCTCTGGAGCACTCCTTGTATCCGGGGTGCTACACGGGAACATGCTGGTGGGGAGAGGCTCCTCGTCAAGACCCTCTCCCGAATTGGTTGCGGGATCTGGACCTGGCCGGGGGCGGCACCTATGGGACTGCCTTCGAGAGTCAACCCGAAGGTTGGGCCACGGAGGGCGTCGCCATGTATTTCGAGTCTCGCTACGCCAAGATCGACGACGACTGCGACATTGGGCGGTTGTGGCTCGATGGAGTGTACGAATCAGGACACGGTGGCACGACGCATGGTCTGGGCTACGGCCTCGTTTGTGAGTTGCTCCACATCACAGGCGTTCCGCCCGCCACTCTCCTTGCCTCCGGCACATTCCAGGAACTGTTCGGCCTGACGGCCGACGACTTCTACGAACAGGTGCGCGAGCGCATCGATGCCCGCTTTGAGGCGCGGGAGGCAGCCGCGGAGTGAAGCCGTCCGGTATGAGACCCCGACGGCGCAGTGCTCCAGGAACCGCGGCCTGCGCCACCGTCGTCCCTGCTGCTCACGACCGCCGGCAGCCTCAGTTGTCGGGCTGATTCGCCTCGCCCGGGGTGGGGTTGTCGACCGTCTGGAAGTCGCCCGTGCCGTCCGGGATGCGAGCGTAGCTCGTACCCTCGTCCGCCTGCCCCTCCTCCCAGTCCACCTGCGCGATCAGCGCGCCACCCGCCGTCCAGATGCCGAGTTCCTCGTCCCGCCCAAGGGCGAAACCGGGCCAGCCGTCCTTGTCCAGCTCGATCCGGAGGTACCCGCCCGGCGGGATCACGAGGTCCGCGGGGAAAGCGACGCGCTTCCCAGCATCCAGGAGGTCGTCGGCCATGACGAAGTTGGCCAGCGCGAGGTGCGAGTCGGACGAGTTGTAGAGCTCGAACCAGTCCAGGGGGTCGCCCTGGGCGGCGATCTCGTTGATCACGAGACCGGTGTCACTCGTCTCCGCGGGGGCGCTTGCCTCGTCCTCCGGTGGCAGGGCGGGAGGGATTCCCCCCCAGGCGCCGGAGAAGCTGCCCGAGATTGTCGCGCCCTCGACGGCGCTCGCCTCTTCCAGGTGGAGCTTGCCCTCGCTGAAGGGCGCGAAGCTGTCCGGCGTCGAGCTACCGCGGGGAATGGTCCACACGCCTCCCGCGATCCGGTCCTCCCCGATGGCCAGCGTGGCGCCATCCCTCAGTGCCGTAATCGGCGCCACGATCGTGAACCCGCTCAAGGAGCCGTCGGCCTCCAGACTGATGAAGGCCAGCGAGGCCGCCTCCTCGATCCCGAACCCGGCCTCCTCCGCGCTGGCGTCCCCGGCAACCACGCCCAGCTCGCCGGCGGGCAGTTCGCCCCCGTTCACCGCGAGGAAGGTGACCTTCCCTTCGGCGAGGGGATTCCCGCTCCGGTTGCTCCCCCAGGTCGTCTCGAAGCGCACCTCCACCGAGCCTCGCTCGGCTTCGGGCTGCTCGGGCGCGGGCCACTCCGGAGGCGCCGGCGTCAGGTCGTCGAGGATCTCGGCCCTCCGCTTCCGGATGAACTGGCGCACCCGCTCCGTATCCGCCGCGGCCGCCGCCCTGCGTTCCGGCAGGGCGTGCTCCTGCACGATGGCCGCCAACCCGTCGACGCTTGCGAGCAGCTCGTCTTCGTCCCACACAGTGTCGAGCAGCTCCTTCAGGCGCCCGACGTATCGGTCCCGCCACTCCTCGTCGTGGTACAGCCGGTTGGGGATCGCGGTCAGCGCCAGCACCGAGGGCGGGGGGTTGCTGATGCCGTCGAAGGGGTTGGGATCGTCCTGCAGGTGGAACGCCTGGTCCACGCCCCAGGGGATGAACACGAAGCGCCCGCCGGGCTCCCGGTAGAACTGGTAGTTGTTGCGGTTGCCGGCGTAGCCATCCCAGTGCCCCACCAGCACCTCCACCGCCCAGAAGGTGAGGAAGCGGTCCAGGTCGACAATCTCCCCCAGGGCCGCGAGCCCGGCGTCCGAGGGGTCTTCCAGGGCCGCCACCACCGCGTCCACGTCCGACCAGTCGTCCTCGCCCTCGTTTGTCTTCTTCTCGATCGTGCCGCGGAACTCCGCGGTGAAGTCGCTGACCGTGCCCTCGTACAGGTTGCCCTCCGCGCTCGCGAAGTGGCGCGCCAGGAACGGCTTCTTAATCTCCTCGAGGTGGACGTAGAGGCCCAGGTTCTTCCCGTTCACCGAGACCGTCGCGAAGCTGCACCGCGAAGCCGGGATGCCCGCCCTGGCGAAAACCTGGTGAGCCAGGCAGGTGTTGACCAGCGAGGCGTCCTGGACGCTGTTGTTCAGGGTCATGCGTTCCATGACGCCGCCGAGCGCCTGGCTGTCTACGTACTTGTCGAACCGCAGCTTGAGGGAGGGCTTCGTGTCGCTCTGGGAGCCGAGGAAGCCCTTCTTCCGGACGCCCACCTCCGTGTTCCGCTCGCCGTCCACCGTCACGGTCGCCGGGAACCAGGTGTAGATGTCGGCGAATGGCCGGGAGAGCTGGTGTTCCTCTATCTCGGCCAGCACGTCCTCGAACGTGCGGGTCTGGTGGCGCAGGGTCTCCCAGTCTTCCGGCGCGATCTCGATGGCGATGTCCAGCACGCGGTCGAGGTCGAAGTACGGGTCGCTGGGGTCGGCGGGGCTCGGCCGCTCTGCCGCGGGCGTGTCCGTGGCGACGGGCGTCGCCCCCGTGGCTGGCGTCGGGCTCTCCGCCGTTGGCGGTGGAGGAGCGTCGTCCGAGCCGCATGCGATGGCCACCAGCGCCAGCGCAATCACAGCCGCCACGATGGCCGGGAGCCAGGGCGCTGCGCGTCCCGACCGCGCCCTGCCCTCGAGGCCAGCGGTGTCCCTCAAGCCCTGCCTCCTCATGCCGGAACGTCGCTCCCGCGCCCACGACGGCTCGCAGTACAGTACAGCGAGACTGTATACGGGAGGCCGCCACGGGAGGCCCCGCGGACACCCCTATGCGAATCGCCGGCTCGGAGATCGACGTCATCGTCTTCGACCTCTTTGGCGTCCTCATCTCCTTCGACGACGACCTCGTAATCGAGCGGCTCGCCCGCCATTGCGACGACCCCGCCGGCGCCTTCCGGCGCCTGCACAAGCTCACCGCCAGCCACGACATCATCACCGGCCAGTCGACCCTGCCCCGGGTCCACCAGCGCCTCGTCGAGGCCGAGGGCCTGAAGCTGTCGTACGCGGAGTTCGAAGCCGCCTGGCTGGAGCCCTACTCCCAGGCCATCCCCGGCATGGCCGAACTCGTCGGAACCCTGTCGCGCCACTACCGCCTCGTGCTGCTCTCCAACGTCGATCGGGACTACTGGCGGGTCGTCCGCGACCTGCACCCGGAGATGGGCTGCTTCGATGAGCTCCTCGTCTCCTGCGACCTCGGCATGGCCAAGCCCGACCCGGAGATCTACCGCCACGTCTCCCGGCTAACCGGCATCGAACCGGCCCGCTGCCTCTTCGTCGATGACACCGAGCTCAACGTCGAGGCGGCCCGGGAACTTGGCTTCCACGGCCACACCTTCCGCACCCTCTCCGAGTTCCGCGAGGAGCTGCGGCAGGCCGGCGCGACGGGCATCTAGCCCGCTACTCGGCAGCCGTGCAGGTGACCCACCTGGAGTCTCCGGGGGGCTGCCTCACCACGGTAACCAGCAACCCGGTGATGTCCTCATCCCCGACCGTGATCCGGACTCTCGACCCCGAACCTCCATGCCCGGAGACGGTGCATTCGCGCGCAATCCGGGAGACCATGCGTATCTCGAACGTTCCGCCGCGTCGCACGTCAAGCGAGAAGCTGCCTGTCTCGGGCGTTCTCTGTCCCGAATATCCCTCCTGTTGATAGACTTCACGGATGGCGTTGGCGGTCACCCAGAGGCCGCCAATTGGGTCACCGTTCGTATCGACCACGACACCCTCGATCCTCGTGCAGAGTTCCGACAGCGGCCTTGGGAGCTCTATGAGCAGTTCAGTGACTTCGCCTCCTCTGAGCTCCAGAAGCTGAATCTGTGAGGGATCCGTTGTGAACCCGGTGTCGCTCCCGTGCCATCCGAGGTGACACGGACTGTCCGCGGGGAGGAGTGAAAGATGGTAGGAGCCATCCAGAATCGTTCCTCCCAACTCGCCCTCGTCGTTCGTCCACAGTCTCCCGTACGTCCCTTCTTCCTGGGGTAGCGCATCCACCCGGATGCCCGCCACGCCTTGACCATCCGGACCAATCACCCTGCCCGCGAGCCGCGGGTAGCCCGCCGCCAGCTCGCGACGGTACTCGTCGAATTCCCGGTAGAAGGTGCCACTCGGCATTCCGAACGCTGTGAAGAAGGCTCCTTGCCAGGACCTCGATGTTGGGCGCACTCGGTAGAACTCGTAGAGCGACTGCTCGCCCACCTTGTCGATGAGCCAGTGGGCCGCGGCTGAGGCCAGCGGGTAGTTTCCGCTCCCCATGTTGTACTCCAGGGATGCCAGATCATTCGGATTCGTGATCGCCGCCACCCTTGAGTGCTCGCGGTGCTCATCGAGGGAGTCAATCCCGGCCAGGTCCCGATAGACGGCCGAGGCGGTGTTGGCGACGCCCTCGCTCAGCCACGCCGGTCCGATCTTGTAGCGCACGGTGCCCCAGCTTCCGTCGGGCTCAAGCGTCGCGAGGTATTCCTGCACGGCGTGGGAGTATTCGTGGGGAGCGGGGTTGAGGCACCCTTCCTCCATGAAGATCGTCTCATTCGCGTAGCCCCCTCCGCACCCGGCGGACTCCGCCTTGAGGCGCACAGTGATGCCTTCCACGACGAGGTTGTAGTGCCGGGCAAAGAACACCACAACGTCGTCCAGGGCGGCCTGTGTCTCCGCTTGGAACGCTGTCGAGACCTCCCGCTCGAATACGACTCGCATGCGACCGTCCAATTGCAGCCACTGCGCGGCGTCGATCGCTTCCAGCCAGAGTGCGTCCCCCCTTGCCAGCGTCTGCCCCGAGCCCTCCGATGCCTGTCCGAAGTCCTGAGTCACCCCGTCCCAGAACCAACTGGCTGTAAGAAGCCCCTCCAGGTGCGAAAGGGCCTCCTCGGTGCTGATCCCGTCCCGTCCGCCCCACCCCACCAGGTTCCAGCCTGCCTGCAGCGAAGCCACACCGCTCTTGAGGAGTAGCTCCCGCGTCCACATGAAGGGCTCCGTCCCTCCCAGGTAGAGCCACAGCCCCATACCCGGGGTGAGGGTCTCAAGGGTTCGGGAGTGAACACTCTCCTCCCGGACCGCCCACAGGAATGTCTGCTTTTCCGCATCCCAGGCGTAGGCGACTTCCAGGTCCGGGATCATCTCGAACAGGGTCTCGACCGGCGCCTCCGCTTCCGTCCAGCCAGCGACGTTCCACCCCGGCGCCAGCTCGGTCGTGACCGTCTCGCCCGAAGCCGAGGCGGTTTCGGAAGAGAACGCAAGGGCCCAGACTGCCAGTCCCACCAATAGGCCCGCGAGCCCCTTTGCGCCCAGCGAGGCGAAGCGAAGCATCGCCCTAAGCCTAACCAAGTGCTCCCTGACTCAGGAGGGACAGCGCGGCTCCGCGTTCGCCCGAAGTGACACACTTGCGTAGCGACACCAGCCGCTAGCATTGACGCGTGACCCAGCGCCCGACCTTCCGACCGCCCGGTGGCGACACCTCGCGCCGCGCACTCGCCTCCCTCCCTATAGTTGTGCTCGCAGCGGCGCTCCTCTTCGCCTGCGGAGGTTCCACCCCCGTTCCGCCGGGCACGCCGGCCACGGACCCCTCCACCCCTCCACCTTCCGACCC
>VXPF01000076.1 GCA_009839725.1 Dehalococcoidia bacterium | reverse complement strand
ACGAGGCCGAGGTCGCCCTCTCGGGTCGAGTTATGAGTTCGGTACGTGCTGGTGGAGCTGGGGGGATTCGAACCCCCTACCTTTTGACTGCCAGTCAAACGCTCTCCCAATTGAGCTACAGCCCCACGGGGTGGCGATCGTAGCAGGCAGGTCGCTCTCGGTCCCGCAAATCGGCGGCATCGGGAGGGCAGTAGACATAGAAGGCGTGGCACGGCTTCGGGCGCGGGCGTAGACTGAGAGCCGGTGGGGTGTCGACCGGGTACTCGCGTCGACCGCCTTGGTTTCTCACAAGGAGAGCTTGATGCGAGCAGAGACCAGCGATGTCGCCTTTCGACTGCTACTCGCCCTGGGTGAGAGCTGGGACGCCCTCCAACGAGCTTCGATCGACCCCTCCGCCAAAGGCCTCTACCTCACCAAGGAATATCTCGGCGGCTACACCCGTTTCAGCGCCGGTCCTTCGACAAGCCCTCGCCTGATCGTCGAGTGGAACGAGTCGACGCGGCACCTGCGCGTGCTGCGCTGCCACGAGTGGCCGGGGTTCGAGGCGGCCATCTCAAGCACGGTCGCGTACGTGCGCGAACAGGCGCGCGAGCAGGGCATCATCGACAGCGTCGACGACCAGTTCGTGCGGGCCTGCCAGGAACCGGCCGCCCCCGCGCGCCGGACCGTGCTTCCGGGAGCCATGGACAGCACGCGCGAGCCGGAGCGCCGCCGGGCCTAGCGGCGCCCTCCCAGGCACACAAGGAGACTGTTAGCGGCCCGGGCGCAGGCCCGGGCGTTTTGCTGCCTAGCGCATGATCTCCGGGTCGGCGGGGGTTTCGGCGTGGCGGGGAGTGCGGCGGGGCTGGCTGGTCATGCGCCGGCGCCAGTGGGCGAAGCGATCGGTGAGGTCGGCCACGCGCCGCTCGATGCGGCCGCGAACCCAGGCGTGCGTGTCGCCGGTGTTGCGGTAGCGGTCGCGGCGGCGGTTGAGGCGGCGGCGGGGACGCTCGCGCTGGATGGCGGTCAGGGAACGGACGACGGAGCGCCGCAAGAGCAGGCAGGCCTCGTCGTGGTTCGTGTGGGCGCCCTCCCCGGGCTCGGGCACGATGCTATCGACGATGCCGAGGCGGAGGCAGTCGTGGGAGGTGAGGCGCAGGCGCTCGGCCACCTCGTCGACGCGCGCCGCTTCGCCGTAGAGGCGGCGGGCGGCGTCCTCGGGCGAGACGACCTCGTAGACGGCGTTCTCGAGCATGAGGACGCGATCGGCCACGGCCATGGCGACGGCGGCCTCGGAGGCGCCTTCGCCGGTGATGACGGCGAGCGAGGGTGGCTGCAGGCGGAGCATGTCGCGCATGCAGCGGGCGATGGCGTCGCCGAGACCGGCCTCTTCGGCGGCAAGGTCGGGCCGGGCGCCGTCGGAGTCGAGGAAGGTGATGAGGGGCAGCTTGAACTTCTGCGCGAGGCGCATGGCGCGGCGGGCCTTGTGGAAGCCGGCGGGGCCGATGGCCCCCGGCGCAGCGAGGCCCTGGAGGCGGTTCTGGCCGATGAGGATGACCGCCTCGCCCCCGAGGAGGCCGAGGCCGGCGCTGATGGAGGGGTCGTCCTCGCCGCTGCGGTCGCCGTGGATCTCGACGAAGGTGGTGGTGATGCGGCGGATGAAGTCCGGCGCGGTGGGGCGGTTCTCGTGGCGGGAGAGCTGCACCTGCCGCCACGCCTCGAGCCGCGCGTACTCCCGCGGCTCACGCTCGGGGCGGCCCACGGGGCGAAGCTCGTAGTTACTCATGAGCAGGTCGATGAGGAGGCCGAGCGAGGGACGCAGGTCCTCGCGCCTGACGATGGCGTCGATCAACCCCTGGCGCAGGTGGGACTCGGAGGTGTGCGCGTCCTCGGGAAGCTCCTCGCCGGTGCGCTCGCGCATCTCGCGGAGGGCGGAGTAGCCCACGAGGGCGTTGGGCTCGGCGATGATGAAGTCGGCGAGGTTGGCGAGGCCGGCGAAGGCCGAGCCTGTCGACGGGTCCGAGAGCAACGTGATGTGGGGAAGGCCCTTCTCGGCGAGCTTCTGGTGGGCGGTGGCGAGGCGGGGAAGCTGCATGAGCGCGAGCAGGCCCTCGCGCATGCGCACGCCTGAGGTCGAGAGCACGGTCACGACGGCGAGGCCGCGGCTGGCGGCACGCTCGAAGGCGCGGGCGAGCCGCTCCCCGCTGGCGACGCCGATGGAGCCGCCGAGGAAGCTGAAGTCGAGGGCGGCGATGACGACCTCGCGGCCGTAGAGGGCGCCGGTGCCGGTGAAGGCCGCCTCGGCCAGGCCCGTGCGGCGCTGGGCCTCGAGCACGCGGTGCCGGTAGGACTGGCGCTCGCGGAACTGGATCGGGTCGAGGGCGGTCACGCTGCGATCGGTTTCGCGGAAGCTGCCGGGGTCGAGGATGGTCGACACGCGCTGGCGGGCGTTCAGGTGATAGTGGTGGCCGCAGGCGTGGCAGACGCGGTGGCGTTCGTAGCTCCGGGACTCCCTGAGGTCGGCGTCGCAGGCGAAGCAGCGCTCAAGCCGTTCCTCTGCGGAACGGTCGGCAGCGCTGTCGCGACGGAGCAAGCCTCGAAGGGTCATGCCTGTGAGTGTATCAAGCGTCCTCGTCAGGAGCCGTTCCCACGAGCACCTCGCGGGACTCGCCCTCGATGCGCGGGCCGAGGACACCCTCGCGCTCCAGGGCGGTGATAAGCCGTTCGGCCTTGAGGAAACCGACGTTCAGGCGGCGCTGGAGGAGCGACGGGGAGAGGCGCTTGTGCCGGCCGGCGAGGTCGCGGGCGTCGTCGAGGAGCGGGTCCTCTTCCTCCAGCTCGATGTCGTCGCTGCCGTTCTGGGCGATGAGCGCCTCCTCGAGGAGGTCGTCGGCGGTGTCGGGGCGCAGGGCATGGAAGCGTTCGTCGGCCCAGAACTCGACGAGACGCTCGACCTCGGCGTCGGAGACGTAAACGCCCTGGATGCGCTTCGGCTTCCCGGCGTCGGTGGGCAGGTAGAGCATGTCGCCCTGGCCCAGCAGCTTCTCGGCGCCGCCCATGTCGAGGATGGTGCGGGAGTCGGTGATGGATGTGACGGCGAAGGCGATGCGGGTGGGGAAGTTCGCCTTGATGAGGCCGGTCACGACGTCGACCGAGGGGCGCTGGGTGGCGACGACGAGGTGGATGCCCGTGGCCCGCGCGAGCTGGGCGAGGCGGCAGAGCAGCTTCTCGACCTCGAAGGGGGCGACCATCATGAGGTCGGCGAGCTCGTCGATGATGAGGACCCAGTAGGGGAGCTTCTTGAGCACGCGGGCGTGGCGGTTGTAGGCCTGGATGTTGCGGACGCCGACCTCGGAGAACTTGCGGTAGCGCGCCTCCATCTCGGAGACGACGGCCTGCAGGGTGCCCACGACCTTATCGAGGTCGACGATGACCTCGCTGAAGGCGAGGTGGGGGAGGCGCCCGTAGGTGGTCATCTCGACCCGCTTGGGGTCGATCATGATGAAGCGCACCTCGTCGGGGGTGGCGTTCGTGATGAGATTCGTGACGAGGGCGTTGAGGCAGACGCTCTTGCCGCTGCCGGTGGCGCCGGCAATGAGGAGGTGGGGCATCTTCGCGAGATCGGCCACGACGGACGCCCCGGAAACCCCCTTGCCGAGGGAGACGGTCAGCTTCGACTTCCCGCCCATCTCGCGGTACTGCTCGCTCTCCATGACCGTGCGCAGGGTGACCACGGTGGCGGTCTCGTTGGGCACCTCGATACCGACGATGGCGCGGCCGGGCACGGGCGCCTCGATGCGGAGGCTGGGGGCGGCGAGGGCCAGGGCGAGGTCGCTCTGGAGGGCGGTGATCTTGTTCACGCGCACGCGGGTGCGGCCGGTTTCGACACGCTCCTTCGTGGGGCGCCCCTCAGCATCAAGCACGGGCTTCCCATCCGCGCCCTTGACGCGCACGTCCCTGTACTTGATCTCCCACCCCGGCTCGACGCCGAACTGGGTGACGGCCGGTCCCTCGTTGATCTCGACGACGGAGGCATCGACACCGAAGCTCGCGAGGGTATCGACGATGAGCTGGGCGCGGGCGGCGTTGTCGTGCTTGTGGTCGCGGCTGGGCTTGGGCTCCTGGAGCAGCTCCGTCGGGGGCAGCTGCCAGCCGCCCCGGTCTTCGAGGGCGAGCTGCTGGGGCTCCTGCTCGTCGAGTTCGGGATCGGGCGCGTCGTCGGGCTCCTCCTCCAGGGCGTCGTGGGGCGAGGGGTCGGGAGGGACAGGATCGTCCTCGGCTTGGGCGGGAGGAGCTGGGGGAGATGAGGCGGCGTCGGGGTGCGGGGCCCCGGGCTCGACGCGAGGGCGGAAGATGATGGGAGAAGGATCGACGGCGGGCTCATCCCCGGGGGCGCCGATGACGGGCGCGTCCGCCCGCCGGCGGCGGCGGAACAGGCGGGCGACGGCGGCGAGACCCCGCCAGAACGAGGCCAGGACCTGGTGAGGCCAGCGACGGGCCCAGGCGTAGGCGATGCCCCGGCCGGAATACCTGAGCGCCATGAGGGAGGAGTGGGGAGCGAGGAGCGCGAGGGCGACGGCGGCCGAGGCGATCCAGACAAGCACGTTGATCCAGCCGGTGACGATCGCGTGGCCGATCTCGCCGCCAAGCGTGACGTCGCGAAGCGCGACACCGGCGACCGTCCAGTCGGCGGAGTTCAGGCCGAGGGCGCCCCACGCGAACAGGCCGAGGAAGGGGTAGCCGAGGATTCGCCGCCAGAAGCGCAGGCGTTCCTCGCCCTTGTGGAGCCAGGCGGTGATCGCCCAGGCAAGCAGTACCGCTGCGACGATGACCAGGCCAAGGCCGAACGTCTCGATCAGCCAGGTGCGGACGTCGGTGGCGATGCCGACGACATCGAAGAACCAGGGGAGGGCGGCGACCGCCGCCGCCAGCACGACGACAAGCGCGATCTGCGCGCGAAACAGGCGCGATTGCGGGAGCGCAAAACGGGAGGGTGCCTCTTTGGGCCCGGACGTGGACCGGGCTCGGGAGCGAGCCGCCATACGGACGGTACCCCGGCGCGGACGAACTCCCCACCGATGCTGCTCAGGCCAGAGGGTTCTCGACTACACCTCGACCGTGACGGGCAGCACCATCGGCCGTCGCCGTGTCTCATCGTACAAGAACTTGCTCAAAGCGTCCTTCAGGCGGGCATTGACCTCGCCGGCGGGAGCAGCGTGCTCGCGCCCCTCGAGAGCGCCCTCGGCGACGCGGGCGGCCCGGTCGAGCAGGGCGGCATTCTCGTCGCTATCGACGAATCCTCGCGACAGAACCTCGGCCGGTCGCACCAGCCGGCCGGTCTGCGCATCAACGGCGACGATGACGACGAGCACGCCGTCGGTGGAGAGATGAGCGCGGTCGCGGAGGATGTACTCGTCCACGTCGCCGATGCCAAGACCGTCGATGTAGACGTAGCTGGCGTCGACACGGCCCGCGAGGCGGGCCTCCTCGTCGTCGATCTCGAGGACGTCGCCGTCGGTGAGGACGAAGGCGTTGCCTTCGGGCACGCCGACGCGCTCGGCGAGACGTGCGTGCGTCACGAGATGGCGGTATTCGCCGTGGATGGGAACGAAGTACTCGGGCTGGAGGATGCTCTGGATGATCTTGAGCTCGTCCTGGCTGGCATGGCCGCGCACGTGAACGTTCTCGACGCGGTTGTAGAGGACGCGCGCGCCCTGCCGGAAGAGGTTGTCGACGTTGCGGGCGACGGCCTGCTCGTTCCCGGGGATAGCGTTGGCAGAGAGGACGACCGTGTCGCCCTCGAGGATGGTGATGTGGCGGTGCGTGCCGTTGGCGATGCGCGTGAGGGCGCTGGTCGGTTCGCCCTGGCTGCCGGTCGTGATGATGGCGAGGCGGGAAGGCGGGGTCTTCCGCATCTCCTCGACGCCGACGATGGTTCCCTCCGGAGCCTCCAGGTAGCCGAGCTGGCGGGCCATGGCGACGTTGTCGATCATCGAGCGGCCGGTGACGAACACCTTGCGGCCGGTGAAGACGGCGGCGTCCACGACCTGTTGGGCTCGGGAGATGAGCGAGGCGAAGGTCGCGACGATCACGCGGCCCTCGGCGTTGACCATGATGTTGCGGAGTGAGTCGCCGACGAGCTGCTCGCTGGGGGTGTGGCCCTCAACCTCGGCGTAAGTCGAGTCGGCGAGGAGCAGGAGGCAGCCCTCACCACCGATCTGTCCCAGGCGGGTGAGATCGGTGTGCTGGTCCATCACGGGGGTGTGGTCCAGCTTGAAGTCGCCCGTGTGGACGACCGTGCCGAGAGGCGTGCGGATGATGAGGCCACAGGCATCGGGGATGCTGTGGGCCACGGGGAAGAACTCGACCTCGAAGGCGCCCGCCTGCACGGTCTCCCCCGGCTGCACCTCCTTGAGGGGCTCGGTGGGGAGCTTGTGTTCCTGGAGCTTCACGCGCACGAGGCCCTGCGTGAGGCGCGTTCCGTAGATGGGGGCGCTGAAGTCGCGGCAGAAATACGGCAGGGCGCCCACGTGGTCCTCGTGGCCGTGCGTCAGGAACACCCCGCGAAGCTTCTCGGCGTTCGCCTGGAGGTAGGAGAAATCGGGGATGACGAGGTCGACCCCCAGCATCTCTTCCTCGGGGAACATGAGGCCGACGTCGACGACGATGATGTCGTCGCCGTATTCGAACAGCATCATGTTGCGCCCGATCTCGCCGAGGCCGCCGAGGGGGATGACGCGAAGGGAGGTGTTGTTGCTCGTGCTCGTCACCGGGTCACTCAAAGAGCTTCATCTGCTGGGCGGGCGGTTCTTCTTCGGCAGGCTCGGCGCCGGCAGCGCGGCCGGCGCGGGCGCGTTCGAGCAGCTCGGGGAGGGTGCGAAAGTCGTCGATGATGACGCTCCGGAGGCGCTGCTGGTGGAGGGCGGCGGCGGGGTGGTACATGGGCACGAGGATGCGACCGTTGGCCTCGCGCGGCTTCCCGTGGATACGAGAGATAGCCTGGTTGGGGAAGAAACGCGACATCGAGTAGCGCCCGAGCGTGACGACGAGGAGCGGATCGATGAGGCGGATCTGGGCGCTGAGGTAGTCGCTGCAGGACTCGATCTCGGTGGGCAGGGGATCGCGGTTGCCGGGCGGACGGCACTTGAGGACGTTGCAGATGTAGACCTCGGGGCGGG
>VXPF01000038.1 GCA_009839725.1 Dehalococcoidia bacterium | reverse complement strand
GGGGCGGGCAGCCCCGGAAGCGTGCTCGACGCGGAAGGGGGCGCCGGGGAGGAGCTCGCCGGCGGGGCCGGTGGCAATCGTGCCGCGACGGTGCAGGTACTCCGACTCGGGGAGGGCGGCGAGGGGGAGGACGGGGCCGTAGGGGAGGCCCGCCTCCTGGGCGAGACGCACGACCTCGTCGACGGAATGGTCGCGGAACCAGGGTTCGGCGGCCTCCCAGATGGCGGCGCCCTTCTCGCGGCGGGACGCGACCGTGGGGAAGGCGTCGACGATGTCCTCGCGTCCGATCATGGCGCAGAAGCGGGGCCACTCGGTGGGGACAGCCTGGTAGGCGCCGACCTCGCCGTCGGCGCAGGGAACGATGCCGAGGGGGTAGGTGATGCGGCTGGGAGACGGCACGGGCGAGCGCTTCACCCCCACGGAGAGGGCCGAAACGACGGGCATGATGATGTGGAGGGCGACGTGCTCGACGTCGACGCGCGCGGGGGCGGGGCGCTCGCCGGCAGCGAGGGCCAGCGCCTGGAGGAACGCCGCGCAGGCGGCCGCCTCGGCCACGACCGTGGCGATGTGTCCGGTGGGCGGCATGAGGCCGTGGCCGGGGTGATCGAGGGAGGGGTTGCGCGCGCCGACGGTGCGTCGCGCGCGGGCGAAGCCCTCCTCGCCGGCAGCGAGCTCGACGATGGCGTCGGCCCCCGGGTCGGGAGCGTCACCCTCGTCGCAGACACAGACCACCAGGCGCTCGCCCCCGGGCTCGGTGGCGATGCCGAGTGCGTCAAGCAGACGCACCAGGGGAGTCGCCACGCGCGAGCGCGTGCGGACGAGCACGGCGAGGGGGAGGGGTTCGAAAGTCATGCGGCGCTACGGTAGCGGAGTCGGGACGGGGGTGCTCAGCGCGGGTAGCAGGGGAGGTTGCCGATGACGTCGGCAAGCCCGGAGACATCGAGGACGAGGGTGTGATCCTCCACGTTGGAGGGGGTGATGCGCATGATGAGGGTGCTCTTGCCGAGGATGGCGGAGACGAATTCGGACGGGTACTGGGCGAAGGTCGCCTGGCTGAAGGTGGCGGTCAGCCAGCGCTCCTCGACGGGAGGCTCGCCGTCGATCCGCCACACCGTCTCGACGGACCGCAGCGTCGCGAAGGGGCTCGGCGTCAGCGGTCCGAAGACCGACTTGTCCCAGTAGATCAGGGCGTGCAACCCGTCACGACTGCAGTACACCTGCGCGTACGAGTGGTCGTGCTCGGCGCCCGTCCACTCCCTGCTGATGGCAGCCTCGGTGCTCAGGGTCGCGACGACCGTCTCCCTCTCGTAGATGGCGTCGTAGTAGCGGCTGATGGACCAGTGGCCGGAGGACTCGGCGGAGCCGAGGGGCCTGTCGTCGCCCCTCGAAACGCGCACGGGAAGGACAACGGATAGCTCGCCGTAGCGGTACCGGCCGTCTTCGCTCATGTCGTCGTCGCTCATGGGGACGGGGATGGTGCCGACGTCGTGCCAGCTCCCGCCCTGCGCGCGGATGCTGAGGTGGTTCTCCGAGGGGTCGTCGATTTTCTCCCAGACGCGGACCTCGACGATACGGTCGACCGTGCGCGTCGAGGCGAAGCCTCCGACGGCTGCGCCGACGGCGATGACGGCGACGAGCGCGGCGATGATCCAGTTCTTCATGGCGTATTCCCCGTGCGACCCACCTTCGCGGGCGCACGCTAGCACATCGGGGGGCGGGTTTTGTTCGCCCGGCGGGAACTACTGGAGGGGGGAGTAGTCGGTGGGGGCGAGGATGCGGTTCTCGATGTGGTGGACGAGGGGACCGTCCTCCTCGGAGGCGGCGCGGACCTGGCGCCATTCGGGGTCGTTCATGAAGGTCTTCCAGGCCTCGTCGCGCTGGGCCAGGTCATCGAAGGCGAGGACGTACCAGAGCTCGTCGCTACGGCCGCCGATGGAGTTGGTCCAGTAGGCGACGTTGCGGATGCCGCAGCGCTCGAAGATGCCGAGGGTATGGTCGCGGAAGCGAGCCTGGAGGGCGGGGAGCTTGCCGGGGTGGGCGGTATAGATGCGGAGCTCGTGGATCATGGTGGGGCCTCCTTGGGGAGGGGGATTGTACGGGGAGGGGGAGCGGGTTCGGCGCGCCTAGCCCCCGATGAGGCGACGCCAAGACAGGTGGCGCTTCACTGCATCGAGATACGCCCTCTTTAGCGGGTCGATGGAACTCAAGTCGATGTCGCTGATGTTCGCTTCGGCATCTGCCTCCATTGGGTCCATCTGCCAAGCGCGCCTCATCTCTCCTCCCGCGGTGCTCCGGACCTCGGCGACGAGCGCATCGTAGGCGTCAGCCACCCTGTCAGATTCGGAACGCAGCCAAGCGGTGTTGAACGCTAGACGTTCTTGGACCTCCGCGATTTTCTCAGCAATTCGAATGCGTTCGTCCTCCGGAGCGCTCGCGCGGCGTCGACGGATGACATAGGGGAACTCCTCGTAGGCAACCACAGCCGCGAGAGCATCGGCGAACCTTGCCCGACGCCGCGGGCCAGACCACCAGCCTACGATCGCCTGCACACTGAGCGTCGTTACCACGGAGACAGCCGCCCCAACTATTAGCGGGACAACCCACTCAGGCTCCACTTCTGTTCCTCCGGTAACCGCTTTAGTGGCGACCCCTCATGGGGCGCCTCAGGTCCTAGCCAAGTTGCCCTTCCATGTCTCGCCCACTCCTCGCGGTAGAACCCTTCCCGGATCAGGTGCGTCCTAGCGTGACCCAGGAGAGCCAGCAGGCCGTCAAAGTAGCGCCATCGAGCCCGTGGAGGGTCCTGGGGATACCACATGCACAACCTCACGAAACCCTTGCCGGTGACGTAGTAGCGATGTGGTGAATCCGTTGGCCCGTCCGCCAACACCCAAGGCTCCTCCTCGCGAAGTGGAACAAGTGCATCGACCTTGCGGGGCTCGAATCGGTACGGCCTAATCACGACCGAATACCAGATCCCGAAGGGTTCCCCCGATTTACTGAGCCTCCGCTTGAGATCCGGATAGGCGCGATAGACTCCCTCCTCAAAGGTGCAGTCCTCAGCCCGAGTCATCAGTCCCATCCCCATACGCCCTGGTGCTCCGCTGGCGCTGTTGGGTGCTACCAGCGGATGCGACGACACCGGCAGTTGTGAAACCTCCCCCTCCACCCTTGAGGACTTCCTTGATCTCCTCCTCAGAACTCTCGCAGTCCTCGACATATGAGGGGAAGACTTGGGACAGCGCAGCACGCACAAGACACTCATGTTCGTCGTTGTCGAGGGCCTCACGCACAAGTTCCCCAGCTCGCCGCAGCCGCTTCGCAGCCGCCTCTCTGGGGAGTAGGGTCTTGATGGGGGGAGACACCTCGGCGGGGTCAGGAGTGAGCCGCCGCTCCAAGTCGGCCGCTCCGTTCTCGAAGAACTCTGCCAGTGCGACGGCAAGGCCCGTTCCATCCTCCACGTAGAGCAGCGCCAACGCCTCAAGGTTGAACGAGCAGAGCCCCTTCTCGTCATGTTCACCGTTCTCACCCTTTGCCAGCCGGATGACACGCGCGCGCTTCTGGCGAAGCGTCTTCGGATCGGCTGTAAGGAGCGACGTGTGGCACTCGGGATGAGATGGATCCCACCTGTCAGCCAGAGTGTTCGGGATCCACAACCCCTGCGCTTCTTTCCTCGTGAGGGCCACGATGAGGTCAACTTGGGGGTCCTTCCCGTCGGGAAGGGGCTCATGGTAGGTCACCTGGATAGCCCGCTTGGTCACCCGAAACTTGATGTCGGGGTGGTCCGGTTTCAGCCGCTCCCGAAGGAAGGCGCGGGCCTCCTCCACAATCTCTTTCGGCCCTTCGCCCCGGCCATCTGGCCCTAGGTCAGGGTAAGACCGACGATCGAGCACCGCCCCACAGTCGGCATCCGTGTCGAAGTTGGCAGTCCTGTGGGCGATCGACCCGGACGCATACCCGCGTAGGTGGCCTGGGAAGGCGGCCATCGTGTCGAGCACCTCGTTGCGGCGCTCGCGAGCCGTACCGATGACTTCGTCGCCCGGGTGTAGCTGTTGGAGGACATCCTCCAAGACTTCCTTCGTGTAACCCACACAAATCCTCCAAATATGATAAGGGGCCTACTAAAGTAACCCGATTCTTGCCAGCATGCAACGCCCCATCAACTTCCGCTGGCCCGACACCCCCAGCCCCGCTAGGCTGACGGGCTATGACGATTAGCCGCGAGATCCAACCGCTTCCGCTCGATGAGGAGCCCATCCGCAAGGCGCTGGAGGACGCGCACCTGCCGTCGCTGCTGCCGGCGCTGGCGCAGATCACCGGCGACCTGTCGCTGCTGCGCGAGGACCTGTTTCCGGAAACGGTGCTGCTGACGGACCCGCAGGGCGGGCTCTCGGAGGAGGCGCAGGCGGGGGCGCGCGAGCTGGCGCTGCGGACGCTGGTCGCGTGGCGGGACGCGGGGTCGGTGGTGGCGCCGCCGCCGTCGATGACGGATGTGCGGCGGATGATGGACTACCTCATCGGCGAGCACGTGAGCGACGAGTACCTGCCCCTCCTGCTGGAGGAGCTGGCCTTCGCCGACAAGGACGCTCGGGCGCCCGAGTGGTCGAAGGACGCGATCAACGCGGACCGCTCGATGCGGGTGCTGATCATCGGGGCGGGCATGTCGGGGATTCTGGCGGCGCACCGGCTGCAGCAGGCGGGCATTCCCTACGTGGTCATCGAGAAGAACGCGGACGTGGGCGGCACCTGGTTCGAGAACACGTACCCGGGGGCGCGGGTGGACTCCTCGAACCACGCCTACAGCTACTCGTTCATGCAGAAGTTCGACTGGCCGTACCACCACTCGCCGCAGGAGGTCCTGCTGGAGTACTTCAGCGACTGCGCCACCGAGTTCGGCATCCGGGACAACATCCGCTTCAACACGGAGGTCGAGTCGGTCACGTACGACGACGGCCGGGCGGTCTGGGCGGTGAAGGTGCACGGTCCGGAGGGGGCGGAGACGCTGGAGGTGGAGGCGGTGATCAGCGCGGTGGGACAGCTGAACCGCCCGAAAATGCCGAATATCGCGGGGGTGGGGGCGTTCGAGGGACCAGCCTTCCACTCGGCGCAGTGGGACCACTCGATCGACTTCGCGGGGAAGACCGTGGGGGTCATCGGGACGGGGTCGAGCGCGTCGCAGTTCATCCCGCACCTGTCCGACATGGCGGGGGAGGTACGCATCTTCCAGCGCACGCCGAACTGGTACGCGCCCGCGCCGAACTACCACGAGCGGGTGGCGGAGGGCTTCCTCTGGCTGGCGCGGCACGTGCCGACGTACGCGCAGTGGTACCGCTTCTGGCTGTTCTGGGCGATCTCGGACGGCTTCCTGCCGATGGTGGAGGTGGACGACGACTGGCAGCCGGGCGACGAGGTGACGGGCAAGCTGAACGGGGAGCTGCGCGACCTGCTGGCGGGGTCGATGCGGAATTACCTGGAGGGCCGCCCGGACCTGATCGAGAAGACGCTGCCGGACTTCCCGCCGGCCTCGAAGCGGATCGTGGTCGACAACGGGACGTGGCCGCAGACGCTGCTGAAGGAGCACGTGCACCTGACCACGGAGCCGATCGAGCGGGTCACCCCGCGCGGCATCCTGACCGAAGACGGCGAGGAGCACGCACTCGACGTGCTGGTCTACGGGACTGGGTTCCAGGCCTCCAAGTTCCTGACGCCGATGAAGGTGACGGGACGGGGCGGGGTCGACATGCACGAGCAGTGGGACGGCGACGCGCGCGCCTACCTGGGCATCACGATGCCGAACTTCCCGAACTTCTTCTTCCTGTACGGGCCGAACACGAACATCGTGGTGAACGGCAGCATCGTGTACTTCTCCGAGTGCGAGGTGCAGTACGTGCTGGAGTGCCTGAAGTTCCTGCTGGAGAGCGGGCAACAGGCGATCGACTGCCGCACGGATGTCCACGACGCCTACAACGAGCGTATCGACGCCGGGAACCTGAAGCGGGCCTGGGGCGTCTCTAGCGTGCCCAGCTGGTACAAGAGCGACTCGGGGCGGGTAGCCCAGAACTGGCCGTTCACGCTGCTGGAGTACTGGCAGCAGACGAAGCGGATGGACCCGGCGGACTACGTCCTGCTCTAGGGCGAGACCTTCCCGATAGGCTTCACGAGGCCGGCGTGCCTACTCGAAGACCGGGTTGCCCCTGATGCCGACCAGCAGCGTCGGGGCGGCGATGAGTTGGTGATTGGTGGTGTCGGGAACCAGATCCAGGCTCTGGAGAGACGTTGCTCCCAGGAGGAACATGCCCTCGTCCCCGAATATGACGGGCGCGGTCCTCTCGCGATCTCCGACACTGAAGCGCAACTCCCCAACCGGATAGACCCTCATCTCACGATCAGCCAGGGCGAATTCTCGTTCGTCGTCGGGAGTGACCCCCAACTCTCGAAGGAAGGAAGCAGGAAGCGCCGAGTGGGTGGCGCCAGTGTCCACGAGCATGGTCCTCTTGTGGAAAACGGGGTTAGCCGGGTTCGCCACCCTGACGACCACTTCGAAGAGTCCCATACCCAATCCTACCCAGCGCTGACGGTGTTGGCAGGTCCTCACCCAAGCCGGTGCCAGCGACCTTGCTGTGATGCACACTCACTATACTTCAGGCCACCACGTTTGTCTCCCACATAAGTGGTCACTCCTCCACCTTCTTGGCCGGCACGTCCTCGCAGAAGACCTCGGTGCGCCCGGCGAAGCTCTGGGCGTTGCCGGTGACGACCCTGATGCAGACGTGCACGGCGACCACGTCGTCGAAGCCGGTCGTGGCGATGGGGAAGGTGGCCTCTCCGCCCACGGCGTCGTCGCCGAACTCGGTGGGGTCGAGCGCGCCTCCGGCGGTGCCGAGCGCCACGCCGTCAACGTCCAGCAGGGCCACCAAGACATCCGGCAACAACCCTATGTGGACGAAGACGTTGGCCTCGGGGGCGAGCTCCAGGTGGTACTCGAAGGTGACGCTGACCGCGCCGTCGGAGACGGGCTCGACGCGCACGTTCCAGACCCGCGACACGAGGTCGGCGTGAGGCGTGGCGGTTTCCTGGTCCTCCTCCCACCAGGCGGGGGCAGGGGTCGCCGTTGGGGTTGGCGCTTTAGAACATCTCCGAGCCCCCCTGAGGGTGGGGGAGGGGGGGTTGGG
>VXPF01000103.1 GCA_009839725.1 Dehalococcoidia bacterium | reverse complement strand
ATCCCCCTGAACCCGCCATTACTCTCTGTCTCGTGGGGTGGGAGAGTTGTATAAGAGTCACCCCCGTGGTCTATGGACCCATCCAGTATCGCCACCCCCACCACGCCCCCGCCCACGATCGCGACTGTCACGACCGGCGCTCCCCGAAGATGGCCCGCCCCACCCGCACGAGGGTCGCCCCTTCCTCGATTGCGACCTCGAAGTCGTCCGTCATCCCCATCGAGAGCGCCGGCAGCTGGAAGCGCTCCGCCAGCAGCCGCAAGGAGCGAAATACCGGACGCACCTCCCCGGGGTCGCCGGCGATCGGTGCGATCGTCATGAGGCCCCGCAGCCGCAGGTTGGCCGTCCTGCCCGCCGCCTCCACCAGCCCCTCGACCTCGTCCGGCGCCACGCCCTCCTTCTGTGGTTCGGCCGCGACGTTGACCTGGAGCAGCACATCGCGCGGCGCGGGCGCCGCCGCTTCGAGCCGCCGCAGGAGGCGCGCCGAGTCGACGGAGTGAATGACGTCGAAGGCGTTGGCCGCCGCCTTCGCCTTGTTCGACTGGAGGTGCCCCACGAGGTGCCAGGTGGCCTCGACGCCGGCGGCGGTGGCGTCCTCGATCTTGGGCACCGCTTCCTGGATGCGGTTCTCGCCGAAGTGGCGGATGCCCGCCTCGCGTGCGGCCGCTATTGCTTCGGTTGGTTGGCCCTTGCTCACCGCCACGAGCGTGATGGAAGCGGGGTCGCGCCCGGCTCGCTCGCAGGCGCCGGCGATGCGCTCGCGCACACGCTCCACGCCCGCTTCCACGTCTTGCTGCAGGGCGACCGCGCTCACGGGTTCGATCTTACCCGCGTGCGGGAGGCGCAGGAGCGCCTCCTAGCCGCACTTGGTGTAACCGCAACTCCGGCACACGAGGCAACCCTCGCCGTACTCGAGGACCGAGCCGCATTCGGGGCAGCCCACCCCGCTCAGGATCTTGTCGCCGTGGGACAGCGCAGGCTCGACCACGCCCCGGCTCTCGACCACCTCGTACGGCGGGATGAGCGTTGGCTGCACGACCGGCTCGCTGTCGCCGAACTTCAGCTCCAGCCAGCGGAAGATGTAGTCCGTGATGCTGGTCGCGATCGGGATCTCCTGGTTGCCCGTGGGGCCGCTGGGCTCGAAACGGCTGCCCTGCATCTTGCTAGCGAGCGCCGAGATGGGCACGCCGTACTGGAGCGCATAGCTCGTCAGCATCGCCAGGCTGTCCATCAGCGCCATCACCGTCGAGCCCTGCTTGCTCACGTTCACGAACAGCTCGCCCGGGGTGCCGTCCTCGTACAGGCCGACGGTCATGTACCCCTCCTGCTCCCCCACGCGGAACTTGTGCGTGATCGACTGGCGCTCGTCCGGCAGCCGCCGGCGGATGGGGCGTCCCTTCTCCGCCACGAGCGCCTCCGCGGCGGCGATCGCTTCCGCGGCCGCCTCCTCGCTCTCTTCCTCGCCTTCGCCCGCGTGCTTGAGCACCTGCAGGTCCCGGGAGCCATCGCGGTAGATGGTGATGCCCTTGCAGCCCGTGTCGTACGCGAGCTGGTAGGCCGTGGCCACGTCCTCAACCGTCGCCTCGTTGGGGAAGTTGATCGTCTTGGAGACGGCGTTGTCGGTGTGCTCCTGGAAGGCCGCCTGCATGCGCACGTGCGCCTCCGGGGCGATGTCGTGCGCCGTTACGAACACCTCCTTCACCCAGTCGGGCACGTCGCTGCGCTCGGCCAGGTGGCCTCCGTGGGCGAGGAAGTCGATCAGGTCGTCGCTATGGAACCCCTCGCTCTGGGCGATCTCCTCGAAGTGCTCGTTCACCTCGTTCAGCTCGACCCGCTTGGTGGGGTCGTCCTTATCCAGGTAGTGGGAGCGAACGAAGGCGAGGGCGAACACCGGCTCCACGCCGCCCGAGCAGTCCGCGATGATGCTGAGCGTGCCCGTCGGCGCGATCGTCGTGCGCGTCGAGTTGCGCAGGGGCATCGGCCCCTCGCTGCCGCCCGGCCCGTAGAGCGACTGCCCCCACTCGGGGAAGTTGCCCCGCACGGCGGCCAGGTTGTGCGAGGCCGCGTCCGCCTCGCGCTCGATGAAGCCCATCACCTCGCGCGCCAGCGAGAGCGCCTCCTCCGAGTCGTACGGGATGCGCAGGTCGAGCAGCATGTCCGCCCAGCCCATCACCCCCAGCCCGATGCGGCGGATCGCCCGCGAGGTCTCCTCGATCTCCTCGATCGGGTACTGGTTCATCTCGATCACGTTGTCCAGCAGGTGCACCGACCGGTGCACCGTCGACCCCAGCCGCTCGAAGTCCACGGCCTTCGCGCCGGGCTCCCCGACCACGAAGTGGGCGAGGTTCAGCGAACCCAGGTTGCACGAGTCGTACGAGTACAGTGGCTGCTCGCCGCACGGGTTGGTCGATTCGATCGGCCCCCGGCCCGGTACGGGATTCGCCCGCCCGTCGTTGATGCGGTCGATGAAGATGACGCCCGGGTCACCGTTCTGCCAGGCGTTCTCCACCATCGTCTTCCAGACCTCGCGGGCGTTCCGCGTGTCTATCGTCTCGCCCGTCTTGGGGCTGATGAGGTTGTAGTCGCCGCCTTCCGCCAGCGCCGTCATGAACTCGTCCGTCACGGCCACGCTGATGTTGAAGTTCGTCAGCGTCGTCATGTCCGCCTTCATCTCGATGAAGTGGTCGATGTCGGGGTGGTCCACGCGCAGGATGCCCATGTTGGCGCCACGCCGCGTGCCGCCCTGCTTGATCGCCTCGGTTGCCGAGTCGAACACCGTCATGAAGGAAACGGGACCGCTGGCGACGCCCATCGTGCTGCGCACGCGATCGTTCGCCGGGCGCAGCCGCGAGAACGCGAAGCCCGTGCCGCCCCCCGACTTGTGGATGACGGCCGTGTCGCGAATCGCCTTGAAGATGCCGTCGATCGAATCGGGCACCGGCAGCACGAAGCAGGCCGAGAGCTGCTGCAGGTCACGACCTGCGTTCACGAGCGTCGGCGAGTTCGGGAGGAAATCCAGCGACGAGAGCAGCCGGTAGAAGTCCTCCTCGGCCGCCGCTCGGTCCGCTTCCGTGCCCCCGTAGCGGAGCTCCGCCTGGGAGAGGTTGCGGGCGACCCGGTGGAAGCACTGGTCGGCGGTCTCGATCGGATCGCCCTTGTCGTCGCGCGCCACGATGCGGCGCTCCATGACCACAACGGCGTTCTCCGAAAGGGGCGTCGGAACGAATCCTGCGCCGGTGTCGGGAGTGGGCTCGGAAGTGGTCACCATGGGGTCCTCCAGAAGGGATATGAGAGCGGGCTTGGTTTAGAACTTTTGTTCGGGACGGGCAGCGTAGCCCCGCCCGCCCCGCATTGCAACCCCCATCCCTAGCCCACCGATCGCACGATGGGGGTTGGCTCTTCCGAGGCCCCATCGGCCTCCGGTGCGTCGTCGGGAAGGGCGAGCTGGCGGGTGCGTTCCTCGAACGTGGGAACTCGTCCCTCGTCCAGGGCCTGGAGGGCGTCCTTGAGCGAGTCAAGATCGGCGAAGGCGCGATAGACGGAGGCGAAGCGGATGTAGGCGATGTGGTCGATCCGCCGAAGCGCATCGACCGCGAGCTCGCCTATCACCGCCGACGGCACCTCGAGGCGTCCGTCACGGGTGACGTGCCCCTCGATCTCCGCCACGACGGCATCGAGCCGGTCCGCGGAGACGTTGCGCTTGGCGCACGCCGAACGCAGCCCCGCGAGCAGCTTCTCGCGATCGAAGTCCTCCCGGCGGCCGTCCTTCTTCACCACCTGCACGGCGGAGCGGAGAACGGTCTCCAGCGTCGTGAAGCGCTCGCCACAGTCCGCGCACTCGCGCCTCCTGCGCACGGCATTGCCGTTTCCACGGCTGTCCGTGACGCGGGAACTTTCCGAGTGGCAGAAGGGGCAGCGCATAACGCCTCCAAAACTGTTAACGGGTGTTAACGCCTTCCTCGCTGGAAGCGCATCCTCGCCTATATGTTGGGGGCCTGTCAAGACCCTGACCACCACATATGGGGGCTGTTAAGCCACCATAACAATTTACCACATGCGCAGGATCACTGCCTGAAACAGGGCACTACCGCCGCCGACGCGCCTCGTGGAACTGGCAGGCTTCCGTGTCCGGCCAGGGCGCCACAAAGCCGCTTCCTGGATGGAGGCAGCGGCCCCGCCCCGTGTCGCCCGGAACGAACTCATGGCAGCCCTCGCAGGTCAGCGCGGGCTTGGCGCCGGGATTCACGTTCTCGCGCACCATCGCCATCAGGTTGCGAGGCCCCGGCGCCTGCCACGCGAGGGTCCGCAGGTCGTCGGGAGGGGTGGCCGCGAGAGCGCCGGCGAAGACCTCGTCATCCGAGCGCCGCCGCCGTCTGCGGTTCTCCGAGCGGCGCAGCGCCTCTGCGCCGAGCGACTCCTGGTTGCGGCGGCCCCGACGCTTCCGGCCCTTGCGACGGCCCATGTCCGCAGCCTAGCGAGACGTCCCTGCCCCGTCGACCCTTCGGCTCCCCGCCTAGAAGCCGGGAAGCCGCCCCTCCCGCTTACCTGACACCTGCGACTCGTGCGCCAGCAAGATGCGCTTCGCCTCGAGTCCGCCCGCGAAGCCCGTGAGCGACCCGCTCGCCCCCACCACGCGGTGACATGGCACGACCACGGGTGCGGGGTTCCGGCCCGTGGCCGCCCCCACCGCCCGCGCCGCCGCCGGCCGGCCCACCGCCTTCGCGACGGTCCCGTAGTTTCTCGTCTCCCCGAAGGGGATTCGGGCCAGTTCTTGCCAGACGAGGCGCTGGAACTCGGTGCCCTGCAAGTCCAGGTCCAGGTCGAACGCCTGGCGCTCCCCCTGGAAGTACTCTTCGATCTGGTCGAGGGTTCGCCCCAACTGCGCGATTGCACCGGGCTCGGCCTGCTCGTGCGCGGATGCGCCTTCCCCTTGCCAGCGCACCTGCCGGACTCCCAGCGCCGATGCCACGACCGTCAGTTCGCCGACCGGCGTCCCCACGGTCCCGACGGCCAGCGATGGCTCGCTCAGCGGTGCCATTCGGCGATGTTCCAGAGCTCGCTGTCCCATGCGTTGAACCTCACGCCCTTCAGTGAGCGAGCATGAGCGGAGACGATGCCACGGCTCACGAGCGGTATTTCGACATAGCTCTGCACGAGGATGTCGTTGAGCTCCTTCACCAGCGCCTCGCGCTCCGGCCCGATGGGGAGGGGCGGAAGCGCTTCGAAGGCCGCGTCGTACGTGGGGTTGCAGGCGCGCGCCACGTTCCCCTCCGCCCACTGGTTGTCGCGCGTGGGGATGTGCGTGCAGCGGTTGTCGGAGAGGTGATTCTGGGGCTCGATCCCGCCGCCGGTTGCGTACATCTGAACGTCCGCGAAGAACCGCGCGTACGTCTCCGGGCCGCGGTCGCTCCCGAAGAAGCTCCCGGCGTCGTGGTGCACGAGCTCGGTTTCGATGCCGATCTGCGCCCACCAGTCCCGCACCAGCTCCTGCGTGGACTGCCGGAGCTGGTTCGTCGAGGTCTGGTACCTGATCCGCAGGGGAACGCCGTTGTACTCGCGGATGCCGTCGCCGTCGCTGTCGATCACGCCGTGCTCGTCCAGCAGCGCGTTGGCCCCCGCGATGTCCTGGGTGAGACACCCGTCGTTCGCTCCCGACACGTAGTGCGCCGGCCCCGCGATGAGGTCGCACTCGGCCCGCCCCGCGAAGCCGTAGAGCTCGGCGATGCGCTCCCGGTCGATCGCCATGGACATGGCCTGCCGGATCGGCTGGAAGGAGAGGAAGGGGTGCGGGTTCGCTCCGTCCAGGTACTCGGACCGGTCGTCGCCGAGCGCCGGGTCCGGGTTCGTCTGGTTGAGCACGATGCGCTCGACCAGCTCCGCGAATGCCGACACCACGGTTCCGGAGCCCGCTGCCTCCAGGGCCTCCAACACCTCGGCGTCAATCTGCAGGTTCCAGGCGTAGTCGGCGATCCCCCACCGGAGGACCGCCGTCGCTGCCGACTGAGCGTCACCCCCGCCCTTCAGGACAACCCGGTCGAAGTACGGCTTCTCCCCCCGGTAGTGGGGATTTCGTTCGAAGATAGCTTCCTGCTCGGGGGTGAAGGAGACGATGCGGTAGGGCCCTGTTCCGAGCGGTAGCGTGTTCTGCTCGGTGCAGCCCAGGGCGGCGGCGCCCACGCAGTCCTCGAACTGCTCGGCGCTGAGGATGGGTGATCCGGTGGTCACGAAGGCGTCGTACGGATACGGCCGCGGCTCCTCGAAGGTGATGCGGACGGTCCGCTCGTCCACCGCCTGCACCGAAGCGATGCCAGCGAACACGTCCTCGGCCGTGCATCCGGTTGCCTCGTCCACGCAGTAGCGCCAGGTGAAGACGACGTCGTCCGCGGTCATGTCGCTGCCGTCCGACCACTTCAGGCCGTCCCGCAGTTTCCAGGTAATCGTCAAGCGGTCCGCGGAGACCCCGCCGTTCTCCAGCGTCGGGATCTCCTCCGCCAGCGCCGGCACGAGCTCGCCGTCGGGGCCGTACCAGGCCAGGGGCTCCAGCGTGACGGCGCCCGCGTCCCGGTCCTTGAACCCGCCCGAGAGGTACGGTCCGGGCAGCGAGGGGGCCTGCCAGTAGAGGATGGTCAGCACCTCCTCGCGCTCGACCTCCCCGTCGCCGTCGCCACAGGCGACCATGCCGAAGACGAGCAGGAATCCGAGGGCGAGCGTCAGATATCGGTACATGAAGTAACTCCAGGTGTGGGGCGCGTCGCTGCCCCGTGGGGAGGCTGGCGACCTGCTTCCGACAAACGCACCGTTCGCGGAAGGCGGCCCGTCCCGCATCGTAGTTGCGCTTCTCCGCAGCCGCCATACGCGCGCTCACGGGCCCCGCCGTAGCAGGGGGACGCCGTATACTTTCCGGGGCCCGGCGTGACTGAGATCGAGACTGCCCCTCCGCCTCCCTCCGCCCTCGACCTCGCGGGCGAGCTTCTCGGCCTGCGCTCTCGTCGCGACGGCGCCGGTCTCGCCACCGTCGCCCTCCCCGTGGAGCTACTCGGCAGCGCCGGCCAGTGGGATGTCCAGCAGCTTCGCGCGGCCGCTACGGTCTCCTGGGAGCAGCCTTCCGGGGATCTGCACCTGTTCGGCTTCGGCCGCGCCCTCGACCTGGGCTCGGCCGCGGGGGCGCGTCTGGCCGCGGCTGCTCCCGCCCTGCGGGAAGCCGCGGACGAGCATCGCGCGGGAGAAGTCGATCCCCTCGCCCGCCCGCGTTTCTTCGGCGGCGCCCGCTTCGATGCCAGCGCGCCCTCCCTCGAGCACGCGTGGGAGGCGTTCGGCGCCTGGCGCTTCGTCCTCCCCGAGGTCATCGTGGCCCTCCACGGGGGCCGCCTGAGCGCGTCCCTGACGCTCGCCGTCCGACCCCAGCAAACGCGCGAGGGGGTCGCCGCTTCGGTGGCGGCGGCCATCGCGCGTGTTGCCCTCCCCTCCGGCCCCGCTCCCACCC
>VXPF01000086.1 GCA_009839725.1 Dehalococcoidia bacterium | reverse complement strand
CCCACACGCGACACCAGCCCCGCCTCCAGCGCCTCCCCCGCGGTGAACACCGCGGGGATCGCCTCGCCCTCCTCCAGCCCCAGCAAAGTGCGTGCCCGCGCGGCCGTCAGCTCGTCCATCGCCGCCTCGTCGAGGTCGATCACCGCCCCCTCCCCGCAGACCCGGATGTCGCAGCCGAGCGCGAACGCCGCCTCCGCCCCTGCTAGCCGCCCCTCGAACGCGAAAACGATTGGCAGGGGGTAGTCCCGCCACAGCCACCGCACCCGCTCTCCCGGCCACGCCCCGAGGCCCGCCTCCGCTCCGGCCTCCACGACGACTACCCGCACTTCCCCCTCTGCGAAGCCTCCCAGCGCTGCCACCACCTCGTCGGCGGACACTCCCAGCCCCAGCGTTCCGATCGCGCTCATGGAAACAAGCCTACCGGCTGGCATGGCCCCCGTCTGGACCGTTACCGGGCCTCCGGCCAAAGTCGATTGATGGCCATCACCTACCGCGTGTTTACCGAGGACGACTGGGACCAGTGGGTCGCCACCGGCGCGATCGCGTTTCTCGATGACATCGACAACGCCGCTGCCTGGGCCGAACCCATCCGCCCCCTGATCGACTTCGACCGCGGCCTCTGCGCCTTCGATGGCGACCAGATGGTCGGGAAGACCCACGCCATTACCTTCTCCATGAGCGTTCCCGGCGGTGAGCTGCCGACCGCCGGCATCACTGCCGTCAGCGTCGCCTCCACCCATCGACGCCGGGGCATCCTTTCCGAGCTCATGCGCCGCCAGCTCGATGACATTCGCGACCGCGGCGAGCCCCTCGCTGCTCTCTGGGCCTCCGAGAGCCTCATCTACGGCCGCTTCGGCTACGGCCTTGCCGCCCAGTCCGAACGCGTCAGCATCGACCGTCGCCACACCGACTTGCTCCCCACCGTGCCCGAGGCCCGCGGCGAGGTCAGCTTCGTCCAGCCGGACGCCGCCCTCGAACGCTGGCCGCCGCTCTACGACCGCCTGCGCGAGTCCCGGCCCGGCATGATGGCGCGTGACTCCGCTCACTGGAGCGCCTTCGTCGTTCCCCGGACCAACAAGCCCGAGGGCGGGTTCACCCGCCGCCAGTACGTCGAGTACGCCGGCCCCGACGGACCCGAGGGCTACGCCATCTACACCGTCAAGAACGAATGGGTTGAGGGCATCCCCCGGGGAACCCTTCGTGTCCCGGAGATGGTCGCGACGAACACCGAGGCCGAGGCCGCCCTCTGGCGCTACCTCTTCGGCATCGACCTCGTCGGCACGATCTCGGCCAACAACCGCCCGCCCGACGACGCCCTCCTCTGGATGCTGGCCGACCCCCGCCACCTCCGCCGCCCGCCCCGCGACTCCCTCTGGGTGCGAATCCTCGACGTGCCGAAGGCGCTCGAGGGCCGCGCCTATCCTGCCGACGGCCGCCTCGTCCTCGACGTGCGCGACCCCTTCGGCCCGTGGGCTGCGGGCCGCTTCGAGCTTGCCGCCGAGGGCGGTAAGGCGTCCTGCCACCCCACGGACGCATCGCCCGACGTCGCCCTCGGCGCCGACGATCTCGCGGCGGTCTACCTCAGCGGCGTCAGGCCCTCGACGCTCGCCCGCGCGGGCCGCGTCGAGGGCTCGGTCGAGGCCCTGCGCCTCGCCGACTCGCTCTTCGCCTGGCACACCGCCCCCTGGTGCCTCGACGCGTTCTAGCCTTCGGTGCGACTTCTGTCCGCTGCCGTCGGCAGTTGCCGCACGGCCTGTCCTGACTCTTCGTCCGCTTCCGCAAGGTCGAACTGAGTCTGCAGGTTCATCCAGAACTCAGGCTCCATCCCGAACCAGTGCCCCAGCCGTAGCGCCGTGTCCCCACTGATGGCGCGCTTCCCGGCAACGATCTGGCTGATGCGATTCGGGGGAACGTCAATGTGGCGCGCGAAGGCGGCCTGGCTCAAACCCAGCTCCTCCAACTCCCCTCGCAGCACCTCTCCCGGATGCACCGCCCGCCTGAATAGCTTCTCCACTGCCTGCCTCCTAGTGGTAGTCCACGATCTCTACGTCATATGGCCCGGAGCTCCCCGCCGGCCACGTGAAACAGATGCGCCACTGCCGGTTGATGCGAATGGAGTACTGCCCCAGTCGGTCTCCGCGCAGGGCCTCTAGCCGATTGCTGGGCATCGCCCGGAGCGCGTTCAGCGAAGGCGCCGCATTGAGGATCGATAGCCTCCTCGCTGCCTGACTCTCGAATCCCTGGAATGCCGCGACGAACGCTCCCTCCGCGAAGTCCTGCGTCCGCCGGTCCCGGTACCCGATGATCACATTGCAGAATCATACCAGAGCTGTACGCGATACGTCCAGTGTCACAGCCGGCGCTTGCCCCGCTCCCGCGCGCCCGCCATGATCGCGGGCGATGGCTGACCTCACCGCCGCCGCACCAGTCGAGACCGAGAAGAGCGAGGTCGTCCACGACCGCGAAACCCGGCCCGGCGCGCCCCCGGACCGCCAGGACTATGGCCGGCTGCTTCTCCACATCGCCGTTGGCGTCGCCTTCACCGCAGCCTTCGTCGCGATCGCCTTCCAGGCCCGCGCCAGCTGGACCGAGGTCCGCGATTGGGTCGTGCCCGTGACCATCCCGCTCTACGCGCTGGGTGGTATCTCGCTGGCCTACCTCCTGGTGCGCCGCGCCTGGCTCGAGGCCTCCGCTGGCGTCACCCTGCTCTTCTTCGCCGTCGCCCTCACTGGCTTCGACCTCTGGCGCGCCGCCCTCACCACCGGGCCCGACGGCCTCCGCGACAGCTTCTCCATCACCATCGGCATCCTCCTCGGCTTCAGTATCGCTGCACTCGCCGCCGGCATGGCCTGGGTCGAAGCCCGACGCCCCACCCGTCCACCAGCGCCCGAGCTGTAGCGCATGTGCCGCAGCATCAAACGGCTGCGTGGCCCCGACGGCCCCGCCCCTGACGATGAGGTTCGTGAAGCCTCCCTCCAGTACGTCCGCAAGGTGAGCGGCTTCCGCGCCCCCTCGCGCCGCAACGAAGAGGCATTCGAGGAGGCTGTCGAGCGGGTCGCCGAGGCAACCCGCCGCCTCCTCGATTCCGTTACCCGGCCGCGATAGCTTTCTCGCCCTCCCAGGCCGCCACCTCGCACTCCAGCACCCGCTCGAACTGTCGCACGAACGCCTCCGCCACCTCCTCCACTGCCACCGGTCGCCCCACCTCCGCCGACAGGCTCGTCATCTCCGTGTCCTCGAGCCCGCAGGGGTTCATCAGGGCGATGTGCTCCATGTTGGGGGCCACGTTCAGCGCCGCCCCGTGCATCGAGACGAACCGCCGCACGTGCAGCCCCACCGACCCCACCTTCCGCTCCCCCACCCAGGCCCCTCGCGCGCACTCGTGCCGCCGCCCCTCGATGCCCCACTCTCCCAGCACCCCGAACATCGTGTCTTCCAGCGCTGAGACGTAATCGACCACCCGGACGCCCCACGCCTGCAGGTCGATGATCCCGTACGCCACCAGCTGCCCCGGTCCGTGGTAGGTGATGTCGCCGCCACGCTCCGTCTGCGCTACCTCGATGCCCGCCGCCCGCACCATCGCCTCGGTTGCCCGCAGGTTCGGCTCCGGGTGGTTTCGGCCAAGCGTGAACACGGGCTGGTGCTCCGTCAGGAGCAGCGTGTCGACGCGCTCCCCGCGGATACGTTCCGCCTGCAGCTCCTGCTGCAGCCGGTGGACCTCCCCGTACGCCGTCAGCCCCAGGTCGCGAACGACGATCGTGCGCTCAGCCATGCCTCTAGCCTAGCGGGGCGGCATGGCCTCCGCGATCAGCCGCCGCCGGCTACTTCCGCCCCGATCCCCTCGATCGCATCCCAGTCCTCCTCGCGGAGCGGCTGCAACTCGCCCTTCCGGTACTGGTCGTACAGCCGGAAGAGCGCGTCCTTGTGAGGACGCACCCGCCCGATCGGGCAGGCCTCCCAGTCCTCCACCGACTCGTCGCAGTACCCCGTGCGCAGCTCACCGCACTTCGGCTGCAGATAGCCTCCCAGCTCCGGCACGGCCTTCGCCACCTCTGCCCGCATGAGCGCCGCCACGCGCCGGAACTCCCACTGCGCCCGCGTGCAGAGGCGCAGGTCGCAGATGTGCAACAGGCTCTGGAAGTTCACCGTGATCTTGAAGTTTGTGCTCGTGGCGTTGGGCAGCAGGAAGCGAGCGTCCTCCGCCGGCACCCCCGCCTCCACCAGCTCCTCGTACAGCGCCCCTGCCTTCCCGAACAGGTCCTCCATCTTCTCCGACATCCCCGCCTTCTCCACGCTCTTCGGGATGCTGTAGGGAAACGTCCCTTTCTTGTAGGTCACGTAGCGCTGGCTCTGCTGCTCGAACGAGATCCCCACCCGGTGCCGCACGAACTGGTGGCTGAACGCCCGCGAGACCCCGGCAATGGCGAACTCGAACCACACCTGCTCCAGCGGGCTCGCGTGCCCCGTCTTCAGCCGCTCAACGATGAAGTTGTGCATCTTCTCCCGCGGAATGCGCTCGTCCTCGACCCGCGCCGCGACCTGTTGCGGCGTGAGCTGGCTGTAACACGTCCGGTACGCCATGTAGAGCGACCGCATTGGGTCCTCGCTGTGCGAAAGTAGGTTGACCTGGATAGGCATGGCGCCGCCTCCGGCGAGAGTGCCCATGCATTCTCGCACGCGGAAATGCTCATGTGCCTGTGCGGTTTCCCAAGATTCCCGTCGAGTTCCGGCTTATGGCGACCCGCCCCTACGATGGAGACACCATGAGCCGCCGCCAACTCCTCTGGTTTCGCCACGCCGCCGTGCGCCCCGACCCCGCCACTCCGGCCCGCGCGTGGCCCCTCACACCCGAGGCCCGTGAGGAAGCGCTGCGCCTTGCCCGCTCCCTGCCCGAGTTGCTCCCGCCCTTCTCCGTCGTCACCAGCGACGAGCGCAAGGCCGTGGAGACAGCCGAGGCCCTGTGCGAAGTGCTCGGCCTGGGCCCCGCCCAGGTTTGCGACGGCCTCCGCGAGGTCGACCGTCCCTGGACCGATGGCGATTACCGTTCCGTCGCCCGTGAGTACCTGCGGACCGGCGCCTCCCCCGGCTGGGAGGCGCGTGACGAGGTGCTGAGCCGCATCTCGGCTGCCCTTGCTCGGTACTGGCGGCCTGAGGGCACGACCATCGCCGTCGGCCACGGCCTCGCGATAAGCGTCTGGGCTGCGGACGCGGTCGAGAGTCTCGACGCCGTCCAGTTCTGGGAGAACCTGACGTTCCCCGATGCCTGGCTGTTCGCGGAGGACGGTGCGACCCTCCAGCGGATCGCGGAGCCAGCCTGACCCTACCCCTCCGACAGCGGCTTCCGTCCCTCGACCCCAATCCCCACCAGGTACCGCCCCGCCTCCGTCGCCCGCCCCTCCGCCGTCGACAGCAACGCCCGCACGTCCGCGGGCGTGTCGAGGTCCAGCGACAGCTCCGGCGCCTCCACGCGGCGCACGGCCAGCCCTGCCTCCCGCGCCCCTGCCTCGTGCAGATCGCCGCTGCCCTTGCCGTAGGCCAGCGCGAAGCGGCCCGGAGGCCGCAGCAGCATCGCGTTCGTGCCCCCGTCCTCCGGACGCACCAGCGTCACCGAGGGCGCCGGTGGCGCCTGCGCGACCAGCGCGCGAAGCGCGGCCCCCGTCGCCAGGGGAAGGTCGGCGTGCAGGATGAGCAGCTCGTCCACCGCGAGCCACTCGGCGGCCCGCTCGAGTTGTGCGCTCAGCCCCTGGAGCGCCTCGTCCTCGTCCAGGGCGCGCACGCCTGCCGGGACCGCGGCCCGGACGCCTTCGTCCGAGGTCAGCACCACCGCCTCTAGCCCCGCCCCCTCCACCGCTCCCAGCACCGTCGCCAGCGACCGCCGCACCAGCTCCGCGCGCTCCTCCAGCGTCAGCAGCTCGGCAAGCCGCCCCTTCGCGCGGTCGAGACGATTCACGGGAATCAGCACGCTTGCTGGCATCCCCCTACTCCTCCCCCGCTGCCACGTGAAGCGCGAAGCCCCCGTCGTCGAGCGCGGTCTCCCCCTCCACGCGCAGCGCCGACCCATCGACCGCCGCCACCAGCTCCTCCCGGGACGGGCTCTCCTCGTCGCCGTCGCTCACGAGCCACCCCGCGCCCCCGCCCGCCGCCGAGAGCATCCACGCGAGCCTGCTCAGGCTCTCCGGGCTCAGGTCGTTCCGCTGTGGCCACCACACGATCTGGAGCGCCGGTTCCGCCACCTGCAGCGAGCTGGCCATGGTTGGGCGCGGTTCGAGCCTCCCCGCCTCCCCGAGCACGTCGTCCGGCGGGTCGATCAGCATCGCCCGTACGCCGTCCGCGCCCACGCCCAGCGTGGCGAGCACGTTCACGCGAAGGCCGGTCCTGTCAGGCGAGCTTGCCGCAGCACTTCTTGTACTTCAGGCCGCTGCCGCAGTAGCAGGGATCGTTGCGCCCGATCTTCTTGCCGCCCGGCCGTGGGGCTGCCGCAGTCGCCGTGGCCGTCCCGCCCCGTCGGTTGCGCCCGCCGGGGGCGGCGCCGTTCCCCTGCGCCTGCACCGGAGCCTGTGGCGCCTCCGGCCTCCTCGCGGTTGTAGCCCCGTTCGGAGGTCGAGGCGGCAGATCCTGCGCCCGCATCTTGAAGACCGCCTGCGCCACCTGCCGTCGGATGTTCCCCTGCAGCTGCTGGAACATGTCGTAGCCCTCGCGCTTGAAGGCCACCAGCGGGTCGACCTGCGCGTACGCCTGCAGCCCCACGCTCTGCCGCACCTCCTCCACCGCTGTCAGGTGCTCCCGCCAGTGATAGTCGATCGACTCCAGCAGCAGCCACTGCTCCATCTTGCGCGCCACCTCGTCCCCCACCGCCGTCTCGATCTCTTCGTAGCGATCCTCCACGCGGTCCAGCGCGAGGTCCGCGATCGCTTCCGGTTCCTGCTCGATCTCCTCCAGCCTCGGCAGGATGTCGGACGGCATGATCTCGCCCAGCTCCGTGTGCACCAGGCTCGCGTCGAACCCCTCGTCCTGGTTGCGCTCGATGATCCCGTCCACTTCGTCCGTCACGAACGAGAGCACGTTCTCGCGCGTGTCCGCCCCCTCCAGCACCTTGTCCCTCTCCGTGTACAGCACCGCGCGCTGCTCGTTGATGACGTCGTCGAACTCCACCAGCCGCTTGCGGATGTCGAAGTTGTAGCCCTCCACCTTCTGCTGCGCCTGCTCGATCGCCCGCGTCACCATGCGCGACTCCAGCGGCACGTCCTCCGTCATCCCCATCTTCTCCAGCATCCCCGGCACCCAGTCCGGCGCGAAGCGCTGCATGATGTCGTCCCCGAACGAGACGAAGAACCGGCTCGAACCCGGATCCCCCTGCCGCCCCGACCGGCCCCGCAGCTGGTTGTCGATCCGCCGCGACTCGTGCCGCTCCGTCCCGATCACGTGCAGGCCGCCCGCGGCCGCCCCCCCCCCCCGCCCGCGCCGGGCCCGCGCCCGCGCGCGGAGACACCGAGGAGG
>VXPF01000058.1 GCA_009839725.1 Dehalococcoidia bacterium | reverse complement strand
CCGAGCGCTACACCCGTCAGATCGTCGGCAGCGCCAGAGGTGTACAAGACACAGGGGGTGGAGGTCGACTGCGACGGCGAGACGCAGACGGTGCTCGGGCGCGAGGTGATTCTCTCGGCGGGGGCGATCATGTCGCCACCGATCCTGGTGCGATCGGGGATCGGGGCAGCGGAGGACGTTGAGGCGGTGGGAGCGACGCTGGCGCGGGAGCTTCCGGGGGTGGGCCGGAACCTGATCGACCACCCGCTGTGCTCGGTGGTGTGGCGGTCGAAGCCGGGGGTGTCGGTGATGCCCGACCCCCCCGTGCAGACGATGCTGCGCTACACGGCGAGCGGCGGCGAGACGAACGACATGCAGATCTACATGGTGAACCACTTCCCGGGGCGGGAAGGGAACTTCGCGCTGCTGGTGATCCTGCAGCGGCCGAAGTCGCGGGGACGGCTGCACTTCGAGAGCGCAGACCATGCCGCTCAGCCCCGGATCGAGCTGAACTTCTTCTCGGACGAGGACGGTGACGACGTGCGGCGACTGCGGGAGGGCCTGCAGCTCTCGCAACGCTTGGGAGAGCACCCCTCGATCGCGCAGTACGCCGAGGGGCTGCGGGCGCCCTCGGCGGAAGTGCTGGCGGACGACGACGCGCTCGATGAATATGTCCGGGCGAACGGGTCGCACAACTTCCATCCGGTGGGCACGGCGAAGATGGGTCCGGCGAGCGACCCGGGGGCGGTGGTGGACTCGCAGTGCCGGGTGCACGGGGTGAAGGGGCTGCGGGTGGTGGACGCGTCGGTCATGCCGGAGATCGTGCGGGCGAACACGAACCTGACGTGCATCATGATCGGGGAGCGTGTGGCGGAGCTGATTCGCGGCGAGCGCGCGTAGGCGCGCTTCGTGCGCGGCTGTTGGCTTCCGGCTGCTGGCTGTTGGTCCCGCAGGGCGCTATGACTGGAGTACGATTCGCCCAATGGCCAGTAGCCAACAGCTGACAGCCGACCCCAGCCTGATCGAGCCCCAGGAGTTCGTGACGGACGAGTTCCGAATCGACCCGTTTCCGATCTACAGGCGGCTGCGGGAGTACGAGCCGGCCTACCAGGACAAGTTCCAGAACCGCTGGATCATCTCGCGGTACGAGGACATCTGGGCTATCTACAAGGACAACGCGCGGTTCACGCGGGCGACCTACGACCCGCACGGGAAGCACAAGTTCGGGTCGGACTCGACGATGGGGTTCACGCTGAACGACCTGGGGGAGGGGCAGGACTACATCTGGCTGCGCGGGATCGTGGCGGGCGAGTTCGTGGGGAAGCGGCTGGAGAAGCGCGTGCCGCTGATCGAGCGGATCGCGACGAAGATCATCGACGACTTCATCGAGAAGGCACGGGCGGACCAGAGGGCGGGGTTGAGGGCCGGGGGGCAAGTGGAGCTGGTGTCGCAGTTCAGCGAGCGCTTTCCGATCCGCGTGATCGCGGGAATGCTGGGGCTGCCCGAGGAGGACAACGACTACTTCGAGGCGGTCTACGACCGGCTCTTCGCCGGGAACGGCTACGGGCGGGCGCACTTCCGGCTGGGGGTGGCGGCGCGGGACGAGCTGTTCGCGTACCTCGACCCGATGTTCGACGAGCGCATCGCGGAGCCGCGCGACGACCTCCTCTCCGTGTTCTGCCACGCGGAAAAGGACGGCGCGAAGATGACGCGCGACCAGATGCGCGGGTACGTGGCGCTGCTGCTGGTGGGTGGCGGCGACACGACGCACAAGGCGATCGACGCGATGTGGTGGAACCTGCTTCGCAACTACGAGCAGTACGAGGCAGTTCGTGACGATCCGGAGCTGATGGACCGGGTGTTCACGGAGATGCTGCGCTTCGACGGGTCGAACCACTGGCAGCGGCGACGGACGAAGGTGGAGGTGGAGATCCACGGGCGGGTGCTGCCGGTGGGGGCGACGGCCTGGCTGGGGCTGGGGTCGGGGAACCGCGACGAGCGCATCTTCAAGGACCCGGAGAGCTTCAACATCTTCCGCGACGACCTCTACTTCGGGAAGGAACTGCGCACGGGTTACTGGCAGGACGGCGTGGCGAGCCACCTGGGCTTCGGGCAGGAGACGCACTTCTGCATGGGCTACGCGCTCGCGCGGCAGGAGTCGGTGATCTCGTCGCGCATCCTGCTGGAGCGGCTCAAGAACCCGCGCCTGGCAGACGTCCCGAACGAGGGCATCGCCTTCCCGCCACCAGGGCGGGGCGGCGTGCGCGGCCTCCAGCATCTCGAGATCGAGTTTGATCTGTAGGGTCGGCACCATTTCTCGCCGCGAGGGGGGAACCCTCACCAACGGCACCGCCTGGTAACGGCGAAGGAGCAACAGCATGAGGATCGGTATCTCCATCCCCGTGAGGGACCTGCGGGACGACCACGAGGGCATGGCGCGGTTCGCGCGGGAGGCGGAGGAGCTGGGATTCACGCACCTGCGCGTGCCCGACCGGGTGGCGGCGGTGGGGGTCGACCACGTGCACGAGCCGCTGACGCTGCTGGCGTGGGTGGCGGCGCACACGGAGACGATCGAGCTGGTGCCGTCGGTGATCGTGCTGCCGACGCGGCAGACGGTGGTGGTGGCGAAGCAGGCGGCGGAGATCGACCGGCTGAGCGGCGGACGGCTGCGGTTTGGCGTGGGCGTTGGGGCGCGCGCCGAGGACTACGCAGCGTTTGGGCAGGACTTCCACACGCGGGGGCGTCGATGTGACGAGCAGATCGAGATTCTGCGGCGGCTGTGGACGGAGGAGGAGGTGCACTTCGAGGGGCGGTGGGACCGGCTGGCGGGAGAGCGGATCAACCCCCTGCCGGTGCAGCAACCGATCCCGATCTGGATCGGCGGGGCGCGGGAGCCGGGGGCGTCGGTGCTGCGGCGGACCGGGCGGCTGGCGGACGGGTGGTTCGCGCTGATGGCGCCTGATGCCTACGGGGCCGTGCGCGAGGCCGTCTCCGCGGAGGCGGAGGCGGCAGGGCGGGATCCGGCCGGGATCGGCTCGGAGAGCGCGGTGCAAATCGTGGGGAAGTCGGAGGCGGAGTGGCTGGCGGAGGTGGAGGCGTGGCGCGCGACAGGCGTCACGCACCTGTGCCTGCGCACGCTGGGAGTTGGGTTCGACACGGCGGGCCACCTGGAAGCGCTCCACGGGGCGCGGGCGGCGCTCGACCGGCTGTAGGCGAGCGCCTTACGCCAGAGGCTCCTCCACGCCGGGGGGCAGCTCGACCTCGAACACGTTGAGGGTGGCGGAAACGAGCCCGTAGTAGCCGACGGTCCCGACGAGATCGACGAGGCCGGTCTCGCCGAAGGTCTCGATGGCTTCCTCGTAGGTCGCGTCGGAGACGCGGCTCGTCTCGAAGTACTCGGTCACGAGGCGGTGGACGAGGGCGAGGTCGGGGCGGTCGAGCTCGAGGGGCGCGCCGGTGCGGACGGCCTCGACGACGGACTCGGGAATACCTTCCTGGATGGCGAGGCGAGCGTGCGCCCAGAACTCGAACTGGGCGCGCCAGCGCTTCGCCGTGAGGATGATGGCGAACTCGGAGATGTCGCGGGGGAGGGAGGCGCCGAAGCGGCAGTAAGCGCCGAGCTCCTGGGCGTGGGTTCCGAAGACGGGGCTGTGCAGCCAAGCGCCGAAGGGTCCGGTGGTGACGCCCGCGTTGGGTCCGCGGGGTCCGCTGCGGATGGCTTCGGCCATGGCAGCCTGCTCGGCGTTCAGGCTCTGCTCGTCGAGGGTGGGGAGGCGCATGGGGTCGCTCCTTGGGGTTGGTGGGGCAAGCAGACGGGATCGGGAGCGCCGTGTCCAGCGGGGGCACAAGGGGGGCCCGCGCGCGTAGGATCGGCGCCGGAGGATTCGTGGGCGCAGCGGCACTCCCCCTGAAAGGCATTCGCGCACTCGACCTGACGCGGGCGAGGGCGGGGCCGACGTGTGCGCGACAGCTCGCGGACTGGGGCGCACACGTGATCAAGATCGAGCTGCCGCCACGACCGGGGGGCGGGGACGGGATCACGGGGGAGCGCCACGGATTCGACTTCCAGAACCTGCACCGCAACAAGCGGAGCCTGACGCTCAACCTGAAGGCGGAGGCGGGGCGCGACATCTTCCTGCGGCTGGCGAAGGACGTGGACGTGATCGTCGAGAACTACCGGCCGGGCGTGAAGCACCGGCTGGGGATCGACTACGACACGGTGCGGGAGGTGAATCCGCGGATCGTCTACGGGAGCATCAGCGGGTTCGGGCAGTCGGGGCCGTACCGCGACCGGCCGGGGGTGGACCAGATCGCGCAGGGGCTGGGCGGGCTGATGTCGATCACGGGACTGCCGGGGCAGGGGCCGGTGCGGGTTGGCATCCCGATCGCGGACCTGACGGCAGGCATGCTGCTGGCGCAGGGCATCCTGCTGGCGCTGTTCGAGCGGGAACGGTCGGGGGAGGGGCAGTGGGTGCACACGTCGCTGCTGGAGGCGCAAATCCAGATGCTCGACTTCCAGGCGGCACGCTGGCTGATCTCCGGGGAGGTGGCGCCTCAGGCGGGGAACGACCACCCCACGAGCATACCCACGGGCGTGTTCCCGACGGCGGACGGGCACATCAACATCGCGGCCTCGGGGGGCATCCTGTGGCAGCGATTGTGCCAGACCCTCGGGCTGGAAGCGCTCCTCGACGACCCGGACTACGCGGACAACGAGCTGCGCTCGAAGAACCGGAAGGCGCTGAACGCGCGCATCTCCGAGGTGACGCCTTCGCGGACGAGCGGGGAGTGGATCGAGGTGCTGAACGAAGCAGGCGTTCCTTGCGGGCCCATCAACACCATCGACGCGACGTTCGCGGATGAGCAGGTGCAGGCGCTGGGCATCGCGCGGCCGATGCCTCGTACGCAGCTGGGCGACACGCACGTGGTGGGGCAGGCGATCAACCTGGCGCGGACGCCGCAGCCTCCAAGCCACCGGGCCACGCCCGAGCTGGGGGAGCACACCGACGAGATCCTGCGCGGCCTCGGGATGGACGGCGACGCCATCCGGGAGCTGCGCGACAACGGCGTCATCTAGGAACACACGGGAGGGACCGCATGGAGCTGGAGCTGAAGACCGACAAGATGATCGCCCGCAAGGAGGGCGGCGTCGGCTGGATGTTCTTCAATAATCCGGCGAGGCGGAACGCCCTTAGCATCGAGATGCAAGAGGCGGTGCCGGTCATCCTGCACAACTTCCGGGACGATCCGGACGTGCGGGCGGTGGTGATGGCGGGGACGGGCGACAAGGCGTTCGTCTCGGGGGCGGACATCTCGGAGTTCGAGAAGCGGCGGTCCGACCCGGAGTCGATCGCGAAGTTCAACGCCATCGGCGCTGCGGCGAATGCGGCATACGGGGAGCTGGGAAAGCCACTGATCGCGATGATCCGGGGTTTCTGCATGGGCGGGGGGCTGCTCACGGCGCTGCAGGCGGACATCCGGGTGGCGGCCGAAGGCTCGCAGTTCGGCATTCCGGCGGCGCGGCTGGGGCTGGGCTACGCCTTCGGGGGGACGCAGAAGCTGGTGCAGACGGTGGGGGCGGCGGCCGCGCGGGAGATCCTGTTCACGGGGGGACGCTTCCCGGCGGAGGACGCCGTGCGCTGGGGGCTCATCAACCGGGTCGTGCCGGTCGAGGAGCTTGAGCCGGCGGTGAGGCGCATCGCGGACGCGATCGCGGAGAACGCGCCACTCACAGTGGACCTGCTGCGAGCCTCGATCGTGGAGGCGACGAAGGAGCCGGAGGAGCGCGACCTCGACACCATCGAGGGGATGGTGGAGGCGTGTTTCGCGAGCGAGGACTACATCGAGGGGCGGCGGGCGTTCATGGAGAAGCGGCGGCCGCAGTTCCAGGGGCAGTAGGCCGTGGAAGCTCGGCGGCGTCTTCGGGAGCTGCTGGCGAACAGCCCGCCCGTGTTCGCACCGGTCTGCCTCGACCCGCTGACCGCTCGCACGCTGGAGGGGCAGGGGTACGGGGCCGCCTACCTGAGCGGGGGCGCACTCGGATTCCAGCTGGCGGTCTCGGAGGCTTTGCTGACGGTGACGGAGATGGCGGAGACGGCGCGCCGCATCACCGCGAGGTCGTCGATCGCGCTGATCGTGGACGGGGGCGTGGGCTTCGGCGACGCCGTCCACACGAGCCGGACGGTGGCGGAGATCGAGGCGACGGGGGCGGCGGCGATCGAGCTGGAGGACCAAGTCGCGCCGAAGCGGGCGCATCACCACAAGGGGGTCGAGCACCTCGTTTCCCCGGAGGAGATGGTTGGGAAGCTGGAGGCGGCGGTAGCGGCGCGGCACGACCCGGACTTTCTCATCATCGCGCGCACGGGAGCCGTGCGGAACGAGTCGTACGAGGCGGCGGTGGAGCGGGGACGGGCGTACCGCGGGGCGGGAGCGGACCTCGTGATGCTGCGTCCGGATACGGCCGAGCAGTGGCGCGACGCGGTGACGGCGATCGACGCTCCGCTGGCGGCGATGGGGTCGTTCGGGAGCCGCACACGGGCGGAGTGGGAGGCGCTGGGGTGGGCACTCGTGATCGACCCGTTCACGGGTCAGGTGGCGGGATGGCTGGCGGCGCGGGAGGCTTCCCGCCACTTCCTCGAGGAGGGGGCGAGCGGGGAGGACGAGGCGGCGATCGGGGCGGGATACGAGGCGATCAAGCAGGCGGCGGGCATGGACGACTGGTACTCGATCGAGGAACGTACCACCGAGAAGGGAGCGATCGGGTGAGTTCGAACGAGAGCGGCAACTACCTCTTCGAAGGGCGCGGAGACCGCGAGATCGTCATGGCGTACAGCTTCGACGCGCCACCGGGGCGCGTCTTCGAGGTGTGGAACGACACCTCGGGCATGGGGAACTGGTACGGCCCGGAAGGACACGAGCTGATCGTGGCAGAGCAGGACTTGCGGGTAGGCGGGGCCTGGCGGTACGGGACGCGGGACGAGTCGGGGGAGGAGACGATCCTGTACGGGGTCTACCAAGAGATCGAGCCTGGCTCGCGCATGGTGAACACGGAGATCTTTGCGGGGTTGCCGGACTTCGAGACGGTGGTCACCTCGACCTTCGAAGCGGAGGGGGCGGGGACACGGATGACAACGGTAGTGCTGCACCCGGCGCCGGAGTCGCGGGACGGGGCGATGGCGTGGGGCATGGAGGACGGCGTGCGGCAGACGTTCGAGCGGTTTGCGGCTCACCTGGCGGCCAGCGAAGGGTGAGCAGCACGGGTTCCGGCTACCCTCGCGCCCTGGCGGTACCCCTCGACGTGGCGGTCCACGAGGAAGCGGACGGAGAGTGGGTGGCGTGGCGGGTGCGAGCACCGGGGAATATCGACTACGGGTTCGCGCGGGGGGAGCGGCCAGAGGGGTGCCTGGAGGCGTTCCTGGCGCTGGAGAAGGCGCCGCTGTCCGACTTCGCGGGATTCGTGCGGCGCTTCGGGGTGCTGGGCATCTGCGCGGAGCACGACGTTCCCGGGGTTGTCGCGGGCTGCGCACCGCGGGACGGGGAGAGCGCGAACGACCTGTTCCCCCGCACATCGCTCACGGAGGGATGGACGGTGCCGTTGCGCATCTACCGGGAGCCGGCGGGGGTCTGGCGGGTGATGGCGGGGACCCTGGCGGCCGCCATCCGGGTGGGGG
>VXPF01000088.1 GCA_009839725.1 Dehalococcoidia bacterium | reverse complement strand
GCCTGCCGCCCCCGCCTCCGGGCCGCCCCTCGCGGGCGTCACCGTCCTTGAGTTCGCGACCGTCATCGCGGCGCCCCTCGGCGCCGCCATCCTCGCCGACCTCGGCGCCCGCGTCATCAAGGTCGAGCCCATCGGCGGCGACCCCTTCCGCGCCATGGGCATCGCCTCCCTCGGCGCTGCCCGCTGCAACGGCAGCAAGGAGAGCATCGCCCTCGACCTGAAGACCTCGGAGGGCCAGGAGATCGTCCAGTCCCTCGCCGCCTCCACCGACATCATCATCCACAACTACCGCCCCGGCGTTCCCGAGCGCCTCGGCATCGGCTACGAGACCCTCAAGACCATCCGCCCCGAGCTCGTCTACGTGTACGTCAACGGGTACGGGCGCAAGGGCCCCGGCGCCCACCGGCCCTCCACTCATCCCATCCCCGGCGCCGGGCTGGGCGGCGCCCTCATGCAGATGGGGGAGGGCATGCCCCCCGTCTGCGAAACCCTCCCCGAGCTCCGCGAGATCGCCCGCAAGTTCTTCCGCGCCAACGAGCTCAACCCCGACCCCAACACCTCCGTCGTCGTCGCCTCCGCCTCCCTTCTCGGGCTCTACGCCCGCCGCCGCTTCGGCCACGGGCAGGAGGTGTTCGTCGACATGTTCGGGGCGAACGCCTGGGCCAACGCCGACGACTTCATCACCTACGAGGGCAAGCCCCCGCGCCCCACCCTCGATCGCGACCTCTACGGCCTTGGCCCCACCTGGCGCCTCTACCCCGCTTCCGAGGGCTGGGTCTTCCTCGGGCTCGCCACGCAGCCGGAGTGGGAGCGCTTCTGCGAGCTGGCGTCCCCCGACCTCGCCGCCGACCCCTGCTTCGCCACCCCCGACGCCCGCACGGCCAACGAAGCTGCCCTCGCCGAGGTGCTTGCCGACCTCTTCGCCGGGCGCTCCGCCGACGAATGGGAGGCGCTGCTGGCAACTCAGGGCCTCGGCTGTGTCCGCGCCGACGCCGCCCCCGTACACGAGTTCATTGCCCGTAACGAGCACGTCGCCGCCAACGGCCTGCGCGTCCCCACCCACAACACCAACTTCGGCGACTACGAGCGCTACGGCCCCCTCACCGCCTTCAGCGAGAACACGCTCGAGCTCGGTGGCTGGCCCCTCGCTGGCGAACAGGCCGACCGCATCCTCGCCGAGCTCGGCTATGCCCCCGACGCGATCGAAACCCTCCGCGCCAGGGGCATCGTCTGGTCCGAGACGCCCGCCCCCCTCGACGCCGTCACCGCCTGATGCCCGACTTCCACACCGGCCGCCTTCTCGTCGCCACGCCCAACATCGAGGACCCCAACTTCTGGCGCACCGTCGTCCTCCTCTGCGCCCACGACAAGGAAGGCGCTTTCGGCCTTGTGCTCAACCACGCTATGGAGGGCGAGACCGTCGCCGGCCACCTCCCCGAGTGGGACGGCAACGCTGTCGAGCCCGCCGTGCTCTTCCGTGGCGGCCCCGTCTCCACCGCTTCCGTCTTCGCCATGGCGACCGGCGAGGACCTCCCCGTCGATCGCTGGGGACTGCGCGTCTCCCCCGGCCTCGGGCTCATCGATCCGGGCAAGGGCCCCGATCACTTCGAGGGGCGCCTCGGCCGCATGCGCTTCTTCGCCGGCTACGCCGGCTGGGGAGGCGGCCAACTCGAGGGCGAGATCGAGACCCACGGTTGGTTCATCGTCGATGCCCTCCCCGACGACCCCTTCACCTCCGAGCCCACCGCCCTCTGGCGCAACGTCCTCCGCCGCCAGGGCGGCGAGCTCGCCCGCTTCGCCACCCACCCCCTGGAGCCCGGGGTCAACTAGTGGCTGGTGACTAGTGACTAGTGACTAGTGGCTGGTGACTAGTGACTGGTCCTCCCCACCCCACTCCGGTGGGGCTGGGCGGCGGGGTCTATCCACTAGTCACCAGCCACTAGCCACGCAACCGCTGTAGCATTGGCGCCCACCTCAACACTCCCCCCCAAACAGGAGGATCCCCATGGCCGCATACGTGCTCGCGCAGGGTCGAGTCGAAGACCGGGACAAGCTCAACCAGTACCTCGCCGGAGCGGGCGGAAGCCTCGCCCCGTTCAACGCCAACGTCCTCGCCTACACCGAGGAGCCCGAGGTCATCGAAGGCGAAGTCCCGAACAACCGCTTCGTCCTCATCGAGTTCGCCGACGTCGAGACCGCCAAGGCCTGGTACAACTCCGACGACTACGCCGCCGTCCGCGGCCTCCGCATCGAAGGCGCCCCCGGAACCCTGGTCATCCTGCCCGGGATGTAGTGATTAGTGATTGGTGACTGGTGGCTAGTCCTCCCCCGCCGCCCGAGAGAGGTAGAGGGGACACCACTCACTAGTCACTATCCACTATTCACCATCCACTACATGGCCTTGATGCCCTGGTACTCCTGCGAGAACACGCACTCCTGGAGCCCCAGCCCCACGTCGTTCGGGTCGTCGAGGTTCGTGTAGCGCGTGTACAGCTCGGCGAAGTGCCCGCCCGGCCGCTGCTTCACCTCGTTCCCCTCCAGGTCACGCACGATCACCGGGTGGGAGACATCCCAGACCTCCCCCTCGACCTTCTCGTCGCGGAAGACTCCCCGCCCCAGCCCGTCGTCCCAGCCGCCCCAGTAGCCCCCGCCCTGCATGTAGACGGGCTTGCTCACGGTCTCCAGCAGGAACCGGTCCACGCCGCCGTCCGGACGCGTCAGGTCCAGCCGTGCGCTCTTCAGCCGCGGGAAGCCGTCCTCGAACTCCGTGCTCACCACGTCCACGTCCGTGTAGGCCCACCCCTCCTTGCCGGAGTCGTAGGGGTAGTCGATGCGGCTGTGCACCCTGCCGTACTCCGGCAGGTTCCCGCCGCCCGTGCCCGAGGCCACGATCGTCCCGTCGGTGTGGTGCCGGAACGAGCAGTACATCGAGCGGTCCGGGAACCGCACCAGCGCCCACCAGCGCGCTCCCGGCTTCCCCCAGACTGACCGCCGCTCCAGCGGCGGCGCGGCGTGGCGGTTCGGCTGCTCCCCCTCGCCCGTGTTCGCCTGGCCCCACGAGTGGTCTTTCGCCCCCACCCAGCCGTCGTCGACGTCGAAGCGGTACTCCTTCCCGCCGACTTTGATCCAGCCCGAGAGCCAGCCCAGCTGCACCAGGTTCGAGCGCTCTCCCACCATCCGGCCGTCCTGGTACATCTTCACGCCCGGGCACTCGTCGTACGGCGGCGCCGAACTCTCCCAGAGGATGTCGAACGAGCAGTCCACGTCCGTCTCCTCCAGCCCCAGCCGCAGCGTCCGCAGCCCCCGGATGATTTCCTGCGAGAACGGTCCCACCGTCAGGTCGTCGATGTCCGGCCGCAGGCGCCGCGTGGCCCGCACGTTGTACTGCTTCCCGTCGCCCGTGCTCAGGATCGAGTAGGCGTCGATCGTGTTCGTGTTGTGGTACAGCCTCAGCGCCGTGATCAGGTTGACTTCGCCGTCCGGATCGCCGACGCAGTGCCAGTAGCCGTCGCTCCAGCCCGGGCTCGGGTTCGCGATGATGTCGAACGTGTCGATCGTCTGGTGGCGGGGATACTCGTCCAGCTCGGTCAAGACGCGTTTCGGGGACATGCGGATACCTCCGGCGGTTGGTGCCCGCGCAGGATACCCCCTGCAAGACCCGCCCGCGTGAACGCCCGTGCGCGCAACGGAGCCGTCCGTACAATCCCCGTCCCGGAGGGTTTCGCTATGTCAGAAGACGTGTTCTCGATGGAAGGCAAGACGGTCATCGTCACCGGCGCGAGCTATGGGTTCGGCGTCACCTGGGCGGACGCCCTCTCGGAGCGCGGCGCCGACATCGTCGGTACCTCGCGCAGCCTCGATCGCCTCGGCGACACCGCCGCCATGGTCGAGGCCAAGGGGCGCCGTTTCCTCCCCGTCGCCTGCGACGTCACCGACTACGAGCAGGTCGAGAACCTGATGAAGGCCGCCTGGGACGAGTTCGGCACCGTCGACGTTCTCATCAACAACGCCGGAATCTCCGACCTCAGCGCCTGGCGTGCCGAGCACTCCGACAACGACATGTTCCGCCAGATCGTCGAGACCGACCTGACCGGCCTCTGGTACTGCTGCCGCGCCGCCGCCCAGTACTTCCTCCGCCAGGGCCACGGCAACATCATCAACCTCAGCTCCATCTTCGGCGTCGGCGGCTTCGAGGGCCGCACGCCCGGCTACTTCGCCGCCAAGGGCGGCGTCACCCGCCTTACCGAGTTCCTCGCCGTCGAGTGGGGCGACCGCGGCATCCGCGTCAACGCCCTCGCCCCTACCGTCTTCGACACGCCCATGACCCACGACGGCCTCGTCCAGAGCGGCGTCATGGAGATGCTCGAGGGGCGCACCCCCATGCGCCGCATCGGCTACACTGACGACCTCGTCGGCCCCATCGTCTTCCTCGCTTCCGACGCCTCCAAGTACGTGACCGGGACCATCCTGCCGCTCGACGGCGGCCTCACCGCCAGCCGCGGCTACTCTCCCGGCCCCTGGCCCATGGACGAGTTCGACCCCGAGGGCCGCGGCAAGCCCATCAACCCCGGCGACCCCTGGGAGTAGTGGCTGGCGGCTCGTGACTTGTGACTGGCGACCACCCCTCCGGCCCGGCGCGTGGGGTGGGGACTAGCCACTAGTCACCAGTCACTAGCCACTACAACACATTCGCCGCGTGACCTCGTAGATCATCTGGCAGCTCAGCCGGAAGCTGTCGAGCGGCATGCGCTCGTTGTGACCGTGCACCGTGCGCGCCAGGCTCGGCGGCGTCAGCCCGCCCGAGAAACCGTAGGCCACGACCCCCTGGTTGCGGAACACGCGGCTGTCCGTGAACCCCGCCGTCACCCCCGGCGTCACCACTGCGTCCTCGACCAGTTCCCGCACCACCGACTCGATCGTTGCGAACAGCTCCGTGTCGTGCGAGCTCGTGTCCGAGGCCCCCGCGAACACGCGCTCGAGCCGGACCTTCGGATCGTCGATGACCTGCGTCAGCTCCGCCTCGAACGACGCCGGATCGACCCCCGGCAGCAGGCGGCAATCGATGGTCGCCTCCGCCCGCCCCGGGATGACGTTGTGCTTCATCCCCGCCGTCGCCGTCGTCGCGCTGATCGTGTTCGTCAGCAGCGCCCGCACGCGCATGTCGCTCGCCGCCGTCTTCTCCAGCTCCTTGAGCGACGTGCCCCCGGTGTAGATGCCCGCCCGCTGTAGCCGCTCGAAGTACTCCTCCAGCACCGGCGAGAGCTGCGGCCCCCGGTCCCACTCCTGGATCTTCCCGAGCGCGCGCACCAGCCGGTCGAGGGGGTTGTCGTTGTGCGGCACCGAGCCGTGTCCCGCTCGCCCCTCCGCGATCAACCGCAGCCAGAGCGGCCCCTTCTCCGCCGTCGTCACCGTGAACACCGGCCGCTTCACCCCGAACAGCTCCGTCGAGCCGCCCCCGCCCTCGTTGATGACGTACTCCGCCTCCAGCGCCTCGGGGTGGTGCTCCTCCAGCCACTCGATGCCCTGCAACCCGCCCGCCTCCTCGTCCGCCACCGCCAGGAACACAATGTCCCGCGCCAGCGGCATCCCCGACCGCTTGATCAGGAGCACCGTCAGCAGCTCCGCCACCCCCAGCCCCTTCATGTCGAGCGTCCCCCGCCCCCAGATCTCCCCGTTCCGGATGATCCCGGCGAAGGGCTCCTCGTCCCAGTACTCCCGCTCCACCGGCACGACGTCGGTGTGGTTCAGCAGCATCAGCGGCTGCCGGCTGCCGTCCCCCTCGAGCACCGCCCGCAGCGACACCCGGTCGTCGCCCGGATCGAACAGCTCGTACCCGATCCCCTCGCGCTCCAGGATCCCCCCGAGGTAGTCGCACGCCAGCCGCTCCCGCCCCGGCGGGTTCGACGTGTCGATGCGCAGGTACTCCTGCAGGATGCCCAGCGCCTCCTCGAACGCCGCATCCCAGTCCACCCGCGGCTCGACCTGCGTCACTACGCGACCCCGTACACGGCCGCCGAGTTGTCGTGCAGGATCTTGCGCAGCACGTCCTCGGACAGGCCGCTCAGCTCCTGCTCGATGAAGTCCTTCGGGTAGATAGCCTCAGAGTTCGGCCCCGGAGACATGCTCGTCGGGTGCGGGAAGTCCGTCTCGTACAGGATGTTGTCCGCCCCGATCTGCTCGATCGCCTTCAGCGCGCTCCCCCGCTCGAACCAGAAGCAGGCGTAGCACTGCCGCTTGAAGTACTCGCTCGGCAGCAGGTCCATCTCCGGATGCTCCTCGCGGCAGCCGCTGTTCACCCACTGCCAGTCCATCGCCTCCAGCAGGAACGGCACCCAGCCCACCCCGCTCTCCACCGACACGAACTTCAGCTCCGGGTAGCGGTGGCAGATGCCCGACAGGATCACGTCCATCACCGCCTGCGAGTTGTCCAGGAAGATCCCGACTGTCGCCTTCGCGTACGCCGCCTGGCGACCGTTGTTCACGTTCGCATCCCGGATCACCGAGAGGTCGCCGGACCCGATGTGGAAGTTGATCGAGAGCCCCAGGTCCTGCGCCTGCGCCCAGAGCGGCTCCCAGTGCGGGTCCGTAATGTGAGGGAAGTCGAAGGAGTGCGGCTGGCTCGTCATCAGCACCCCCCGGTGCCCGCGCTCCTTCGCCCGGCGCATCTCGTCCAGGGCCAGGTCCACGTCCCAGAAGGGCGTCGCCATGATCGGGATGAACCGCTCTGCGGCAGGCTCCGTCCAGTCGATGAGAAAGTCGTTGTAGGCGCGGACGCACTCCTCCATCAGGGCCGGCTCCTTCAACCGCAGGAAGTTCCCCGACCCGAACCCGCCCACGTTCGGGTAGATGACCTGCGAGTGGATGCCGTACTCGTCCATGCGCTGCAGCCGCGCCCCCACGCTGAACGCCCCGTGGTCGGCCTGCGGGAGGGAGGGCGGATGGTCCGGCGGCGGGTCCGTCCACCCCGCCATCGCCGCGCTCGCCGTCGGACCCGCGGGGTGGCCGCCCATGAACCAGCGGTCCTCGTTGATCTCCGGGTCGAACTTCACGTGCGGGACCAGGTCGCCCCACTTCCGGCGCGAGACCCGGCTCGTCCAGAGGTCCTCCGGCTCCGAGATGTGGCTGTCCGCATCGATCACCTTGATCCGCTCGACCACCGTCGCCATGGCGAACCCTCCCCGGCGGTCACCCCGCCGCTGCGCCGCGTGGCGGGCAGGATACGCGCCCCCGCCCTGCTCCGGGGTGAAGCCCTAGACCGGCCGGAACTGCACCAGCGTGACCTCGTCGTCCACGTCCTCGTAGATCGCCTCCACCGCCATCCCGATGCGCACGTCCTCGATCGCGCACTCCACGATGTTCGTCGTCATCCGCGGCCCCTCCTCCAGCTCCACGATCCCGATCACGTACGGCGCCCGCGCCGCGAACGCCGGCGCCGTCCCCCTCCGGTCGACCGTGTACGAGTACAGCGTCCCCCGCCCGCTCGCCTCCACCCACTCCGTCCCCGGCACCAGGCTCCCGGGGCTGAACGCCCGCGGGTAGAAGTAGGGCTCGCCGCCGTCCGTTTGCGGCAGCAGCAGGCGGTGGTCCCGCGCCGCCTCCCAGAAGGGCGCGGTCGCGGCCGTCGGCCTCGGCAGGATGCGCGGTGGCGGCTCCGCCATCACGCCCCCTCCAGCACCAGCGCCACCTGCTCCGACATGCAGCCCCCCGTCCCCGTCACGTACCCCCGC
>VXPF01000045.1 GCA_009839725.1 Dehalococcoidia bacterium | reverse complement strand
AGCCCCACCAACGCCCCCACCCCCAGCGAGAACGCCAGCGTGAACCACGTCGCCCCGTTCGGCGTCACCGGCGTGCGCGCCAGCCCCGCCGCCACGGGACGGCTCAGCCGCCGGTTCACGTAGCGAGAAACAATGCCGTCCATGGTGGTGATCAGTGGTCGGTGGTCAGTGGTCGGTAGGGTGGTGCGGACCGATCACCGACCACCGATCACCAACCACCCGCGGCGCTCCGCGCCGCTACCCCATCCCGCCGAGCGAGAGCCCCACCAGGAGCCCGATGAACCCCAGGCACACGACGCTGAGTACCCCGATCGTCTTCCACATGCGCGCAGTGTACTGGTGGGTAGTGACTAGTGAATAGTGAATAGTGACTGGTTCCCGCCCCTCACCGACCGCCGACCCCGCGAGCGAAGCGAGCCACTACTCACCATCCACCATTCACTATCCACTACCCCTGAGCGCAGCGAGCCACCACCAGCCACCACCGACCACCGACCACTACTCACCCCCCACCTCCCCCACCACCACGCACAACAGCTCCTCCTCCTCGAAGCGCGCGTACTGCTCGCACACGTACCCGTCCCCGTCGTGGTCGTACTCGAGCGGCACGCGGTAGTCCGGGAACCCGCCACCCTCCTCGAACAGCCGCGGCTCGATGTACCGCGACGCCTCCCGGCACGACCCGTACGCCAGCGCCAGCATCTCCGTCCGCTCCTGCGCAGCCCACGCCTCGAAGTCCTGGTAGAAGCGCAGCAGCGAGACCCCGAACCACTCCTCGAAGGCCGTGTGGATCTCCGCCCCGTCCAGCAGGTCCCGATAGAGCGCCACCCAGCTCTCCTCCGTCCCGTACCGCTCGAGCGCGAACAGCGCCCCCGCCGTCATCAGGTCGTCGTGACCCCGCCCCTGCCGCAGCGCCGTCGCCTCCTGGTGGTAGATCGCCGACCGGTAGCGGTCGTCCCGCACCGTCGGCGGCTTCCCCGTGCGGTACCACGTCCAGTAGTACTCGAACGTCGCCACCCCCAGCCAGCGCACGCTCACGAAGTCCCGCTGCGTCGCCCGGATGAACCACTGCCGCGCGATCTCCTCCGCGTCCCCCCGGCACGACGGCCCGAAGAACATGTGGCTCCCCTGCTGGAACGCGCAGTCGCTCGGCCGCTCCTCCAGCTCGACCCCGAACGCGTCCCTGTAGCGGAGATTCAGGCCCTGCACCACGTACGCGACGTTGATCGTGATCGGCCCCTCGTGTGTCAGTCCCAGGTTGGTGCGCGCGTACGTGATCACCTTTCGCATCTCCGTCGCGATCGCGCGCTGCGCCGTTCGGTTGTCCGACATCCCCCGCACTGTGCAGCACGTCGCCCGCCCCGTTGGACGCTCGCCCTGCCCCGGTTGCGGCCTCGCCGGCGCCAGCGGGACCAGCGGCACTTCCTCGACCTCCGCCTCCTCCGTCTCCACCTCGATCGACACCGGCACCGCGATCGTCACCGGGTCGCTGTGCAGCAGCGTCGACAGCCCCGGGAACTCCTTCAGCGGCACGCGGAAGTCGTGCGTGACCCACTGCTCCCCCTCCTGGCGCGTGCTCACGAACGCCGAGGAGGTCTCGAGGTCCACCCAGAACTCCACCTCCAGCTCGACCGTCGTCTCGACCGTGCGGTCGACGGCGAACGCGGTGAAGGCCCCCCCAACCGCTATAAGAGCCATAAGCGCCGCGATAACGGCGGTCTTCATGCGCGCGAGGATAGCAGCGGTAGGGGCTGGCTACCCCACCGTCCCCTCGCACACGACGCCGTCGTCGTCGTGGTCCTCTTCCAGCGGCACGCGGTAGTCGGGGAACCCGCCCTTATAGCCGGTGATGTTGAGGATGGCCTCAAGACATGATCCGTAGGAGCTGGCGATGAGCAGTATTTTCTGGTGGTCGGCCCACTCTTCGAAGATCGAGTAGAACTCCGCCAGAGTCACGTCGAACGCCTCCTCGAAGGCTGCGCTCACCTCCCAGCCGGCTGTGGTGTGGCGGTGGAGGCGGACCCAGTCCGCGTAGTCCCCGTACTCCCGCACGAGGTAGACGAAGGCCAGCTCGCGCATGTCCTCGCTCGCCCGTCCCCGTCGTAGGTCGGTCGCCCGCTCGAAGAAGATGGCGCTACTGAATCGATGCTCCCTGACGTCCGGTCGCCTGTCTGTCAGGAAGTGGGTCAGGAAGTAGTCGGGAGCGAACTCCGACAGCCATTCCGGGTCTAGCTCCGGCGTCCCCACCGCTCGCTCGAACCACTCCGTGGCCAGCACCTCTTCGTCGCTGCGGCACTGCGGGCTCAGGAACAGGTGCTCCCCCTCCTGGAACGAGCAAGTGTCTGGAAGCGTGGCGGGCCGGTGCCCAAAGACCTCCATGTAACGTAGATAGATGCCACCGGCCGTGTGGGCGATGTTGATAGTAATGCCACCACTGTGCGTGAAGCCGTAGGTCTCATCGGCGAAGTCGATGACCCGCTGCATGATCACGACCACTCGCTCCCGCGCTTCGATGTTGTCTGACATCCCTCGCACGTCGCAGCAGGTGCCCGGAGCGGCCACCGGCAGAGAGGGTGGGGCTGGCGCTGGAGTGGGCGTCGCGACTGGGGCGTCGGGGACCTCGACCTCTACCTCGATCGGCACGGCCAGGGTGACGATCTCGCTTCGCTCAAGGCCCGAGCTCCCCGTGGCGCTCATCTCCAGCCTGCCGCTGTTGGTCCAGCTGCCGCCCTCCGGCCGGGCGCTCACGGCGAGAACGCCGTCGGAGCTTCGCCGCCAGACCGCGAGCTCGATGTTGGTGGTCGTCTCGACCGTCCGCGTGGCCGCGAACGCCCCCAGCGCCCCCCCGATCGCGATCGTCCCGATCAGCGCCGCAATGATCCCGTTCTTCATGCCCGCCCTAGGATAGCGGTGGTGTCCAGTGGTTAGTGAGTCGTGAAATAGTGACGCAGTGGTCGGTGATCAGTGGTCGGTGATCGGTCCCCACCGCCCCTGCGAGCGAAGCGAGCAACCAACAGCCAACAGCCAACAGCCCTGACCACGCCCGTTAACCTTTCCCCACCCCCGGCGTTATACCCCCTGATTACATGCGTGCGCGCGGGCGTCCGTGGGCCCTGCGCGTGGGCGGAACAGGTTGACCATCGGGCGTGCGATACGTAGGCTCGCTCCTACCCTGTCCGCTCTACGACCACGGAGAAAGGAGGCCGCTTTCCCCCGCTGAGCGAGGCGCGCGCGCCGGCCCGTTTTAGGCCCGTGCGAGAGGCGTGAGACGCGAGGGTTTCACCAACCAACACCACGCACAGGGGAACGGCCCGGACCCGCCTGGAGCCATGCGCCAGGCAACGGCGGCAGAACGAGCGGGCGGCCCCACAGAGGAAGCGGAGCACCCCTCCGCAACCGCCCGCACGATCCGGGCGAGTCCGGAACACGAACCAGGCCCCAACGGGCCACCAGGACAGAAGCAACTCAACACCCAACCAAAAGGGGTACTTGAATTGAAGAACAACCTTATTAGCGCCATCGCCGGCTGGAAGTCCGCCGCGCTCCTGGCGCTTATTGCAGTGGTGGCGGGCGTCGCTTTCAGCGGCATCCTCACCAACAGTGCACAGGCGGTTGAGCCGGGTAAGAGCCAGAACGTCACGATCGCCGTCACTCGCCCCAGTGGCGATGGAGCGGGCGTAGCGCGCTTCGAGATCGATCCCCTGAGCACGTCGAGCGGTAGCTTCGATGTCGGCGGCGGCCAGACCGTTGTCTGCAACGACGCCGGCAAGTGCGACATCGGCAAGCAAACGGACGGGACTGACACCGCGAACTCCGTCACTGTGAAGCTGAACATCGACGAGGATTCGGCGGATGGCTTCATTCTGGTGAAGATCACCGACGTGCTTGCGGCAACTCCGACGGTCACCTACCAGACCGTCGAAGTTGAGACCCTGCCGAAGCCAGCTTCGCTGGCGGCCAAGGCCGTCTCCAAGACGATCGACGCGAATGGCTCCGTTGCCGCTGTCGGCGATGCCGGGCGCACGGAGATCGTGGCGACCGTGAAGGACAACCAGACGCCGTCTGTTGGGATGAGCGCCCAGCGGCTGACATTCGTCACCACGCTCGGCGTGATGGACTGCCCGGCGTCGGGCAGTGGCGACACGGCGATCTCCGCGGCGCCGAACGTGCAGTGGTGCCAGGTGTGGACGAGCAGATCCAACTCAGATGGTGAGACTGCCGCTGAAGGCAACGCTGTGATCTCGCTGAAGGCCAGTGGCCGCGAGGGCACCGCGACGGTGACCATCAGCCACGGCACCCTCGATCCGACGATCGTCGAAGTGACGCTCTACGGCACGGCCAAGAACGTGTCGGCTGAGGCCGAGCAGAGCTCGGTCGAGGTCGGTGGTTCGGTCTTCGTCGTGCTGACCGTCACCGACGCGGCAGGCAACCCGGTCAGGAACGCTCAGCCCCAGCCGGCTGACACGGACCCGATCGTTGCTCCGGAGAAGGACGCGAACAAGGTCACGACCAGCCAGGCCGCGGACGACAACGACGCCGCGACCTCGCCGTACAACGTCAACAAGGACCCGAAGGTCACCGCGGACGCGACGACTAACGTAGTCTCGAAGGACGCGGGCGATATTCCGTCCTGTGGAGTGCTCGCTGCGGTTAATGCAACTCCCGATGCGACGCCGCCTGGGCCCGGGAACTTTGACTCGACCGGTACGGACGACAACGGTCAATGTGTCGTTCAGGTGAACGCCACGCCGGACGACGCCTCAACTCCCACCAGCGAGGCTTCGGCCCGCGGCGTACACACGCTCAACTTCGCGCTCACCGGAACGGAAGGCGCTTCGGTTGAGATCACGGTTGCAGGGCCGGCGGCGGCCATCGAGAGCGACGCTCCCGAGTCCGTCGAGGCTCTGAGCGACACCACGATCACGGTGACGGTGCGTGATGAGGACGGTGTCCTCGTCGGTGATACCGGCATCAACGTCATCAAGGTCGCCGGCGACGGTCTGGCCGAGGGCGCTGCGACGATGAAAGGCGCGCGGACCAAGAACGGCTCGGCGAGCTTCAGCTACGCCGCTGGACTTGAGGGCCGTGTGGTCTTCCGTGTCATCGCCAGTGAAGGCGCTGGCGCCATTCGCGACGTCATCACCCTCACGGTCGGCGAGCTTGCCCCCGAGGGCCCCGCGCCCACGTGGAACAAGCCGCTTGCTACCGGCACGAACCTCTACGTCTGGAATGGCGAGGACGGAGCTCCTGCGTCCGCTGGCGTACCTGAGGGCGTGAACGTGGTCGCCATCTGGGAGTGGACCGGCTCCAGCTGGAACGGTTACTTCCCGGAGGCTGCTGCTGAAGGCATCACCGCCGGTGACCTCACCGAGCTTGAGAACGGCGAGGCCTACTTCGTCGTTGTCCAGCAGTAGCACTGTCCGTAACCGGCCCCACCCCCGTCCCCGCCCCGCGGGGGCGGGGGACCGGGGACGGTCCCGGGCTCTAGCCAAACGGACAGTTAGCAAGGAGCAAACCGAATGACCAAGACTCTCAAGTGGCTCGGAGGAGGCATCGCGGCAGCTATGCTGCTCGGCCTCGCCGGCCTCTTCGGCGGAGAGCTGGCCGAGGCGCAGGATCCTCCGTCCACGCCGCCCCATGAATTCGCTGGCTCCGTCAGCATTGACGGTGAAGGCGCTGCCGCTGGCACGTCCGTCACCGCCATCGTGGACGGCGCCGAGTGTGGTTCCGGAACCGTGACGTCCAACATCACGACCGGCTCGAACTACCGGGTCCAGGTTCCGTCGTCCTGCGCCGAGCCTGGTGACACCGTTCACTTCAAGGTCGGTGACTACGACGCTGCCGAAACCGGCACCTGGAATGGGACCTACTCGAACGTCAACCTGACTGCCATGAGCATGATGGACGACCCCGACGATCCCATGGACGAGTGCCCTGACGACATGAACGGCATGGGCGACGACGACATGGGCGACGGTCCTTCCGAGCCCGATCTCGGCAACGGTCCTGACGAGCCTGACATGGGCGACGGCATGGACGACGGCGACGGCATGGATGACGGCATGGGCGACATGGACGATTGCCCTGACGACACCGGCATGGGTGACGGTGAAGACACTGGCATGGGTGACGGTGAAGACACCGGCATGGGTGACGGTGAGGACACTGGCATGGGTGACGGTGAAGACACCGGCATGGGCGAAGACCCGGATCCCGGCAAGACCGGTACCGGCATCGCCTCCACCAGCACCAGCACGTCGCTGGCCGCAATCCTCGGCATGATGGCTCTCGCCATCGCGCTGGGCGGTTACACCTACGCACGCCGGCGCAGCTAGTCTCTAGCGACGCCAACGGCACAAGCTCGAAAGGGGCCCTCCGGGGCCCCTTTCTTGGTGTCTGGGGGGTAGTGGATGGTGGGTAGTGGGCGCGGTTCCCGCGCCGGGGGCTACAGCAGCTTCACGAGCGCGACGATGGCGGCGTTCGCCGTGACGATCGCGGCGCCGTGGATCCAGAGCGCGCGGTAAAGCGCGGCGCGGAACTCGGCAAAGTGCCTGTCCAGGGACTCGTCGAAGTACTCCGTGGTCACGAGGGGGCTGGTGGCGTCGGCCACGATTACAGCAGCTTCACGAGCGCGACGACGGCTCCGATGATGATGCCGCCCTGGATGAGGGAAACTCGGTAGAGCTCGGCGCGGAACTCGGCGCGCTGCTCCGCGAAGCGTCTGTCGACGGACTCCTCGAACCTCTGGAAGGTCTGGTCGAAGTGCTCCGTGGTCACGAGGGGGCTGGTGGCGTCGACAACGACCTCGACGGTGGCGTTGGCGGTCGCCTCCTCCATGCCGTTGGCACGGAGCTTGCGGGCGGCGTCGAGGGGATTGAACGTGAGCGCCATCGCGAAGCTACTGTACGGGAGGACCATTGCCTTCCGCAAGGGGAAGTGTAGTGAATAGTGGATGGTGACTAGTGAATAGTGGGCTCGCTCCGCTCGCCGGGTGGCGGGGGGCACTAGCCACGAGCCACCAACCACCGGCTCGCGCAGCGAGCCCCGCCACTAGCCACTAGCCACCATCCACTATTCACTACTCCCGTGGACCTCATCCTGGCCAACCGCGCCCTCCTCGACCACCACGCCCCGCCCGGGGGCGTGGCCGGGCCCGCCGCTGCCACGGGCGGGCTCGTCGAGGCTGTGCGGCCCGTGCTCGTGCCATGGGACGGCGCCTCCGGGACGACCTGGATCGGGGCCGGCCGCGGTCCCCACGACCGCGCCTGGACCGACGACGCCGGCTTCGAGCTGCTCGATACCCCCGCCGGCCCCATCCGCCACCAGCGCCTCTACCTGGACGAGTCCGACTGGCGCGGCCACTACGCCGAGGTCGCCAACGGCTTCTTCTGGCCCCTCCTCCACCTCGTCCGTGTCGACCTGCCCGAGAAGCGCGACTACTACCCCACCCCCGCGCCCCCCTCCGACGCCGCCTGGGCCGCGTACGAGCGCGTGAACGGCGCCTTCGCCGCCGCCGCCCTCGCCGCCGGCGGCGAGGTCTGCTGGGTGCACGACTACCAGCTCGCGCTGGTGCCGGCCATGCTCCGCGAGGGCGGCTTCGCGGGCCGCACCGGCTACTTCCTCCACACCCCCTTCCCCTCCCTCGCCGTCGCCGAGCCCTGGCTGCCGCCGCCCGCGCGCGTGCGCTTCGCCGCCTGGCTCGGCGGCATCCTCGGCGCCGACCTCGCGGGCGTCCAGACCGAGGCGGACGCCGACCGCCTGCGCGAGGCCGCCCAGCGCCTCTGCGGCGCGCGCGTCGAGGGCCCCGACCTGCGCCTGAACGGGCGCCTCGTGCGCATCGCCGCCTTCCCCGCCGGCATCGACGCGGACGACCTCGCGCGGCAGGCCCCCGCCGCCGCCCTCCCAGCGGTCGATTATACACATCTGACGCTGCCGACGATCTTTCGCGTGTAGGTCTCGGTGGTCGGCGTATCATTAAAAAAATTTGGGGGGGGGGGGGGGGGGGGGGGGGGGGGGGGGGG
>VXPF01000118.1 GCA_009839725.1 Dehalococcoidia bacterium | reverse complement strand
CCTCCGCCCTTGCCCCTCCCGCTCCCGTGCGTTGAGATCACCCGGCCCCCCACGCCAGAACGGAGTACGCCATGAACGGGAACGAGCTCATCGCCAGCATCCTCAAGCAGGAAGGGGTCGCCGAGATGACCTGCTTCCCCAACAACCCCCTCATCGAGGAGGTGGCGAAGCAAGGTATCCGGCCCATCATGTTTCGCCACGAGCGGGGCGCCATCATGGCCGCCGACGGCTACAGCCGCGTCAGCGACGGCGAGCGCTTCGGCGTGGTCGCCACGCAGAACGCCGCCGGCGCCGAGAACGCCATGGGCGGTATCGCCCAGGCCTTCGGCGACAACGTGCCCATCCTCGTCCTGCCCGGCGGCTACCCCCTCATCGAGCGCCAGGTGCGCCCCAACTTCTCCGCCGTCGAGAACTACCGCGGCATCGTCAAGTCCGTCGAGTCCATCGACACTCCCTCCCAGATCGCGCCCGCCATGCGCCGCGCCTTCCACGCGCTTCGCAGCGGCCGCGGCGGACCCGTCGTCGTTGAGCTCACCTCTGACGTCTGCGCCCAAGAGGTTCCCGAGGGAGAGACGCACTACGACTCGCCCGGCAAGGTGCGCCAGAGCCCCTCGAACGGCGACATCGAGGCGGCGGTCACGGCCCTCCTCGCCGCCGAGCGACCGATGATCTGGGCCGGCTCCGGCGTCCTCACCGCGCGCGCCACGGACGCCCTCCGCCAGCTGGCCGAGCTCCTCGACATCCCCGTGTTCACGACCATGGAGGGCAAGTCCGCCTTCGACGAGCGCCACCCGCTCTCGCTGGGCGCCGGCAGCCGCGCCACGACCGGCGCCGCGCACGCCTGGATCGTCGAGTCCGACACCATCCTCGCCCTGGGCGCGAGCCTCACGCACAACGGCTACACCCAGATCGTTCCCGCCGGCAAGACCGTCATCCACAACACCAACGCCCCCGAGGACGTGAACAAGGACACCGCCTGCGCCATCGCCCTCGTTGGCGACGCGCGCATCACCATCAAGGCCCTCATCGAGGAGGCGAAGGCCCGCACCGACGGCAAGGGCCGCACCTCCGACGCGGCCGCCCGCCTCGCGGTGAAGCAGCGCGAGTGGATGGCCGAGTGGACGCCCCTCCTCACCTCCAGCGAGGCGCCCCTCAACACCTACCGCGTCATCCACGAGATCAACGAGAACGTCGACCACGAGAACTCCATCGTCACACACGACGCGGGCGCCCCCCGCGACTCGATGGTGCCGTTCTTCACGGCTACCTCACCCCACAGCTACATCGGCTGGGGCAAGACCACCCACCTCGGCTTCGGCATCCCCCTCATGATCGGCGCCAAGCTCGCCCGCCCCGACCGTTTCTGCCTCAACTTCATGGGCGATGGCGCCTTCGGCATGTCCGGCCTCGACCTTGAGACTTCCGTGCGCGCCGGCCTCCCCATCACCACCGTCCTGCTCAATAACGGGGGCATGGCCACCTATCCCGGCGGCTTCCCCACCGCCCGCACCCAGTTCGGCGTCTCACACATGACCGGCGACTACGCCGCTATCGCCGAGGGCCTCGGCGCGACCGGCATCACCGTGAAGCAGCCCGACGACCTCGGCGACGCCATCCGGACCGCACGCACGCTCAACGACAACGGCCAGACCGTCCTCATCGACGTGCATTCGAACTACGAGTCGAAGAAGTCCCGCTTCTAGCCGTCGAGCGAGGCCAGGAACGCCTCCATCGCGGCGTTGAACGCTTCGGGTTGGTCGATGTTCGCGGCGTGCCCCGCGTCGTCAATCAGGAAGTTCATCGCGCCCGGGATGTTCTCGCTCATGTAGCCGTGAGCGGCGAGGAAGTTCGTGTCGTCCGCCCCCGTCACGACGAGCGTCGGCTTGTCGATCGAGGTCAGCGACTGGATCACACTCGCGTCGCGTTGCGTCAGCATGCCCCTCGCCGCCTTCGCCAGCCCCTCCGCCGACCGGTGCCGAGCCGCCTTCACCTCCGCCGACTCGCCCAGCGAGGCGAGCCCCTTCGTCTCGAACGCCTCCGCCCGCCGGATGGCGAACTGGTTCCAGCCCTCGCGGCCCTTCGGGTTGTTGTACCCCGGACCCGTATCGAACAGCATCAGGGCGCGTGTCCGCTCGGGATGGACGAGGTTGAACGCCAGCGACATATACCCGCCCAGCGACAATCCGCCGATGATGGCGCTCTCTACGCCACAGGCGTCGAGGACAGCGGCGATGTCAGCCAGGGTCGCCGGCTCCGAGTACTCGGCCGCTTCCTCCGGGCTGTCGGTGTCGCCGTGCCCGCGCATGTCCCAGGCGATGATCCGGTAGCGGTCCCGGAACGCATCCATCTGCCCCCGCCACATCTGCGAGCTGGCCCCGAAGCCATGCGTCAGCAGGATCGCCGGCCCCTCGCCCTCAACCTCGTAGTACAGGTTCACGCCGTCCCGGTTCAGTGTCGCCATCGATAGCCTCCGTGGGGTATGCGGCGGCTCATCCTACGCAGGCGCGTCGAGTACGCATCCCCACTCCGTGCGAAGGAACTCGCCGGGCATTGCTAGCGGTAGTTGCTACCTTATAAGATTGCTTCATGGCGCTGTTCGACACCCTCAAGGCAGCTATGCGGCTGCGCGATGAAGGCGACTTCGACGAGCGACAGGCGGGCGCCATCGTTTCCACTGTCGCAAATGCCGTTGGCGAGCGTCTCACCACCAAAGACGACCTCCAGCACCTTGAGCAGCGCGTGATTGTCCGCATCGGCATGATGTTGGTGGCCGGCACCAGCCTCCTTCTTGCTGCCATCGGCATCGCCACCGGTGTCATCGTATCGGCGTAAGCCCGCGCCCTAGCCCGCGCCTCTCTCGTGTCCCTTTATGTCGCCCAGGTACCGCTCCTCCCGAGCGCGCATCCGCGCCGCCTCCTCGCCCCCCGCCTCGTGGTCGTACCCGCAAAGGTGCAGGATGCCGTGTGTCAGCAGGTGCGCCAGCTCGTCCGCGAGCGGGTGATTCAACTCCAAGGCTTGACGCACCGCCGTCGGCACGCTGATCGCGATCTCCCCGAGGCTGGGAGTTTCGCCCTCCCCGAGCGGCGCTTCCGCCGCCTCTGGAAACGCCAGCACGTCCGTAGGAGCATCGATCCCGAGGAAGCGGCTGTTCAGGTCCTGGAGCGTCTCGTCGTCCGTGGTCAGCACCGTGAGCGCCACCCCGTCCGCCACGCCCTCCCCCTCCAGCACGCGCCCGGCGAGCACCTCGAGGGCCGCGAGATCAACGCCCTCCGGCTCGATCTCGACCACGAAGTCGATGGGGTGGGCCATGCCGCGCTAGCTGACGGCGAAGATGGCGGCGGCTTCGCGGGCGGCGTCGACCAGCGGCGTCGGGATGATGCCGAACACGATCACGCCCACCGTGGCCACGCCCAGCGCCAGCCCCACCGTTGGTGAGATCGCCAGGCGCTGCTCCTCTTCTGCCTCGCCAAGGAACATCTGCCGCACGACCGCGAGATAGTAGTAGGCCGATATCACCGAGTTCAGCACGCCGATGATGACAAGCCAGGCGAGGTCGGCCTGGATGCCCGCGTTGAACACGTACAGCTTCGCCCAGAAACCCGCCGTCGGCGGGATGCCTGCGAGCGAGATGAGGCAGATGGCCAGCGCCAGCGCCAGCAGCGGCGCCCGCCGCCACATGCCCGCGTAGTCCGCGATGTCGTCGCTCCCGATTCGCTGCGAGATGCCGATCACGGCGATGAACGCGCCCAGGTTCGTGAAGGCGTAGGCCGCCACGAAGAGCAGCACGCCGCTCGCGCCCTGCACGAAGTGCTCCCCCAGGATTGAGATCGCGGCCAGCCCGATCATGAAGTTGCCCGCCTGCGCGATCGAGGAGTACCCCAGCATCCGCTTGATGTCGCGCTGCACGATCGCGAGCACGTTCCCCAGCGTCATCGAGACCGCCGCGATGACCGCGAAGATCATCGCCCAGTCATTGCTCAGGAACTGCTCGCCCAGCCCCTCGAAGAAGAGCCGCATGACGACGGCGAAGGCCGCAGCCTTCGACCCCACGGAGAGGAACGCGGCCACCGGCGTGGGAGCTCCCTGGTACACGTCCGGCACCCACATCTGGAAGGGGACGACCGCCATCTTGAAGCCGAACCCGGCGATCAGCAGGATGCTCGCCACCACCAGCAGCGAGCGGTTGTCCGCTCCGCTGTTGGAGATGGCCGCCGAGATGTCCGTCAGCAGCGTCGAGCCGGCGAAGCCGTACAGCAGCGCCATGCCGTACAGCAGGAGGGCCGAGGCGATGGCGCCCAGCAGCAGGTACTTCATGCCCGCCTCGCTCGATCGCTGGTCCTTGCCCCACCCGGCGAGGATGTATTGCGGGATCGAGCTCAGCTCGAGCGCCAGGAAGATCGTGATGAGGTCGCGCGCGCCCGCGAGGAACATCAGCCCCGCCGACGCCGTCAGCACCAACGCGAAGTACTCCGACTGCCGCCGCCCCACCCGGTCCACCCAGTCGATCGAGGCGATGACCACGATGGCCGTGATGCCCGCGAACACGTACTGGAAGAACACCGCGTACTGGTCGATCGCGAAGGTGCCGTCGAAGGCGGTCTGGAAGTCCCCCCGGATGACCCACGTCGAGGTCCAGATGGCCGCGCCCAGGATGCCCGCGAGGGCGATGTAGGGCAGGTACTGGCGGCGGCTCGGCAGGAGCGCATCCCAGACGAGCACGGCGCCGGCTGCGAGCAGGATCGCGAGCTGGGGTCCGACGATGTCGAGTTCGCTCACCCTGCCACCCTCGCGCTCACGACCCCGATGGCGGGATCGAGCATGTCCATGATCAGGCTCGGGTAGACGCCGAGCAGGATCACCAGCGCCGCCAGCCCGACGACGCTCGCGTGCTCCCACCAGTGGCGCTGGTCGTCCGCCTCATCCCACTCGTGGCGCACCGGACCGAACACCACCCGCTGGAGCGTCCAGAGGATGTACCCGGCAGAGAGCACCACGCCGAAGATGGCCATCAGCACGGCCCATTCGTGCTTCTGGAAGGCGCCGATGAAGACCGTGACCTCCGCGATGAACCCCGCCAGCGCGGGCAGACCCACACTCGCGAATCCCGCGAAGACGAGGCCCGTCGCGATCAGCGGCATCTGCCGGGCGAGTCCACCCAGCTTCCCGATCTCGCGCGTGTGCGTGCGTTCGTACATCAGGCCCACCACCACGAAGAGCATCCCCGTGATGAGGCCGTGGGCCAGCATCTGGTAGGCCGCGCCCACCATTGCCGTCGTCCCCAGCGCCCCGATGCCGAGCAACACGAGGCCCATGTGGCTCACCGATGAGTACGCGATCAGCCGCTTCACGTCCGTCTGCCGGAACGTCACGAACGCCCCATAAAGGACGCTGATCGAGCCGATGGCCGCCAGCCAGATGCCGTAGTCGTTCGCCTGGCCGGGCAGGATGGTGACGCAGGTGCGGATGATGGCGTAGCCGCCCATCTTCAGGAGGACGCCCGCCAGCATCACGGAGACGGCCGTCGGGGCGTCGCTGTGCGCGTCGGGCAGCCACGTGTGCAGCGGCACGATCGGCAGCTTCACCGCGAACCCGATGAACAGGAACAGGAACACCCAGCGCAGCGGCAGCACGGCGCTGGTGATCGGCTCTCCGCTGCCCAGCACCTGCATGTCGAACGTGCCAGCGCTGAAGGCCAGCGCGAGGATCGCCACGAGCATGAAGGCCGAGCCCGCCACCGTGTACAGCACGAACTTCATCGCCGAGTACTCGCGCCGTCCCGAACCCCAGATCGAGATGAGCAGGTACATCGGGAATAGCTCCAGCTCCCAGAACAGGAAGAAGAGCAGGAAGTCCATCGCCGTGAAGACGCCCAGCACCGCCGTCGAGAGCACCATCAGGCTGGCGAAGTACGCCCGCGGGCGGTGCTCGATGTTGAACGAGATGAGCACCGAGGCCGTCGTCAGGAACGTCGTCAGCACCACCAGCGGCATGCTCAGCCCGTCGACGGCGAGGAAGTACTGGATGTCGAAGAAGCCGACGTCGATCCAGGGCTCGCGGGCGACGTACTGGAACCCCCCGCCCGTCTCGAAGTTGAAGAACATGACGAGCGAGATAGCCAGCGCCACGAGCGAGCCCAGCAGCGCCACCCAGCGCGACTGCTGCGCCCGGTCGGAGGGCAGCAACAGGATCAACAGCCCCGCGAAGGCGGGCAGGAACACGAGCACGCTCAGCAGCATTCCACCCTCCTACAGCGGATTCGCGATGAACACGATGATGGCGACGATGAAGACGCCGGCGGCGATACCCACCCCGTAGAGCTGCACCTGCCCGGTCTGGGCGTGGCGCAGCACGCGGCTCGATTGCGCGCCCACCCAGCCGGTACCGTTCACGGCCCCGTCCACGGCGAGCGTGTCGAACAGCTCCACCAGCCGGTTCCAGCCGCGCTGGAAGGCGTTGACGGCGAAGGCCCGTTCATACAGGTCGTCCAGGAAGAACTTGTTCTCGAGGAGAGCGGCGATGGGGAAGGCGGTCCTGCGGATCTCGGCGGAGGAGACGAGGCGCTTGTGGTAGATGGCCCACGCCGTCGCAATGCCCGCCACGGCGATTATCGACGACGTGATCGCGATCCCGTAGCTGAAGGCAGGCGCCTTGTGGATGGCTTCAGCCGGCACGGCCGCCTCGACGAAGTGGTGGAACTCCTTGCCCCACGCCCACCAGCCGGCCGCGATGGCGCCGGCGGTGAGGATAAGCAGCGGTACCGTCATCACCCAGCTCGACTCGTGCGGGTGCGCCGGGTCGCCGTGGAAGTGCGAGTCCTCGTCCTCGTGGTCGACCGGCTCGCCGCCCTTGTACTCCCCGAAGAAGGTCATGAAGACCGCGCGGAACATGTAGAGCGCCGTCACGAACGAACCGATCGCGGCCACCGTGTAGAGGCCCTTGTCGTTGACCCACGCCTCCAGCAGGATCTCGTCCTTCGACCAGAATCCCGCCAGCGGGAAGATGCCCGAGAGGCTGAGCGTGCCGATCAGGAACGTCCAGAACGTGATCGGCATCACCGTGCGCAGGCCGCCCATGAGGCGCATGTCGAACGTGTTGGTCGCGTGGTTCACCGAGCCGCTGCCGAGGAAGAGCAGCGCCTTGAAGAAGGCGTGCGTGAACAGGTGGAAGATCGCCACTGCGTACCCGAACACGCCCAGCGCCAGCATCATGTAGCCGAGCTGGCTGATCGTGGAGTAGGCGAGCACCCGCTTCAGATCCGTCTGCACGATCGCCAGCGAGGCGCCCACCGCCACCGTCGCCGCCCCGATCCAGCCGACCACGATGAGCGCATCGTCCGACGCCTCGATCACCGGGAAGAAGCGCGCCATCAGGTAGACGCCCGCCGCCACCATCGTGGCGGCGTGGATGAGGGCTGAGACCGGCGTCGGGCCCTCCATCGCGTCGGGAAGCCAGACGTGCAGCGGGAACTGCGCACTCTTGCCGACCGCGCCCGCGAACAGCCCCAGGCCGAACAGCGTCAGCGTCGTCCCCGCGAGGGTGCCTGCCGCCACAGCGCCGTGAATCTCATCGATGGCGAACGTCCCTTCCCGCGTCCAGATGAGCAGGATGGCGGCAAGCAGCCCGAGGTCGCCGAGGCGCGTCACGATGAACGCCTTCTTGGCCGCCGCTGCCGCGCTCGGCTTGTGGAACCAGAAGCCGATGAGGAGATAGCTCGAGAGGCCCACCAGCTCCCAGAAAATGAAGAGCATGAAGAGGTTGTCGGCCAGGACCAGCCCCAGCATCGCCGTGATGAAGAGGCTCATGTAGGCGTAGTAGCGCCCGTACCCGGGATCCCCCTCCATGTACCCCTGCGAGTACACCTGCACGAGCAGCGACACGCTCGAGACCACCACCAGCATCACCGCCGTCAGGCCGTCGATGCGCACTCCCAGCGCCAGCTCCAGGTCGCCCGCCCGGAACCACTCGTGCGAGTAAATCGCGTAGTGCCCGCCCGCCCCCAGCACGTCGACCAGCGCGACCAGCGACAGCACGAAGGAGATACCGATCGCGAGGATGCTCAGGTAGCCCGCGATCTTCGGCAGCTTGCGCAGGTAGAGGGTGATGACCGCGAACGCCACCAGCGGGCAGAGGATGATCGCCCACAGCACGGCCTCGCTGATCCCGGGAACCTCTGCCGTCGCGGCTGCGAAGAGTTGGATCATCGGCTCAGATCTTCCTCAGGATCTCGCGCGCCACGTGCGCCTTGCCCGTGGGGACGTAGATGGTGCGTTCGTCGCGCATGGAGGCGTCCTCGCCGCGGCCCACGGGCGGCATGATCACGATCCGTAGCCCCTCGGCCGCGAACAGCTCTTGCCACGTCTCGGCGACGTACCCGTTTGCCACGCTCATGAATTCAACCCACATGGCGCTACAACTTCAGGAGGTCGAGCTGGTCGACCTCGACGGTCTGGCGGCTCCGGTAGACGGCCACCGCGAGTGCGAGCGCGACGGCCGCTTCCGCAGCGGCGACGGTGATGATGAAGGCCACGAAGGCGTGGCCCGCGATCGGTTGCGCGGCTCCCGCGAAACCGTCGCTGAAGCGCGAGAACGCGACCAGCGTGATGTTGACGGAGTTCAGCATCAGCTCGATGCCCATCAGCACGCCGATGGCGTTCCGCTTGCTCAGCGCGATCACGAGGCCGAGGCAGAACAGCAGCGCCCCGACCGTGAGGAAATGCTCAAGCGTCAGCATCGGTGACGTCCTCGCTTTCCTCGGCCTCGGAGCGGACCAGCATGATCGCGCCCACCAGGGCAGCCGTCAGGAGCACCGACGCGATCTCGAAGGGCAGCACCCAGGTCGAGAGCAGCGCCCTGCCGAGGTTCGCCGCGGAGAGGCCCGCGTCGGTCCCGCCGGTCGACCAGGTCGTGTCGTGGATGACGAACAGGAACACGGTCACGAGGGCGACGCCCAGCAGGATCGCCGGGCCGACCATCGCCGTCTCCGAGTTGTCCCGCACGGAGCGAGGCGTCAGCACAATCGCGAACAGGATCAGCACCGAGATGGCGCCCACGTAGATGACGATCTGCGCCATCGCGATGAACTCCGCCGAGAGCAGGACGAAGAATCCCGCCACCCCGATGAAGGTCACGATCAGGAACAGCACCGCGTGCAGCAGGTTGCGCGACACCATCACGCCCCCGGCCGATACGAGCGTGAGGATGGAGAGCACGTAGAACGCGATGTTCACGCCGGCGCCTTCCATCTACTTGCCCCCTCCCGCAGCGGGATCCTCGACTGGCACATAGCCGCCCGCGTCGCGCACCAGGCGCGGCCGCGTGGGAATGTTCTCGGGCCTGTAGCCGAGGAATCGCGCCCACAGGTACACCGCCGCCGCCGAGGCCACGATATTGATGCCCATGAAGGCGAAGACGATGTTGCCGCTCAGGTCGGCCTCCACCCACCACAGCCGCTCGAGCGCGACCAGGAAGAGGTTGAAGACTGCCAGCGGCAGCAGGAACTTCCAGGCGAAGCCCATGAGCTGGTCGATCCGCAGCCGCGGAAGCGTCCCCCGCGTCCAGATGAAGACCATGTAGAAGAGGTGGGTCTTGGCGATGAAGATGAGCCACGGCGGCACCCACTGCTCCAGTCCCCACATCGACCAGCCGCCCAGGAAGATCGTCGAGGCGAAAGCCGCCGCCGCCAGCGCGTAGCCGATGTCCATTCCGTAGAAGAGGCCCCACTTCATGCCGCTGTACTCGGTCAGGTACCCCGCCACGATCTCCGACTCCGCCTCCGCGATATCCGTGGGTGTGCGGTTCAGCTCGGCGCTGACGGCGATGAAGTAGACGACGAACGCCAGTGGCTGCATGAAGATGAGCCACAAGTTCGACTCGATCTGGAAATCAACGATGCCCGGCAGGCTCATGTCGTTCGTGAACACCACCACGCAGAGCAGCATCAGCACGAGCGGCACCTCGTAGCTGACCGACATCGCCACGATCCGCATCGCCCCGAACAGGCTGTACTTGTTGTTCGAGCTCCAGCCCGCGATGAACGCCGCCAGCACCGGCAACCCTGACACGGCGATGAAGTAGATCAGGCCCGCGGGCACGTCCGCGAACACCATGTTCGGCCCGAACGGGATCACCGCGAAGAGCAGAACCGCCGGCGCTACGAAGAACACCGGCGCCGCCCACATCAACGTCTTGTCGGCGACCGTGGGCGTGAGCGCTTCCTTCTGGAGCAGCTTGAGGGCGTCAGCCACCGGCTGCAGCAGGCCGAACGGCCCCACCCGGTTCGGCCCCTTGCGCGACTGGATGCGCCCGATCAGCCGCCGCTCCCCGTACACCCCCACGAACAGCTGCGAGGGCAGCACGAAGATCACGAAGGCCGCCACGAACCCGATGATCGGCGCCACGATGTACGCCAGCTCGTACGGCGCCACCTTGTCGATCCCCTCGAGGATGACGCGCGACAGGTTCGAGAGGTCGCGGAAGTCGTACCAGTGGTCCGTCGCGAGCACCTGCATCAGCGGTCAATCTCACCGACGACGATGTCGATCGAGCCGAGCGCCACGATGGCGTCCGCGATGGAGCCGCCCACCGTCATCTCCTTCAGCACGCTGAGGTTGATGAGCGAGGGCGGTCGGATGTGGAAGCGATAGGGCGAGGGGCCTTCGTCGCTCACGAGGTAGTAGCCCAGCTCGCCTCGCGGGCTCTCGATGCGCGCGTAGGCCTCGCCCGCCGGCGGACGCAGCGCCAGCGGCACTTCCGTGCTGTGGGGGCCGCCCGGCAGCCCGTCAAGCGCCTGCTCGACGATGCTGAGGCTCTGGCGCATCTCCTCCAGCCGCACGATGAAGCGGTCGTAGGCGTCGCCCTGGTAGCCGATCGGGATATCGAAGTCGTACTGCTCGTAGCCGCAGTACGGGTCCGCCTTGCGGATATCCCAGGCAACGCCGCTGCCCCGCAGCATCGGCCCGCTGAGCGAGGCGTTGATCGCCATCTCCGGCGGGATCACTGCAACGTCCCGCGCCCGCGTCAGGAAGATCTCGTTTCCGGAGAGCAGCCCTTCGCCGTCGGCGATCGTCTCGCGCAACGGCCCGATCAGCTCCCGCACCATCTCCTCGAACTCGTCCGGCAGATCGAAGGCGACGCCGCCGATGCGCATGTAGTTGCACGTGAGCCGCGCGCCGCTCGTCATCTCGAAGATGTCGAGGATCTTCTCGCGTTCGCGCATGAACCACATGATCGGCGTCTGCCACGCGCCCGTGTCGTTGGCGAAGGCGCCCGCCCCCATGCAGTGGCTCGCGAGGCGCTGCAGCTCCGCCATAATCACGCGGATCGCCTGCCCCCGGGGCGGCACCTCGATGCCCGCCAGCTTCTCCACCGCCAGGCAGTAGCCGAGGTTGTTCGACATGCTGCTCAGGTAGTCCGTGCGGTCCGTGAAGGGGATGTTCTGCGTGTAGGTGCGCTCCTCCGCCAGCTTCTCCATCGAGCGATGCAGGTAGCCGATCACCATCTCCGCATCGACCACCCGCTCCCCGTCGACGGTCGCCTTCACCCGGAACACGCCGTGCGTCGACGGGTGCTGCGGCCCGATGTTCATGACGAACGGTTCGGAATGGACGATCTCGCTCATGTGACCGGCCGTACCGGCGGCTCGGGCTTGGCCGAGGTCCCCGCGAATTCGTTCAGGCCGGGCTGCAGCCCACCGGGCATTGAGAGAAAGTCCTTGCGCAGCGGGTGCCCCGGGTAGCCGTCCCAGAGCAGGATGCGCTGCAGGTTGGGGTGCCCCTCGAATTCGATCCCGAACAGGTCGTACGTCTCCGACTCCTGGATCCAGGCCCCCTGCCACACCTCCACCACGCTCGGGACGGATGCGTTCTCGCGGTCGTGCGCCTCCACCTTCGCGCAGGCGATCTGGTTCCGCTCCAGCGACTGCAGGTGGTAGACCACCTCGAAGCGGTCCCACTGGTCCACCCCGCACAGGTTCGAGAGGTGGGCGAAGTTCGTCTCGGGGTCGTCACGCAGGGCGCGGAAGGTCTCAAGCGCGTGCTCGGCCTTGAGGACGCACGCCGTCTCCGTCGTGTTCGCCACCGAACCGGGCACGAGCCGCTCCGCCGCCGCCCCCAGCTCCTCGCCGCTCCACCAGCGCGTCATCAGCTGTACTCCAGCGCGCGCTTGCGCCAGGCGTAGAGCCCGCCCACCACGAACGTCCCGATGAAGATCGCGATCTTCCCCAGCCCCACGAGCCCCGCATCCTCGAACACCACCGCCCAGGGGAACAGGAACACGATCTCGACGTCGAACAGGAGGAAGAGCAGGGCCACGTAGTAGAAGCGGAAGTTGAACTGCGTGAGCGCCGACCCGCGCGTGACCATGCCGCACTCGTAGGTGTCTTCCTTGACCGGGTCGGAGGGCACTTCCGGCCGGATATTGACGAACTTGAACGCCCACGACTGCACGATCGCGCCTGCCGGAAAGATGAGCGCGATGATGACGAGGATGGCGATGTGGCCGTATTCGTGGAGCACGCCTCAGCCGTTTGTGAAATCTCTCGCGAAGACCCGCGGCACTATAGCACGGACGCCCCTTCCGGGACCAAACAGAAACCCCGCGCCGGCCCGCCCGCGACAGCCTTCAGGGGCCGGTGCTCACCGGGGCCAGCAGGCCGCGCCGGGCGCCTCTATTACCGTTCCCCGCCAGCCTTGTCGCCCGGCTTCCCCAGGGGGGCGTCTGCTTCGCCAACCCGAATCGCCACCACCGCTCGCACCGCCTGCCTCGGGTAGGCGCTGTAGGGATCGAAGGCCTCGTACTCGAACAGGTCGTACCCGGAGAACCCCGCGTCCGGCGTGTACCACAGGATCGTGCCCGACAACCAGTCACCCACGGCCGCATTGAGAGTCCCGTTGGCCGGCGCCGTGACGACGCGGAAGTAGCGTGGTCCCGGGATGCCGAAGGTCTCGGCCGCCAGCACGATGTCGATCGCCGTGTCGCTCTCCGTGGCGACCGCCAGTGGCTGCGCGACATGGCCCGGGACGACGCTGATGACATCCGAGATGGCGACCCCGTTATTCGTCTCGTCGCTCTCGACCACGATGTCGTGGGGATCGGCCTGGGCGGCGAGCCGGTAGTGGCCGGGCCTCAGATCGGACACATCGACCCACTGGAACGTCAGGTTGCCTTCGTACACGTCGCGCCACCCCTCGGTGACGCCCATGAGCAGGTAGTCCGCATCCGGCTGATTGGCGCGGCAGTTCTCGATATCCTCTTCCTCGTAGCCCCGTTCTCCCGGCGCGGGATGCCGCTCGGGTAGCGGCTCCACGTCCAGCATGCAGAAGCCCACCTTCCTGCCCGGCGCCACCTGGGTCGTGCCCGTCTCATCCCACAGCGAGTACTCCATCACCTTCATGAGATGGAAGTGGTTATGTCCATCAGCGGTCTCGTAGCGAACGGGAGGCTTCGTGAGGCTCACCCAGTCCCCCGTCGACGTCCGGACCCGCTGCCACACCTCGTGACTCGTCGCGTCACTCGGATCGGCCAGCTGGGGGTTGCCCCGCAGGTCCAACGGACCATCCCCGAGGTTGGTCACATAGCCCTCGAAGCGCAGGACCAGCATCTCCTCCCCGTCCCACCACACCACCTCCGCCTCGCCCCACGGCGTGGGCGCATCGCTCACCAGGTCGGGAAGCAGGAAGCGACGGTCATTGTCTGCCACGAACACGGCCGCCGAGCCCGCGTCTTCCTGGACCAGGTAGCCCTCCCCCGGGCTGATCGTCACCGCCACCCTGCTGGTGGCCTCGACAACGTCGTCGTCAGCCATCGCCACCGACAGGGTCGTCGTGCGCTCACCCCTGGCGAACGTCACCGCTTCAGGCGCCGCCCCGTCCAGCATCGAACCGCTCTCCGCCACACCCACGGCGACCGTCAGGGCCCTTCCCGTCTCCCCCGTGCGCGTCAACGTGAAGACCGCGGGCGCTGCCTCCGTGACCAGTCGCGGCCCCGACGCGATGGACACCTCAGCCGGTTCCGTCACCACGGGCGGCGGTGGACTGTCACCGGGGTCTTCCACCCCATCCTCGTCCGTCGGGACCACCCGTGCGGTGCCGCTTTCTGCGACATCGGGGGTTGCGGGCGCCGAGGCCGGCTCCGCCTCGTTCCCGTCACGAGCGTTGGCCACCGCTTCGAGTTGCGGGGCCGGCGCGTCCTGACCCGGACCTGCCGGGTCGCCCCGCGCGGTCACGAGCGAGATCCCCACCACCAGCGCCGTGAGCGCTGCCAGGGCAACGATCTTCGTGGGACCCGGCGACCCCCATCCCGAGCGGTCAGCTGACATTGCACGTCTCGCCGCGCCGCCAGGTGACAGGAACGCGTCCCCCTGCCACAACGACGCGTTATCGCGGGGAGTCTACGGGTACCGCGCGGCAGAGGTACGCCCGCGCGACGTCATGGGACTCGAGCCGGCCCGGCTCCGGGCGCTGGGAGCGCCGCCTCTCACCCCACGCCGTCCCCTTCGTGCCCTCGAGTGGCCTCGATTTGCCCTTGTGACGTGTCGGCGTAACATTTCGGCCACCCTCGTTAACAGGGGTCGCATGACCACCGGCGCCGACCGCGATCTGTACCCCCTTGGCGAAGCGCCTCCGCTGGGCGACGTGCCGAAGCGCATGCACGCCCAGCTCATCCGCGAGTCCCGTTTCGGCGAGCCCATCCAGGCCTTCGCCCCCGAAGTCGTCGAGATTCCCCCCGTCGGACCGGACGATGCCCTCGTCTACGTCATGGCCGCCGGCGTCAACTACAACAACGTCTGGGCCGGCCGAGGCGTCCCCATCGACGTCATCGCCGCCCGCCAGAAGGCCGGCGAGGTCGAGGACTTCCACATCGGCGGCTCCGATGCTTCCGGCATCGTCTATGCCGTCGGCGAGAACGTCACCAATGTCAAAGTGGGCGACGAAGTCATCATCCACTGCGGCATCTGGAACATCCACGCACCCTGGGTGACCGCCGGGAACGACCCGATGTACGACCCCTCCTACCGGATCTGGGGCTACGAGACGAACTGGGGCTCGTTCTCCCAGTTCACGCGCGTGCAGGCGCACCAGTGCCTGCCCAAGGCGCCCCACCTCACCTGGGAAGAAGCCGCCGCCCCCACCCTCGTCGGCGCCACCGCCTACCGCATGCTCTTCTCCTGGCCTCCCCACGACGTGCGCGAGGACGACGTCGTCCTCATCTGGGGCGGCGCCGGCGGCCTCGGCACCATGGCCATCCAGCTCGCCGCTCTCCAGGGCGCCAAGCCCATCGCCGTCGTCTCCAGCGACGAGAAGGGCGAGTTCTGCAAGCAGCTCGGCGCCATCGGTTACATCAACCGCAAGAACTTCGACCACTGGGGCCGCCTCCCGAACTGGGAGGACGCCGCCGGCATGGGCGACTTCCAGAAGGGCGCCCGCGCCTTCGGCAAGGCCATCTGGGACGTGCTCGGCGAACGCCGCAGCCCCCGCATCGTCTTCGAGCATCCCGGCGAGGACACCCTCCCGACCTCCATGTTCGTCTGCGATACCGGCGGCATGGTCGTCATCTGCGCCGGCACCACCGGCTACAACGCCGATGTCGACCTGCGCTACCTCTGGATGCGCCAGAAGCGCTTCCAGGGTTCCCATTTCGCCAACGACGGGCAGGCCGAAGCCTTCAACGAGCTGGTGATTCAGGGCAAGATCGACCCCTGCCTCTCGCGCGTCTTCCCCTTCGAGGAGACGGGCGCCTGCCACCAGCTCATGTTCGAGAACCGCCACCCCGACGGAAACATGGCCATCCTCGTCGGCGCCACCGAAGAGGGACAGGGGCGCAGCTAGACCGCGCCCGGCGGCTGCAGCCGCCCAAACCAGGAAGGGGCCTCCGACATGGCGCGTGACTTCGCCGCCGACATTCTCGATCCCATCGCCCAGGAGATCGTCTCCAACGTGGGCGTCTGGGTGGACCGCGAGGTCAAGCCCGTCGCCAGCGAGTACGAGCACGCCGACGAATACCCCGAGCCCCTCGTCAACGGCATGGCCGAGATGGGCCTCTTCGCCATCAAGGTGCCCGAGGAATACGGCGGCCTCGACCTCAGCTTCGAGTGCTACGCCGGCGTCTGCGTCGAGCTCGCCCGCGGCTGGATGAGCCTCGCCGGCGTCCTCAACACGCACGTCCTCGTCGGCTACGCCATCTCCACCTACGGCACCGAGGAACAGAAGCAGAGCTTCCTCCCGCGCATGATCGACCCCGAGATCCGCGCCGCCCTCAGCATCACGGAACCCGACGCCGGCTCCGATGCCCAGGCCATCAAGACCCAGGCCACCCGCGATGGCGACGACTACGTCATCAATGGCCAGAAGATGTGGGTCACGAACGGGCAGCGCGCGGGCGTCTACCTCGTCCTCACCAAGACCGATGTCGAGGCGCAGCCCGCTCACCGCGGCATCAGCGCCTTCCTCGTCGAGCCCGGCATGGAGGGCTTCTTCGTCGGCCGCAAGCTCGAGAAGCTCGGCTACAAGGGCGTCGAAACCACCGAGCTCGCCTTCGACAACGCCCGCGTCCCCGCCGGCAACCTGCTCAGCGGCGACGAAGGCCGCGGCTTCCAGCACGTCATGAGCGCGCTCGAGGTGGGGCGCATCAACGTCGCAGCCCGCGGCGTCGGCGTCGCCCAGGCCGCCTTCGAGGACGCCATCGCCTACGCCCAGCAACGGCACGCCTTCGGCAAGCCCATCGGCGAGCACCAGGCCCAGCAGATCCGCCTCGCCGAGATGGCGACCAAGATCCGCGCCGCCCGCCTCCTCACCTTCGACGCTGCCCGCCGCAAGGACAGCGGCGCCCGCACCGACCTCGACGCAGGCATGGCCAAGCTGTTCGCCACCGAGGTCTGCCAGGAGGTCGTTCTCGAAGCCCTGCGCCTCCACGGCGGCGTCGGCTACAGCAAGGAGCTCCCCCTCGAGCGCTACTACCGTGACGCCCCCGTCATGGTCATCGCCGAGGGCACCAGCGATATCCAGAAGATCGTCATCGCCCGCAACCTCCTCCGCGAGTACGCCATCGACTAGCCGGGGCGGGGCAGCGGGGACCAAGAGCCAACAGCCAGGAGCCACACCATGACTGTCCACGACGGGCGCGAAGCCTTCGGGCGCTACTACGAGGAGTTCGAGGTCGGCGACGTCTTCAAGCACTGGCCGGGACGCACCATCACCGAGTACGACGACATCCTCCACTGCATGCAGACCATGAACCACCACCCCCTCCACATCGACGCGCGCTACGCCGAGGAGGAGACCCAGTTCGGCAAGAACGTGGTCGTCGGCACGCTCGTCTACTCGATCGTCTTCGGCATGACCGTCACCGAGATCTCGGGGAAGGCCATCGCCAACCTCGAGATCGAGTCGCTCAAGCACACCGCCCCCACTTTCCACGGCGACACCGTCTATGCGGAGACGACCGTGACCGACAAGGTCGAGTCCCGCTCGCGCAACGACCGCGGCATCGTCACCGTCGATACGCGCGGCTACAACCAGCGCGGCGAGACCGTCCTCACCTTCACCCGCAAGGTCATGGTCCCGAAGCGAGACGCGGGCGAGTAGCTCGTGCTGGCACGCATCCCGCTGCTCCTGGAGCCCCAGCCCGAGGGTGGCTATACCGTGACGTCTCCGCTCCTCCCGGAGTTGATCACCGAAGGAGACACCGTGGCGGAGTGCCTGGCGCATGCCGAGGATGCATTCGCGGCGGTGACGGAGATTTACGAGTACTGGAACCGGCCACTGCCGTCGAGCATTGCTATTGAGGGCGGCGCCGGGACGCTCCTCATCGAAGCCGTCGTCCCCTTCCCCGACGCCTAAGCCCGCTCCAGCGGCGCCAGGCTCTGCAGCAGCCGCTTGACCCCCGCCTTCGCGTCGTCGAACGCCACCACCACCTCCACGTCCCCGCGACGCTCCTGGCAACTCACGACGATCCCCTCCCCGAAGTGGGCGTGACGCACCCGCTCCCCCGCCTGCCACTCCGGCTCGGATGACGCCTCGCCGGCGGGGGCCGCAGCCGCTGGACGGGCGGCAGGCACGACAGGTGCAGGCTCCCGCACCGTGCGCCGTTCGCCGCTTCGGTAAGGCTGGAGCAGGTGCTCCGGTATCTCCCCGAGGAAGCGCGAGGGACCGTTCGTAAGCGGGCGCCCCCCCAGGTAGCGCCGGTACGCCCGCGTCAGGTACACCGAGTCCTCCGCCCGCGTAATGCCAACGTAGGCGAGGCGGCGTTCCTCCTCCATCTGCCGGGGGTCATCGAACGAGCGGATGTGGGGCAACACGCCCTCCTCCATCCCCACCAGGAACACGACCGGGAACTCCAGGCCCTTGGCCGCATGCAGCGTGATCAGCGTGATCGCTTCCGCCGCCCCTTCCAGCTCGTCGACATCCGCCACGAGCGCCACGTCCTGCAGGAAGCTCGCGAGGTCCGCCGCCTCGCCCCCCGTCGTGTCTTCGTATTGCGCCATCACCGTGCGCAGCTGCAGCACGTTCTCCAGGCGCTCCTCCCCACCCTCGTCCCGATCGCGCAGGTAGTCGACGTAGCCGCTCTCCTGCAGCACATGGTCGAGCAGCTCCGCCAGGGGCCGGTCCCGCTCCCCGCGCATCCCCTCGACCGCGAGCACGAATCGCCTGATCGCCGTTGCCGCCCGCGCCGCGATACCCGGGACCGGCTCCCCCCGCGCGACCGCCTCGCATGCGTCCCAGATCGCGAGGCCGGTCGACCCCGCGTACTCCGACAGCCGCGCGAGCGTCGTATCGCCGATGCCCCGCGCCGGCACGTTGATGATGCGCAGCAGGCTCGCCTCGTCGAGCCGGTTGTGCACCAGCCGCAGGTAGGCGATGAGGTCCTTGATCTCGCGCCGCTGGTAGAAGCGCACGCCACCGATCAGCCGATACGGGATGCGGTGCCGCACGAGCGCGTCCTCGATCGGCCGCGACTGCGCGTTCGTGCGGTACAGCACCGCGATCGAACCCAGTGGCTGGTCCGTCGTCGCGAGGCGCTCCACCTCCCGCGCCACGAACTCCCCCTCCTCCTCGTCGTTGTAGGCCTCGTACTGGACGAGCGCCTGCCCGTCCTTGCGCTCCGTCCACAGGGCGCGTTCGATGTGGCTGCGGTTGTTCTCGATGACCGCGTTGGCCGCGTCCAGGATGGGCTGCGTCGAGCGGTAGTTCTGCTCGAGCAGGTAGGTCTCCGCCTCGTCGAAGTCCCGCAGGAAGTATTGCGTGTTGCGCGAGTCCGCTGCCCGCCACGAATAGATGCTCTGGTCGGGGTCTCCGACCACGCAGATGTTCCCGTGCCCCGAGGCAAGCTGCCGCGCTAGGGCGTACTGCGCCGGGTTCGTGTCCTGGAACTCGTCCACGAGCACATGCAGGTACTGCCCGGCGCGCCTCTCCAGCGCCTCCTCCGACTGGCGGAACAGCCGCACCGTTTCCCCCAGCAGGTCATCGAAGTCCAGCGCCGAGGCCTCCCGCAGCCCCTGCTGGTAGCGCTCGTAGGCCCGCGCCACTACCTCCTGGAAGTAGTTCTCGGATTGCCGCTTGAAGTGGTCCGCCCCCTTCATCTCGCTCTTCGCGCTCGAAATCGCCGAGAGCACCGACCGCGGCGTGAACTGCCGGGAGTCGACGTGCAGCGACGCCAGCACGCGCTTCATCAGCGCGGTCTGGTCCGCGTCGTCGTAGATCACGTAGTTGGGAGACAGCCCGATGTCTTGCCCGTGGATGCGCAGCCAGCGCGCGCACATCGAGTGGAACGTGCCCAGGTGCAGCTTCGCCGCATCCTCGCCGAGCAGCCCCTCCGCCCGCGCCCGCATCTCACGTGCCGCCTTGTTCGTGAACGTCACCGCGAGGATGCGCCACGGCGCCACGCGCTGCTCCCCCACGAGCCAAGCGATGCGGTGCGTGATGACACGCGTCTTGCCGCTTCCCGGCCCCGCGAGGATGAGCTGGGCGCCCTCCGGGTGCTCCACGGCGGCGCGCTGGGCCGGGTTCAGACCCTCGACGGCGGGCGATGGACGCTGCGTGGCGGGCACCCGCCCATCGTATCGGCTCGGGCGCTCCCGCGCCCGACTCTGATCAGTGGGCTGAACAGTTCTTCTCGCGCCATTACGGGGCGATGCTGTACCCTCAGGATGTGGCGGCGCCGACGGCGCGTCGCGCGTTGAGTGCGTGGCCTGAAGGTAAGGATTCCCCGATGTTCGATTGGCCCGGCGGCTCCTGGCAGGACACCGTGCGGCTCGTCCTCACGGTGCTGTCCATCTACGGCGCCATCATCTGGGTCGCCCTCATCTTCTGGGTGTTCCGCGATATCCGGCAGCGCACCCGCGACCCGGTCATGCAGATCATCTCGGTGCTGCTCGTGCTCGCCGGATTCCTCCCCGGACACTGGATCTATCTCATCCTCCGCCCCCGCCAGACCCTCACCGAGCTCTACGAGCGCTCCCTCGAGGAGGAGGCCATCCTCCAGGATCTCGACGACCAGAAGGCCTGCCCCGCCTGCCGCCGCCGCGTGCGCGACGATTACCTCATCTGTCCTTTCTGCCTGGTGGAGCTGAAGGAACCCTGCCCCGACTGCGACAAGGCTCTCGACTTCGGCTGGCTCGCCTGCCCCTACTGCGGCAGCGAGAAGCCTCCCGCCATCGCCCCCGGTCCCGCTCCCAACCACATCGGCGAAGAGCAACGCCCCGGCGCCCTGGGCGGCCTCGTCCGCCGCTCCACCTCGCTCGTCCGCAGGCGGGAAAACTAGCCCAGCGCCCCCGCCACCCGCTCCGAGAGCGGCGTCGCCCCCAGCAGCTCCGACATCCGCTCCAGCTTCCGCTCCCCGTGGAAGCGTGTCCGATCGAAGATGCCCTCCAGCGCGATGACCGTGTTCTCCGTGTCCGTGCGCGAGAGCATGACGGGCACGCCGCGCGCCGCCGCGGCATCGAAGAGGTACTCGCTGGGACGCCGGCCGCCCGTCAAAATGAGGCAGGCGGGCTCCGTCGCCAGCGCCGCCAGGTGCTGATCCGTCTTGTCGTAGCGCACCACCACCGCCTTCGACTCGAAGCGCTCCAGGTACGGTTGCCCGGAGTCCGAGCCGATCGGCGCAATCACGAGGTGGTCGCAGGTCGGATCGAGCCCGTCCCCTTCCACCAGCGTCTCCGCCATCAGCGCCGCCTGCGCCTCGGAGACGCTGAAGCCCGCGAGGGTGCGGTCCTCGGCGATCGTGACCAGGGGCGCGCCGCTCACCTCGTCCGGCGTATCCCCCAGCGCTGACTCCGCCACGTCCAGCGCGACGACGGCAACGGGAGCGACCTCGGCCACGCGCGCCTCGTCGGGAAGGCCGCGGGTCACGAGGATCGTCGCGTCCGCCCGCTCCAGTGGCTCGTCCAGTTCCGCGACGACGATCTCGTCGCCGCTGGGCGGCGGGATGACCTGCGCCGCCACCGGTGTCGAGGCGCTTCCCGGGGCGAAGTCGAGGCTGCCGAACCAGTGCGCGTCGGCGGCCGCGTTGCCGCCATCCGATCCCTCGCCCCGAACCAGCCAGACGCGCTGGCCCGTGTAGGCAAGGGCTCGCGCAAGGCTGGCGGCGACGCCGGTCTTGCCGGCGCCAGGCGTATCGGAGATCACGCTGAGCAGGGGCATCGCGGCGAATTGTGCGCGCCACCCCGCGCTTGCGGCAAGCGCGAGCCCCCGAGCGGTAGACTGGCGCCGCCGCGAACGGCCCCTCGCGGCAAGCAAAGGGGGATGCCATGAAAGTCGCCGATGCCGTAGCCGAGATCCTGAAGCGCGAGGGCGTCGACTTCCTCGTCGCCTATCCCGTCAACCCCATCATCGAGGCGGCCGCCCGCGCCGATGTCCGCACCATCATCGTCCGCCAGGAGCGTGTCGGGCTGCACATGGCCGATGCTTTCAGCCGCGTGAACTCGGGCGACCGCATCGGCGTCTTCGCCATGCAACACGGTCCCGGCGCGGAGAATGCTTTTGGCGGGGTCGCCCAGGCCTACGGCGACTCCGTCCCCATTCTCGTCATGCCCGGCGGCTACGCCCGCCGCATCACGAACACGGCCCCCAACTTCAACTCCTTCCTCAACTTCCAGCACGTCACCAAGTGGACCGAGCAGGTCACCCTCGGCTCGACCGTTCCCGACGTCATGCGCCGCGCCTTCACCCAGGTGCGGAACGGGCGCCCCCGCCCCGTGCTCATCGAGATCCCCGGCGATGTCTTCCAGGAGGACGTTCCCGACGACTTCGCCTACGAGCCCGCCCCCGCCCTCCGCTCCGGTCCCGACCCAGAAGCCGTGAAGGCCGTCGCCGAGGTGCTCCGCAGCGCGGAGCGCCCCGTCATTTACGCCGGCCAGGGCGTCCACTACGCGAAAGCATGGGACGAGCTGCGAGAGCTCGCCGAGAAGCTCCAGATCCCCGTCACCACAAGCCTCCAGGGTAAGAGCGCCTTCCCCGAGAACCACCCCCTCTCCCTCGGCTCGGGCGGCCGCTCCATCCCCCGCGCCGTGCACGAGTTCCTCCAGGAAGCCGACGTCATCTTCGGCATCGGCTGCAGCTTCGCGGCCACGGGTTTCGGCGTCGCCATGCCGAAGGGCAAGACCATCATCCACGCCACCCTCGATCCCGCCGACGTGAACAAGGACGTCGCCTCCGCCCACGCCCTCATCGGCGACGCGAAGCTCACGCTCTCCGCGCTCCTCTGCGAGCTTGATGGCGCCACCGCCTCCCGAGACGGCGTCACGGAGCGCATCGCGAACGTGAAGGCGGAGTGGATCGAGGAGTGGAAGCCCAAGCTGACCGACGACTCCTCTCCGCTCTCACCGTACCGCGTCATCTGGGACCTGCTGCACACCGTCGATGTCGACAACACCATCATCACCCACGACGCCGGCAGCCCCCGCGACCAGCTTTCCCCCTTCTGGGAGAGCCGCACGCCCCTCAGCTACATCGGCTGGGGCAAGACCACCCAGCTCGGCACCGGCCTCGGCTACGCAATGGGCGCGAAGCTGGCCCGCCCCGAGCGGCTCTGCATCAACGTCTGGGGCGATGCCGCCATCGGCTTCACCGGCATGGACTTCGAGACGGCCGTCCGCGAGCGCATCCCCATCCTCTCAATCCTCCTCAACAACTTCTCCATGGCCATCGAGCTGCCCATCATGCAGGCCGCCACGGAGAAGTACCGGAGCACCGACATCAGCGGCAACTACGCCGACATGGCGAAGGCCTTCGGCGGCTACGGCGAGCGCGTCACCGACCCCGCCGAGATCGTGCCCGCCATCAAGCGTGGCATCGCCCAGACCGAGGCCGGGACTCCCGCGCTGCTGGAGTTCATCACCCAGAAGGAGATCGAAATCTCGAAGTACTAGGGGTGGGAAAGGGCTGCGGCGCTGTTAGTCCACCAGCGCCACGACCGCGACAGCGATCGTCGCAATGGCCACGTTGAAGGAGATCATCCGAAGCTGCACCTTGGCCAGTTCCGCCTGGAGGATGTCGCGCGTGACGAAGGGGTTCAGGATCTCCACGACCGCGTCGGAGGCAGGTTCATCCATACCACCTTCACGCAGCCTGTGGTACGCCTCGCGTGAGTCGAAGGTGGAAGCTGCCACGCTGGTCCTCCCAGTAGTGCAAGGCTACCGGATACGAGTATTTTCCACAACAGTTGCCGGGGAATGAAGCTTCCGGGACTAAGAGACTTCCACCCTCAAGTCCCGCACGACCGCGATCTCGCGGCAATCCGTGAAGAACGGGCAGCGCACGCACTCGTTCCACACCTTCTCGGGGAAGTCCATCACGTTCGCGAGCACGAACCCCTGCCGCTCGAAGAACCCGGGCTGGTAGGTGAGCGCGAAGACGCGCTCGATGCCCATCTCCCGCCCTTCCTCGATGCACGCGTCGACGATGGCCGCGCCCACGCCTTTCCCGTGCTGGTCCTCACGCACGGCCAGTGAACGGATCTCCGCGAGATCGCTCCCCATGATGTGGAGCGAGCCGCAGCCGACGATCTCCTCACCCTCCCGGGCGACCTTGAAATCGCGGATTGCCTCGTGAATCTCGCCGAGGGGGCGTTCGAGCATCTCGCCCTGCTGCGCCCACGCATCGATCAGCGCGTGGATGGTGTCGGCATCGCCAAGGCGGGCCGGTTCGACACAGATCATGGGAACCTCCTGGTACGCGGGACGGAACGGCGTGGGGAGGCTCAGGCCCGGGGCCTGGCCTCGGCGCCGCCGCGCGCCAGGGCGGCTTGAACGCCGCCCTGCGGGGCTCCTTCGGACACTGGTCGCTGCAGCATCGCACCCTGAGTGTAGGCCCGCCCTTCGCTACACGCTCGCGCCGCGCCCTGGTGTAGGCTCCCGCTGAGCCGTTCGGCCCCGGGAGGAACGGATGCGCGTCTCGATCATCGGGCAAGCCGCCTTCGGCGAAGCCGTGTTCAAGCGCCTCATCGACGAGGGCGTCGAGGTCATTGCCGCCTCCGCCCCCGAGCCCCGCGAGGGCGGCCGACCCGACCCCCTCTGGGTCGCCGCCCAGGAGGCCGGTTTGGCGCCCATCGACACGGCCGCGCTCAAGGGCGAGGAGGGGCTCGCCGCCTGGCGCGCCGCCGGCGCCGAACTCGGCGTCATGGCCTTCGTCACCGAGATGCTCCCCGCGGACGCCCTCACCGCCCCCGAGCAGGGCACCATCCAGTACCACCCCAGCCTCCTCCCCCTCCACCGCGGCTCCTCCGCCATGAACTGGCCCATCATCTTCGGCCGGACCGAAACCGGCCTCAGCATTTTCTGGCCCGACGAGGGCATGGACACCGGCCCCGTCCTCCTCCAGAAGAGCTGCAAGATCGGCCCCGACGATACCCTCGGCTCCCTCTACTTCGAGCGCCTCTTCCCCATGGGCGTCGACGCCATGGCCGAGGCCGTGGCCCTCGTCGATGCGGGCGAAGCGCCACGCATCGAGCAGGACCACTCGCTCTCGACCTACGAGCCCCCCTGTGGCGAGGAGCACGCCCGCATCCCCTGGCACGAGCCCGCCCAGCTGGTGTACGACCGCATCCGCGGCTGCAATCCCCAGCCCGGCGCCTGGACCACCCGCCGGGGCGGCGAACGCCTCGGCGTCTTCGACTGCCGCCTCACCCCTGACAACGAACCCGGCATGCCCGGCGCCGTCATCCGCATCGAGGAAGACGGCATCGACGTGCGCCTCAACGGCGGCGTGCTTCACGTCAAGCGCGTCCAGCCCCAGGGAGCACGCAAGGTGAACGCGGGCGAGTGGGCTGCCGAGGTCGGCTTGAAGGTCGGGGCCCGCTTCCGCTAGCGGTCGGAGTCTTCCAGGTCCTCGGGGAGAATGGGCTCCGGTGGCTCATCAAGGAAGATCCCCGGCGACGTGCCCCCTTCGATCCCCGTCGGTGGCGTGGGCGGACCGCTCGTGACGTTCACGAGGATGGTTTCCTGCATGGGCGCCAGCAGCCCCTGGTGCACCGTCAGTCGCAGCGTGTAGACCCGCGGCGCGAACTCCTCTAGGACGATCGTGCCCAGCCTCCCGTTCACGAGGTTGTCCTCACCCGTCGCAAGCACCACCCAGTCCTCTTCGGTGGGGCTCGCCCCCGGGCCGATCTCGAGCACCCACTCGGTCAGCGCGTCCGCATTCACACTCCCGAAGACGCCCGTCCCCAGCCCCACGGTCGCGCTCGGGAACGGCGACACGATCGCGAGCGCGGGAAGGCCCGTGCTCGCCACCTCCGGCATGATCGGGATGAACGCGTGGAAGTCCTCGGGAGGCTCCTCCACCAGCTTGATCGCCAGGTCGGGCTTCCACTCCGGCAGCTTCACGAAACGCTCCGCCGCCCGGTACCGCAGAGGCGTCCTGCTTGAAGCGAGCAGCCCGTTCCGCGTATCGATGATCGCCGGCGCGCACGAGTCCTCGTACTCCACGTCCTTCCGCACCCACGCTTCGACAACCTGCTCGCAACCCCCGTCGAGGTGCCGGTCCGTCGTGGGCGTGGCGAAATCCGTGAGCTCGACGTTCTCCGGCTGCAACTCCTCGAAGTCGCGCAGCTCCTCGATGCGCGCTTCGTCCAGGAGGTACTGGTGGTACTGCCCCATCCAGTTCTTGAAGAGCCACAGCGTTGTCCGCGCCGAGGCGTATTCGCCGCTGCGTCCGTCGATCACGAGCTCGTTCGTGGCGTTGCCGATCCACACCGCCGTGGCCGCGTCACGGGAGTAGCCGTTCATCCACGTTTCCAGCGTGTCGTCGGCGTCCAGCGGGCCCTGCTGCGTCCCTGTCTTGATCCCCGTCGCCAGCTTCTCCTCGCCCACGAAGGTGTCCAGGCGAAGATCCTCGTTGTTCGTCCCGCAGCCCCAGATGATGAACCGCGCCGTGCAATCCGACATGACGGTGTGCAGCAGCCAGACACTTCCCGCATCCACCGTCCGGATCCGCTGCGGGCCCTGGTGCAGGAAGATGACGCGATCGTTGATGTCGCGGACCTCCAGCACCACCACCGGGTCGAGGGGGCGTGTGCCCGGCAGCCGCAGGTGCCCCCGCTGGAAGTCGAGCTTCTGCTGGATCGCGTTCTCGTAGTCGACGCCCTCGTCGAAGGCCGTGTTGTTCAGGGTGTCGGGCGCAACCGTGGTCGCGTGGTGCGGCACGCCCACCATCACGCCCATGTTGGCGATGGTCGCGTTCATGTAGGCCATGTCCACCGCCCGGATGTTGGCCCCGCCGGTCGCGATGGACGCGCCGTAGTAGATATCGAGGTGGGACACGAACGTGGGGTCGAACTGCTGCTGGATGGTGGTGATCCCCAGCAGCTTCGCCATCGTGATCACGTTCTCGATGCCCGCCTCCTGGGCGGCGCGGTAGGCGGGAACGTTCTGCGAGCCACCCAGGGCCGCCCGCGCGCTGACCAGTCCCTCCGTGCGAGGCTCCGCGCGCGGGTTGACGATCTCGACATCCTCGCCCTCGAGTTCCAGCGGATTCGTGTCCCAGAGGATGCTCATCGGCGCCTTCTTGGCGTACTCGAACCACGCCAGATAGACCGCCGGCTTGAAAGCCGACCCCGGCTGGTTGATCTCCACGAGCTGGTCGACGTTGCCCGCCACCCTCGGGTCGGCGGTGACCGACGGATCCCGGTTCGGCGCATAGACGAGCAGTTCACCCGTCTCCGGCTCGATCGTGACGATCGCGGCGTTGTGGCACTCGCAGCCCGCCTCCAGGCCCCGCTCGATCGCCGCCCGCGCCCACGCCAGCGCATCCTGGGTCGCTGTCCAGTCCAGCGTCGTGCGCACGGTCCAGCCCGCGCTGTGCACGCTGGTGAGGCAGTCCGGCGAACTTTCCAGCTTCGGCAGGAGGCCTGCCTCGCACATGCGCACCAGCCGCGGCTCCACCTGGTTGTCGATGAACGCCGACGCATCCTGGGCGGCCGTGGTCGCCGCCGGGAACACGTAGAGCGTTTCCTCCTTCGCCTCCTCCGCCTGCGAGAAGGTGATCCACCCGTGCACGACCATCAGGTCGATCACGTCCTCCTGCCGCACCTTGGCCGGCCCCCCGACGGTCATGCGCCCCAGGGCATCGAGGATGCAGTTGCCGTCGTCATCCCGATGGCAGTTCAGGCGAGGGTGGTAGAGCGTGGGGAACTGCGGGATGCCCGCCAGCATCGCCGACTCCGCCAGCGTCAGCTCCGAAGCGTCCTTGCGGAAGTAGCCCTCCGCTGCAGCCTGCACCCCGACATAGCGGTCCGCGTACGAGATCTGGTTCAGGTACCAGGTCAGGATCTGGTCCTTCGTGTAGTCCTGCTCCAACTCGATCGCGTAGGCGATCTCCCGCAGCTTCCGGTCGACGGTGCGCTCGGCCACGCACGGGTCGTCCGGGTCGGTAAAGCTGCCGCAGATGTAGACGTTCTTGATGAGCTGCTGCGTGATCGACGAGCCACCCGTTCCCGTCCCGATGCCCCCGCCGACGTAGTTCTCCCAGGCGGCCCGGGCGAGGCCCCGGTAGTTCACGCCCGGATGCGTCCAGAAGTCGTTGTCCTCCGTCGAAACGGTGGCGTCGATCATGCTCTGCGAGATGTCCTTCAGCTCGACCGGGTGCAGGAGCTGCTGGGCGGGGTTCGTCAGTACGCCCAGCTCGACCTTCCCGGTGCGGTCGAAAATGCGCGTGATCCCCACCTGCCGCTCGATCAGCAGGTCCTCGATAGGTACGTAGTCGCGAGCGTAGTGCTGGTAGACGGCGAACACGGTCCCCGCCGCCCCCGCCAGCGAGGCCGAGGCGAGGAAACCCGCCACCAGCAGGCCGATCGCCCAGAGCGGGAGGCCGCCGCGCTTTTGCTGCGCCCGGCGCGCTCGCAGCCGGCGGCGGATGACGACGCGGCTAGACATCGTCGAAAGCGCAGTCGGCCGGGGCAGCGGGTGGGATCCAGTGCGAGGGATGGGCGGGGTGCCGCATCACCTTCGAGCCTAGCAAAACGGCCCCTTGCGGGCACGTGCGGGGGACCGTGTGTACGATCGCGCCATGCCCATCTCCCGCGAACAGGTGCTCCACATCGGCAGGCTCGCCCGCCTCGGTCTGAGCGACGCCGAGATCGACCGCCTTACCGTCCAGCTCTCCGACATCCTCGACCACTTCGACGCGCTCGCCGCCGTCGATACCGAGGGCGTCGAGCCGACCGCCCATCCCCTCCCCCTCCACAACGTCATGCGCAGCGACTCCGTGGCGCCCTCCCTCAAACGCGACGACGCCCTCAGCAACGCGCCCGAGGTGGAGGACGGCCTCATCCGCGTGCGAGCCGTGCTCGAATGAGCGAGCTCTGGGAGCTGACGGCCCACGAGGCCCAGGATGGGCTCCGCGCCAGGGCCTTCTCCGCGGTCGAGCTGACGGAGTCGGTGCTCGCCCGCGTCGATGCAGTCGAGGACCGCGTCAACGCCTACGTCACCCGCACCGACGAGCTGGCCCTCGAGCAGGCCCGCGAGGCGGACGCCCGCTTCGCCGCCGGCACGGCCACCCCCCTCACCGGCATCCCCTTCGCCGTCAAGGATCTCATCGTCACGAAGGGCGTTCGCACGACCGCGGGCTCGCGCATGCTTGGGGACTTCATCCCGCCCTACGACAGCCACGTGTACGAGCAGATCAAGCGCGCGGGCGCCGTGATGGTGGGCAAGGCGAACATGGACGAGTTCGCCATGGGTTCCAGCACCGAGCACTCCGCCTACGGACCGACGCGCAATCCCTGGGACACCGCCCGCGTCCCCGGCGGCAGCTCCGGCGGCTCCGCCGCCGCCGTCGCCGCGGGGGAGTGCCTCGCCGCCCTCGGGAGTGATACCGGCGGCAGCATCCGCCAGCCCGCCGCCCTCTGCGGCGTCGTCGGGCTCGACCCCACCTACGGCCGCGTCAGCCGTTTCGGCATCATCGCCTTCGGCAGCTCGCTCGACCAGGTCGGGCCCATCGGCCGCGACGTCGAGGACGTCGCCACCATTCTCGATGGCATCGGCAGCCATGATCCCCGCGACTCCACCAGCGACCCCGCACCCCGGCCCGACATGCGCCACTACCTCGGCCGCGAGATCGCCGGCAAGAAGATCGGCGTCCCCCGCGAGTATTTCATCGAGGGGATGGAGCCCGGGGTCCGCGACCGTATCGACGAGTCCCTGGCCCGCCTCAAGTCCCTCGGCTGCGAGGTCGACACCGACCTCTCCCTGCCCATGACCGAGCACGCCCTCGCCGTCTACTACCTCATCGCCCCCAGCGAGGCGAGCTCCAACCTCGCCCGCTACGACGGCGTCAAGTACGGCCTCAGCGAGCGTGGCGGCAGCATGTGGGAGAACATGGAGCAGACCCGCGAGCAGGGCTTCGGCGATGAGGTGAAGCGCCGCATCATGCTCGGCGTCTACGCCCTCAGCGCGGGTTACTACGACCAGTTCTACCTGAAGGCGCAGAAGGTCCGGACCCTGATCACCAACGAGTTCCGCGAAGCCTTCACCCGCTACGACGCGCTCGTGACCCCCACCACCCCCGGGGTCGCCTTCCCCGTCGGCGAGAAGCTCGACGACCCCTACGCCATGTACCTGAACGACATCTACACGCTCCCCAGCGCTGTCGCCGGTCTGCCCGCCCTCAGCCTCCCCTGCGGCCTCAGCGAAGGCTTGCCCGTCGGCCTCCAGATCATCGGCGACGTTGGCGACGAGGGCACGATCCTCCAGATCGGCCACGCCTTCGAGGGAGCGCTCGGCCAGGCGAACCGCCTCGCGGCGCTGTAGCGCAAACCTTGACCGTAATGGCCCCCATGCCCAGAGTCCGAATCGTGGACCGTAAGCTGACTGCGACGTGCCTCCCCACTGCCGCTGCGGCGGCGGCGCAAGCGCGCGGGTAGCATGCGAGCGGTTCAAGGACGCACAGGACAGAAAGCCGCCCGCGGGGCGGCTCTTTCGTATCCGCCGCCGGCGGGGGGCGGAAGGAACGGGGCCGTGGACCACGACACCCCCGGGGCCGAACGCTTCATCTCCCGGAGCCTCGCCTCCGTGCCCGCCAGCGGCATCCGCAAGTTCTTCGACCTGCTCAGCACGATCGACGACGTCATCTCCCTGGGCGTCGGTGAACCAGATTATGTAACGCCCGAGCCCATCCGCCGCGCCGCCCTCGAGAGCATCGAACAGGGCGAGACCCACTACACCTCCAACTACGGCCTCCTCGAACTCCGCGAGGCCCTCAGCCACGAGATCGAGACCCTCTACGGGGTCTCCTACGACCCCGCCACGGAGATCGTGGTCACCAGCGGTTCCAGCGAGGCCTTCGATATCGCCCTCCGCTCGCTGCTCGACGACGGTGACGAGGTCCTCTGCCCCGACCCCAGCTACGTCGCCTACGAGCCCGCCGTCACCATGGCCAAGGGCCGCTTCCGCCCCGTCCCCACGAGCGCGGAGCACGAGTTTCGCCTGCTTGCGAGCGACGTCTCCGAGCGCGTCACCGAACAGACGAAGGCGCTCCTCTTTGGCTACCCCGCCAACCCAACCGGCGCGACCATGGACCGCCCCGACCTCGAAGCGGTCGCCGAGGTCGCCGCCGCCAACGACCTCGCCGTCATCAGCGACGAGCTGTACGCCCGCCTCACCTACGAAGGCGAGCACACCTGCTTCTCCTCCATCGAGGGCATGCGCGACCGCACGATCCTCATCGGCGGCTTCAGCAAGACCTACGCCATGACTGGCTGGCGCATCGGCTGGCTGGCCGCCCCCGCCCCCCTCGCCGAGGCGGCCATGAAGGTCCACCAGTACGTCATGATGTCGGCCCCCACGGCCGCCCAGTACGCCGCCCTTGCCGCCCTCCAGCACGGGGAGAGCTTCGTCCAGGAGATGCTCGCCGAGTACGACCGCCGCCGCCGCCTCATGGTGGATGGTCTCCACGCCGTCGGCCTCCCCGCCTTCCGCCCCCGCGGCGCCTTCTACGCCTTCCCCGACATTCGCCCGACGGGCATGGACAGCACCACCTTCAGCGAGCGCCTGCTCGAGGAAGAGCGCGTCGCCGTCGTCCCGGGCGTGGCCTTCGGCGCCTGCGGCGAGGGATTCGTCCGTGCCTGCTACGCCAGCGGCTACGAGCAGATCGAGCGCGCCCTCGAGCGCATCGGCCGCTTCGTGCAGCGCAACCGCTAGCCCCACCGTGGACCCCAACCTCGTGCTCGCCGACTGGGCCGGACGCCGCATCACCGTCGAGATCGACCGCCCCCTCGGCACACGTCACCCGAGGGAGGACGACATGGTGTACCCCGTCAACTACGGCTTCGTCCCGGGCACCCTCGCCCCCGATGGCCACCCCATGGATGTCTACGTCCTGGACGGAAGCGAGCCGCTCGATCGGTGCGAGGCCACCGTCATCGCCATCGTCCGCCGCCGCGACGACGTGGAGGACAAGCTGGTGGCCGTGCTGGACCCGGGATTCGCCTGGGATTCCGCTGCGATCACTACCGCCGTGGACTTCCAGGAGCGCTACTTCGACTCCTGGATCGAGTTGCCCTGACTCTCACCCGAGCCCGTGCTAGACTCGCGCGGCTAACCCCCGCGAAGGGGGCGTGTTTACGTGCGCTTGCTTCGCGACCCTGGTGAAGGACGGACAACGATGGATCTGAGCCTCAGCGAAGAGCAGAACCTGATCCGCGACTCGGCGCGCGACTTCCTCGAGAACGAGTGCCCCGAAGAGCACGTGAGGGCCATGGAAGAAGACGAGGCCGGCTACAGCCCCGACCTCTGGAAGAAGATGGCCGAGCTCGGCTGGCAGGGCCTCATGATCCCCGAGGAGCACGGTGGCTCCGGCTTCTCCTACCTCGACCTCTGCGTCCTGGTGGAGGAGTTCGGCCGCGCCCTCGTCCCCGGTCCCTTCATCCCCAACGCGACCTGCGCCGCCTGGCTCGTCATCGCCGGCAGCGACGCCCAGAAGGCCAAGTACCTCCCCGGCATCGCCAGCGGGACCGCCATTCACACCTACGCCGTCACCGAAGAGAGTGGCCGCTGGGACCGAGCCGGTTTCACCCTGACCGCCACCCAGGACGGGGACGACTGCGTCCTCAACGGCGCCAAGCTCTTCGTCCCCGACGCCAACGTGGCCGACTACTTGCACGTCATCGGCAACACGCCCGATGGCAAGCTCGCGAACTTCATCATCGCCCGCGACCAGGCGGGCGTGGAGGTCAACCTCCTCAAGACCATCGCCAGCGACAAGCAGGCCGAGGTCGTCCTCAACAACGTCCGCGTCGCCGCCGAGGACGTCATGCCCGTCGATGGCGAAACGAGCATGCGCGGCCGCAACATCGCCGTGAACCTCGAGAACGCCTACCTTGTCGGCCTCGCCCAGAAGGACTTCGAGATCGCCGTCAACTATGCCAAGGAGCGCGTCCAGTTCGGTCGCCCCATCGGCTCCTTCCAGGCGATCCAGCACAAGGCCGCCGACATGGTCACCGACGTCGACGGCATGCGCTTCATCACCTACAAGGCCGCCTGGTCCACCAGCGAGAACGATCCCGCACAGAACATGGACACCTCCATGGCCAAGGCCTGGTGCAGCGAGGCCAGCCGCCGCGTGGTTGCCCACGGGCAGCAGATCCACGGCGGCATCGGCTTCACCAAGGACTACATCATCCAGCTCTACTTCCGTCGCCAGAAGCGCGCCGAGCTCTTCTGGGGCGACGCCGACTACCACCGCGAGCAAGTCGCGGCCATGCTGGAGATCTAACCCGCTCGTTCCGGCAACAGGCTAGAGGCCCCGCCGTCTGGCGGGGCCTCTTCGTTGTCTCGCCTACTCGAGCGGGTCGATCACGGTAAGGAACGGAAACCGGTGGAAGTCCTGGTCGTTCGTGCAGATCTGGCTGATGCCGTGCTCTCGCATGAGGACCGCGGTATGAAGGTCGTGCAGGACTCCCCCTCGCAACCCGGGTAGCTCGGCCAAGGTCTGCGCGAGCACTGCCTCGTGGCGGCCCGTCGCCGTCAGAAGCGTGAATCCGGGCGAGGCGAGCAGCGCCTGGAGAAAGCTCATGGCCTGCTGCGCCTGCCACGGCACCGGGAAAACCCTCGTGTTCGTGGCGTTCTTCAGGAACTCGTAGCACACGTTCCACGTCAGGAAAGTGGGAGTGGGGTCGCGCCTCCACGCTTCCAGTCGTCGTAGGCAGGGTCGGTGAAGCTCCGAGTCGGCGTTCGCCGCGTAGAGCAGCACGTTGGTGTCAACGGCGAGCACTTAGTCGTCGTCCGCAGGTCCGCGTGTTTCCGTCTCGCTGGCCTCGCCGGCGTCATAGGGCGCCGGATCCTCGGCCACGGCCAGCTCTCTGCGCCTTCGGCCAGGCGCGTCACGCTCTCCAGCGATGCCCGGTGGCCTCCCGTACAGGCGCTCGTCTCGCTCCCGATCCAGCACCTCGTACAGGGCTTCCCGATCCGCGATGTCCACCAGGGGCTCGCCCATGTTTGCTATTGGCAGGGGCGGCAGCTCACCGGCCACCACCGCGGGCGCCTCGCCCTCGGCCAGGATCTTTCGGATCCCCGCCTCCACGAGCGCACCCATGGTGGTCTTCCGCCTGATGGCTTCTTCCTTCAGGCGCGCCATGATGGCCTCATCGATGTTGAGCGTCGTCTTCTTCATATGGGCAACCATATGCGATTGCCTCCGGTACTACAAGTAGCGCAGCCCGGGAGCGCTAGTGCGGATGGGGATGGCCGTGTGAATGCCCTCCCGGGCCGTGGCTGTGGCCATGATGCGTGAGGTCGTCCGCCCCCCCGGCGTCGAGGGCGCCCTCGCCTTCACCGTCGCCGTCACCGCCGTCCTCCCACGGCGCGGGACCGTCGCCGACACCCGCCTCTGCGCGTCCAACGACCGCGAAGTTCCCGATGATCTTCTGCGCCTGCGCGCCGCACGCCGGGCAGGGAAAGAGCTGGAGAGCGTCGCCCATGGGCATGCGCTTCTCGAAGCGCTCGCCACACTCGGGGCAGTGGTATTCGTAGAGAGCCATGAGGCGATGGTGGAGAGGGTCGTCCGCTAGGTCAACCCGAGCCGGACGTGCGCTCCCCCTCGTACAGCTCAGAGCGGCGAGCCGCCTGGCGGGAGGCCGGTCGAAGCTGCCGTCGTAGCGGCGAACAGCCGTGACGCAGCGCCCATGGCTCATCCTCTCGGGGACAAAGGAACCCGCGCCCTCATCCCTGGCGGAGAGAGGGGACGGCTGGCCCGCGGCCACGCCCTCCGGCATGCTTGGACCATGGTTCGCATCAACCGCGTCTATACCCGCGCCGGCGACGACGGCACCACTGCCCTTGCCGGCGGCCAGCGAGTACCCAAGGAGAGCCTCCGCATCGAGGCTTACGGCACCGTCGACGAGCTGAACAGCGCCATTGGTATCGCCGTCGCGGCGGGGCTGGAGGCTCCTCTGGCGGAACCGTTCGCGGTCATCCAGCAGGTGCTCTTCAATCTCGGCGCCGAACTCGCCACCCCCCGCGAGCCCGGCGAGGAGCCATCGGGACCCCGCGTCGAGGGCCGCCACGTCGAGCAGCTCGAGTCCTGGATCGACGACTGGAACGACGACCTGGAGCCCCTCACGAGCTTCGTCCTGCCGGGCGGCGACCCCACCGCCGCCCACCTCCACCTCGCCCGCACCATCTGCCGCCGCGCGGAGCGCCTCACCTTCGCCCTCAGCCGCGAGGAGCAGGTGGGCGAGTTCGTGTCCCCCTACCTCAACCGCCTCAGCGATCTGCTCTTCGTCGCTTCACGCCTCCAGAACCAGCTGAGCGGCCACGGCGACGTGCTCTGGGACTCCCGCCGCTTCTAGGGCCGGGGCGCTACCGCCGCAGCCGCACGATGTGTCCCTCGGCGAAGACGCCCCGCGTGCTGATCCCGAGCCGCTCGTAGGCCGCCCGCGGCACCCCGAGGTCCGCCGCGTACAGCTCACCGACATGCTTCTCGCAGACCGGCAGCACCTGGCCGGTCTTCGGCAGATCGAACACGAGCGTCGTGGCCGCCGTCACGGCTGGGCTGCTGACCGCCCCCGTCTCCGCGTTCACCCCGGTGGGAATGTCCAGCGCGAGGATGGGGCGCCGCGCCGCCGCCGCGATCTCCGTCACGGCTGCCGCCAGTCCCGTTGGCGCGCCCTCGAGTCCGTACCCCACCAGCGCGTCGACAACGAGGTCCGCGCGCTGCAGATGGTCCTCGGCGGTGTGCTCGCTGGTGTCGCTGTCGCGCGGCTCCGCAATACCCGACTCCGCCAGGATGTGCAGGTGCCGCCGCGTCACGAAGCTCATCTGGGACTCGACCTCACCGAGCAGCGGTTCCGCCTGCACGCCCCAGTTGTCGAGGTGCCGCACCGCCGACAGCCCCGCGGCCCCCACGTGGCCGCCGCCGGCCAGCACCACCACCCGCTGTCCCTTCGCGCTGCCACCCAGCATCGCCAGCACGAGCTGTGCCGTCGCCAAACCGGCATTCTCGACTGCCTGCAGGATGTCGAAGTGGAACACTTCCTGGGCGGCGCGCTGGATCTCGCGCATCTGCCCGGGCGTGACGGTTGGCGTGTCCTTCAACTTGCGCTGGGGAAAGCCGCCGGGATTCCCTTTCACCGCCATGAGTGCGCCCGATGCTACGCCTGGGCGTGCGTGGCGGTCACCCGCGCCGTAATGCCCCCACGGGCGTGGAAGTCCCCGACAACGGTCGCCCGGCGTGGCGCGATCGCCTCCACAACGTCCTCCAGGATCACGTTCACCACGTCCTCGTAGAAGATGCCCCGCTGGCGGAAGGTCTGCAGGTAGAACTTGAAGCTGCGCAGCTCGATGCAGCGCGCATCGGGCACGTAAGTCAGGGTGATCGTTCCGAAGTCCGGCTGCCCGGTCATCGGGCACACGCTCGTGAACTCAGGCGCGTCGAAGCGAATCTCGTAGTCGCGCCCGGGGTGCTGGTTCTCGAAGGAATCGATCGTGCCGTCGGTGGCGAATTCGTTCGCGCCCATCCGCGCCAGCGTGCGACTCGCGGCGCGAGCGCGCAAGCTCCTGCCTACCGCCCCGGACGAAGCGCGGAGAGAATCGGGATCGGGTTGAAGTCCGTGTCCGTGTCGTACACGTCCACACCCTCCAGCCGCTTCATCGTGTTCACGACCAGGTAGGTAAGCGGCGTCGCGATCACCTCGTAGAGCGTCTTCATCAGCCACGCCCGCCACACGAAGGCCCACAGCGCTTCGCCGTTCGGGATCGTCGTCGTCCCGAAGAACGCGATCGTCAGGAAGACCGCCGAGTCGATCCCCTGGCCCACGATCGTCGAGCCGATCGTGCGCGTCCACAGGAACCGCCCCTGCGTCACGCGCTTCAGCCGCGCCAGCACGTACGAGTTCGCGAACTCCCCCACGAGGAACGCGAGGAAGCTGCCGCCCACGATCCGCCACGTCTGCCCCAGGATCGTCTCGTAGGCCTCCTGGTCCGCCCAGAACGGCGCCGACGGGATCTCCTGGGCGACGAAGATCGCGAGCACCGCGAGCGCGTTCGCGAAGAACCCGGACCAGATGACGCGCCGCGCCACCGAGTACCCGTACACCTCCGTGAGGATGTCGCCAACGATGTACGAAATCGGGAAGATGATGATGGCGGCGGGCTGAAAGTAGTCGAAGGCGCCGCCCACCAGCCCGGAGATGTCGACGATCTTGATCGCGATGATGTTCGAGACGATCAGGGCGCCCGTAAAGATCACGGCCACGGGCATCAGGTAGCGGAAGTGCCGCTCGCCCGACTCCGTCATCATCGTCTGGGTCATGGGGCGGGGATTCTAGCAGCCGCGGACCCGCCGGCTGCTACGCTGTTCCCATGACCACTCCCCGGGAGTCGGACCGGTATCGGCGGGGCGACGTGGTCATGTATCGCACCCTCTTCGTCACCGAGAACGGTGAGTGCGCCCCTGCCGTCGCCGACGTGCGACCCTCGGTCGTCGTCGAAGACACCCCCGAACTCATCTCCCTCTGGCTGCCCCCGGGCACGCCCACGAAGCTGTCGCAGCCCATCGTCCCGGAACAGCCTCGCCCCTGGCTCGACGGCGAGTGGGAGCTGGTCGATGCGGTCTGGGAACGCTGGAACATGCTCACGCTCAAGGTTCCCGACCAGTGGCGCGCCACCTGGGTCTGGTGGACGCCCGACTGGGAGTTCCTCGGCTGGTACGTCAACCTCGAGGAGCCCCTGCGGCGCACACCCCTCGGCTTCGACCTGCGCGACCTCTGGCTCGACATCGTCGTCGACGCCGAGCGCAACTGGCAGTGGAAGGACGAGGACGAAGTCGAGCGGGTGGTGGAACGCGGCCTCATGTCCGAGGCGGTCGCGGACCGCATCCGCAGGGAAGGGGAAGCCGTCATCGCCGACATCGAGCGCGGCGCCTGGCCTTTCACCGACGACATCCGCGGCTGGCGCCCGGACCCGTCCTGGCCCACCCCCGGCCACGCCCACATCCCCGAGGCCCAACTCCTCGCCATCCACGACGAGCCCTACTGGACAAACCCCAAGCGGCTCTAGGACACCTCTATGAGCGCGGCAATCCCAGCCCGCGGGTCGCGATGATGTTGCGGTTCACTTCGCTCGTGCCGCCGGCCACCGTGTAGCTGGGACCCGCGAGGGCCCAGCGCTCGACTCGGCCCTGCAGGGGCACGTAGGGACTGCCCGGCTCGAGCTGCCCCTCCATACCAAGGACGCGCATTCCCGTTTGGCCCATCTGGCGCTGCAGCTCCGTGCCGAACACCTTCGAGATCGATGCCTCGTAGTTCGGGTTCTCCCCTTCGCTCTGCATCTGCGCCACCCGGTAGCAGAGCCAGCGCCCCAGCTCGAAGTCGATCGTGCGTGAGGCCAGTTCGTGGCGGATGTGATGCGGCGCCTGCCCACCGTCCCGCTCGCGCACGTAGTCGACCAGCGCCTCCAGCGTCGAGCGCGTCATGACGATGCGGTTGATCGAGCTGCGCTCCTGGTCGAGCGTCGCCGCGGCCACGTACCAGCCCCGGTTCTCCTCCCCAATGCGGTTGTCGATAGGGATGCGCACGTCGTCGAAGAACACCTCGTTGAAGTGCGCCGCGTCCATCATGTTCACGAGCGGCCGCACGCTCACCCCCGGCGACTCGATGTCGAGGATGAAATAGCTGATGCCACGATGCTTGGGAGCGTCCGGGTCGGTGCGCGCCAGAAGGATTCCCCACTTCGCTCCGGTCGCCCAGCTCGTCCAGATCTTCTGGCCGTTCAGGACGTACTCGTCGCCGTCGCGGATGGCGCTTGTCTGCAGCGAGGCGAGGTCCGAGCCTGCGCCCGGCTCGGAGAAGAGCTGGCAGAAGCGTGAGGTGCCGTCGCGGAGGCCGGGCAGCCAGCGATCCTGCTGCTCCTTCGTGCCCTCGTGCATGAGCGCCGGACCCGCCAGCCAGACCCCCTGGTCGTAGGCCCCGGGCGCGCCGCGCGAGCTCATCTCCTCCATGTAGACCGTCTGCATGACGAAGTCCGCGCCGCCGCCGCCGTACTCTTTCGGCCAGCCCAGCGTGAGCCAGCCCCGGTCGGCCAGTTGACCCCGGAACTGCTTCGCGAAGGCCGCCTCCTCGTCGTCCATCTCCTCGCGATCGCTGCGCATGTTCCACATCTCCGCGGGCAGCTCCGCATCGAGGAACTCGCGGATCTCAGCGCGGAAGGCGGCCTGCTCAGGCGAGTCGCGAAAGAGCACGGTCGCCTAGCTCCCGTTCAGCTCTTGCAAAACTTCGAGCGCATGCGGGGCGTGCGATTCGAAGTCGCGCGGCTCGAGGTAGGCATCGCGCACGATGCCCTCGCTGTCGATCACGAAGGTCGCGCGGTTATGGAAACCGAAGTCCTCGTTGAAGATTTCGTAGTCGCGACCCGCCTGGTTCTTCGGAAAGTCCGAGACGAGGGGGAACTCCAGCCCGAGCTTCTCCTGGAACTCGCCGACGGCGGCGAAGGAATCAACGCTCACGCCCAGAACCTGGGCGTTGGCCTCCGCGAACGCATCCGTGTGCGTCCGGAAGGCGATCATCTCCGACGTTCACCCCCCGGTGAAGGCGAGCGGATAGAACGCCAGGACGATGTGCTTGCCGGGGAAGGAGTCGAGCGTGACCTCCTCCCGGTCCTTGTTCATCAGCGTGAACGCCGGAGCGCGGTCACCAGGTGCTGGAGGCATATCTTTCTCCTTGTCGCTAGTAGCCCTTGAAGTTGGGCTCGCGTTTCTCGGTGAAGGCGAGGGGGCCCTCCTTCGCGTCCTCGGTGGACTGCGCGAGGGTCATCGCCATCTGGGCGAAGTCGAGGTGTTCGTCGAACGTCAGGTTGGCGGAGCGGTAGACGAGCTTCTTGGCGAGCTGGATGGCCGTCGCCGGCCCCCGCGCGATCTTGAGGGCGAACTCGCGCGTCCGGTCCAGCAACTCCTCAGGCGGGCAGACCTCGCTCACGTAGCCGATCCGCAACGCCTCCTGCGCGTCGAACAGCTCACCGCTCCAGATCAGCTCCAGTGCCTTGGCAGTCCCCACGATGCGGGGCAGCGTGAAGGCGCCGCCGTCGCCGGGAATGAGCCCCATGCGCACGTAGCCCATGCCGAACCGCGCCCGCTCGCTGGCGAAACGAATATCGGCCATCGATGCCATGTCCATGCCCGCCCCCACGGCCGCGCCGTTCACCGCCGCGATGTAGGGCTTTTCGAGCTGCACCAGCGCCCGCGGGATGTGGTGGACGCTGTTGCGGAGGCTGTGTCGCCGCTCGGCCACGCTCTCCTCCGAGCGCAGGACCCCTTCGCCGGCGGTCTCGTGGGCCACGTCCATGCCGCTACAGAAGCCGCGCCCCGCGCCCGTCAGGATGATGACGCGCACGTCGCGATCGGCATCCGAACGCTCGATCGCGTCGCGCCACTCGCTCAACATCAGGTTGTCGAAGGCGTTCAGCCGCTCGGGGCGGTTGAGCGTGATGGTCGCGATGCCATCCGCCACGTCGTACAGGATGTGTTCGTACTCCACGGCGGCGATTGTACCGGCGCTTCCGGTAGGTGGCTCGCGAGCCCCCACCCCGTACGCTGGCGCCAACGGAGACACGTCCATGACGGCCAACGCCGATCTGCAGCGCAGGCTCGAACCGTGGGGCGAGGTTGAGGTCGAAGACGAAGTGAGCGGCCTGCGCAATCGCGTCTGGACCATCCGGCTCCGGGGCGAGCGCCGCATCGCGCGCCAGAACACCCGCAGCGCCGCCGCCCTCGACTGGGAGCTCGACCTGCTCGAAACCCTTCACAACCACGACTTCACGGTTCCCCTCCCGATCTCCACCCGGTCAGGTGAGCGCCGGATCGGTGGGCTCGTCATGTTCTCCTTCATCGAGGGCAGGGAGCCAGAGGGCCGGGGCGACGCGGAGCGCGTCGCCGCCGAGCTCCGGCGGCTGCACGCCCTGCGGGGGCCGTGGGCCCAGCGGCCCGGCTTCCGCAGGGCCCAGGAGTTGGTCGCCACCGACATCGGCGGCGATGTCGACATGTCGCTGCTGCCGCCCGAAGACGCGGAGCTGTGCCGGGATGCGTGGAGGGCGCTGCCGGAACGCAAGGAGATAGTGATCCACGGCGACCCCTCGCCTACCAACATCCGCATCGACGGAGACAGGGTAGGCCTCCTCGACTGGGACGAAGCGCGAGTCGACTCCCCACTCCTCGACCTTGGCGCCCTGCCCGACTCCGAAGTCGCCGGCCTGACGGAGGAGGAGTTCCAGCGCGCGCGGCGAGCGTCGGTGGCCTGGGAGGTAGCCGTCTGCTGGCAGCTCGAGGACGAGTACGCTCGGCGGCGGCTCCGGGAACTCAGGGATCTCGGAGGGCAGTAGCACGAAGATACGTATACGTACTGCTACAATACGTATACGTATCTCGTGAGGAACCCGCCCATGCAGACCAAGACCAAACTCACCGTCACCATCGACTCCGAGGTGCTCCCCCGGGCCAAGGAGTACGCACGCACGCACGGCGCTTCCCTGTCCTCCGTCATCGAACAGCTCCTTCGCGATGCGCTGGAAGCGGCCGCCCCGCCGGAAGGCACGTCCTCGGCAGCAGGGAAGACTCTCGAGGAGATCGAGGCCTACCTGCCGTTCGAAACGGAACAGGAGCGCGCGGATCGCTGGCGCGACAAGTCGCTTACCTTCCCGGCGCGTTGGGCCGGACAGTTCAAGCCGAAGCGCCAGCTGACTGACGAGGACCTCGACAACCTGCGAGACGAGTACCACCGCGAGAAGTACGGGTTGTAGCGCCCTCACGATGCTGTTGCTCGACTCCGACATGCTCATCGACGTCGCACTGGACCGGCCCCCGTACGCCGACGCGTCACGGGCCGTCCTCGGGCAGGTTGCGGAGGGCGCCGAGCAAGCCTGCATCGCCTGGCACTCGTTCTCCAACATCGACTACATCGTCACGAGAGAACTCGACAGGGCTATAGCCCGCGCGTTCATCGAGGGCCTCCTTGAATTCGCCCAGGTTGCGGCCACCACAACCGACGATCTCTACTACGCCCTCTCGCTGCCCCTGGCCGACTTCGAGGACGCGATGCAAGTTGCAGCTGCCCGCGCCTGCGACGCGCGGTACATCGTCACCCGAAACGTGCGCGACTACGTGGACTCACCGGTTCCCACCCTCACCCCGGCGGATGCCATCGCCGAACTGTCCCGGTGAGCCCCGCGCTACACTAGCTCCGTGGTCGCTACCGCCCTTCCCGACCGGCTCAGGAAGCAGATCGAGGCGCTCCCCGCGAGGCCGGGCGTCTACCTCATGCGCAACCAGAAGGGCGAGGTCATCTACGTGGGCAAGGCGGCACGGCTCAAGGACCGCGTGCGCTCCTACTTCGGCTCGCCCCGCAGCCTCGAACCGAAGACCCGCGCCCTGCGCGCCGACATCGAGGACTTCGAGTACATCGTCTGCGCCAACGCGGGCGAGGCGCTCATCCTCGAAGCGACCCTGATCAAACGCCACCAGCCCTTCTTCAACATCCGGCTCAAGGACGACAAGCGCTACCCCTACCTGAAGATCGACGTGCAGAACCCGTGGCCGCGCGTCTACATCACGCGGCGCATCGAGAAGGACGGGGCGCGCTACTTCGGGCCTTACGCGAGCGCCGGGTCCGTGCGCGCCACCCTCGACCTGCTCAAGAAGCTCTTCCCCTACCGCTCCTGCACCAAGGAAATCACGGGGAAGGACCCGCGCCCCTGCCTCGACTACTACATCAAGCGCTGCATCGCGCCCTGCACCGCCTACTGCACCTCCGAGGAGTACGCCGAGGTCATCGACCAGATCATCCTCTTCCTCGAGGGCAAGGCGTCGGCCGTGCTCGACCGGCTCGGCGAGCAGATGGACGGCGCGGCGGAGTCCCTCGACTACGAACGCGCGGCCATGCTCCGCGACCAGATCCGCGCCATCGAGCGCACCGTCGAGCGCCAGATGCTGTCCACCACGAAGAAGGAGGACCTGGACGTCTACGGCCTCGCGCGGGAGGGCGATCGCGCCTGCGTCCAGGTCTTCTTCGTGCGCGGTACCCAGATGACCGGCCGCGACCACTTCGTGCTTGAGGGCGTCACGGGTGAGTCCGACGAAGCCGTCCTCGGCAGCCTCCTCCAGCAGTACTACGAGAGCGCACAGTCAATCCCGAAGCTGGTGGTCGTGCCCATCGAGCCCGAGGGACGGGTCGACCTGGAGGCGGTGCTGACAGAAAAGCGCGCCGCCAATGTCGAGATCCGCGTCGCTCAACGGGGCGAGAAGCGCCAGCTCCTGCAGATGGCCGGCGAGAACGCCGCAGAGGCGCTCGACAACCTCAAGGTGCGCTGGCTCAGTGACCAGACGAAGACCACCACCGCCCTCGAGGAGCTGCGCGAGGAGCTCGCCCTGCCCGAGGTTCCCCACCGCATCGAGTGCTACGACAACTCCAACCTCCAGGGGGCCAGCCCCGTCTCCAGCATGGTCGTCTTCCTCGACGGCCAGCCCGCCCCCCGCCAGTACCGGAAGTTCCGGATCAAGACGGTAGAGGGCGCGGACGACTTCGCCACCATGCAGGAGGTCCTCCGCCGCCGCTTCAAGCGCGCCGCCAGGCAGATTGAGCAGCAGACCCTCGAAGGAGGAGAGGCTCCCGACACAGCCGATAACGACAGCTGGGACTTGCCCGACCTCGTCGTCGTCGACGGGGGCAAGGGGCAGCTTGGCGCGGCCGTCGAGGTGATGCGCGAGTTGGGCGTGTACGACATCCCCACCGTCGGCCTCGCGAAGCGCCACGAGGAGCTGTTCGCACCGGACGAGGAGGCGCCCATCGTGCTGCCTCGTGGCTCCGAGGCGCTCTACCTCGTGCAGCGCGTGCGCGACGAGGCCCACCGCTTCGCCATCACCTACCACCGCCAGGTCCGCCGCAAGGCCGCCACCGCCAGCGTCCTCGACTCCATCCCCGGCGTCGGACCGAAGCGGAAGCGCGCGCTCCTGCGAAAGTTCGGCTCGCTGAAGGCCGTGCGCGAGGCGGGCGTCGACGAGATCGCGAGCACCGCCGGGTATACCCGCTCGCTCGCGGAGAAGGTCAAGGAGTACGTCTAGCGTGACCGGGGCGCAGGACGGCGTCCTCGGCGTGGACGTGGGTGGCACGTTCACTGACTTCGTCGCGATCGACGGAGGCGGCATCCGCACGTGGAAGCGCCTCTCCACGCCAACCGCGCCCGAGCAGGCCGTGCTGGAAGGCGCGGAAGGCCTCGCGGAGGGCGCGCTCGCCCACGGCAGCACCGTCGCCACGAACGCCCTGCTCGAACGCCGCGGGCCGCGCACCGTCCTCGTCACCACCGCTGGCTTCCGCGACCTGCTCACGATCCGGCGGCAGGAGCGCCCCGCTCTCTACGACCTCGAGCCTCGCCGCACACCTCACGTCGTCTCCCGGGGCGACGTCATCACCGTGCGGGAGCGGATCGGGGCAAGCGGGGAGGTCGTCGTCCCCCTCGACGACGCCGAGGTCGCTCGGGTCGTGGACGAAGCCCGCCGCCTCAACGCAGAGGCGGTCGCCATCTGCCTGCTCTTCTCCTACCTGCGTCCCGAGCACGAGGCCCTCCTGGCAGGGGCGCTCCGCGAGGCGGGGTTCCCCGTGAGCGCCTCCCACGAGGTCCTGCCCGAGCACCGCGAGTACGAACGCGCCAGCACGACGGCCGTCAACGCCTTCCTCCAACCGACGGTGCGGGGCTATCTCGGCGGCATCGACGAGCGATCGCGGGGACTGCGGGTGATGCACTCGGCTGGGGGCCTGACCGACGCCGCCACGGCCAGCGAGCGGCCCGCTTCGATGGTGACGAGCGGGCCCGCGGGCGGCGTCCTCGGGGCGCTCGCCGTCGCCCGGTCCGCCGGTCATGAGCAGGTCATCACCTTCGACATGGGCGGCACGAGCACCGACGTCTCGCTCTGTCCGGGGGAGCCCCGCTACCGCTCGGCCACCGAGGTCGACGGCCTCGCCGTCCATACCCCCATGGTCGACATCGTGACCGTGGGGGCGGGCGGAGGGTCGATCGCCAGGCTCGACAGCGGGGGGGCGCTCGCCGTCGGCCCCCAGAGCGCGGGCGCCGACCCCGGCCCCGCCTGCTACGGTCGGGGAACGCTCCCGACGGTGTCCGACGCGAATCTCGTGCTCGGGCGCCTCCGCCCGGAGGCGCCCCTCGGCGGCAGCGTGATCCCCGACCTCGGACGGGCGCGCGAGGCACTTGCCACCCTCGGCGAGACAGAAGCCGCGGCTTCGGCAGTGGTGGAGGTGGCGAACGCGACCATGGCCCGCGCCCTCCGCCGGGTCAGTCTCGAACGCGGCTACGACCCCGCCGGCTTCACGCTCGTGGCCTTCGGGGGGGCCGGCCCGCTCCATGCCTGCGAGCTCGCGGCGGAGCTTGGCATCGGGAAGGTGCTCGTGCCCCGGCACGCGGGAGTGCTCTCGGCCATCGGCATCGCCACCGCGCCGGAGGTGGTGGAGCGCGGCCAGGGGCTGCTGCTCCCCCTCGATGAAGACGCCGCCGAGACGGTGCGCACGACGGCGGCCACGCTGGAGGAGCAAGCGGTCGCTGGACTCCAGGGCGCGGGCGGAACGCTCGCCGAGCTGGCCTGGGCCGCCGATGTCCGCTACCGCGGCCAGGCCCACGAGCTGCGCGTCGCCATCGACAAGCCCGAGCCGGCGACGATCGTGCAAGCGCTTCACACGGCCCACGAACGCGAATATGGGTTCGCTACGAGCGAGCGCCCCGCTGAACTCGTGGCCCTCCGCTGCCGCGCGCAGGGCGTCCCCCGCGACCTTCCCGACACAGCCATCGAGGCAACCGGAGGAACCGGCCAGCCCCAGCCGATCGCGCTGGCGGGAGGCGTTCCCGCCATCCAGGTCTCCCGTGCGGACCTTGCGGTCGGGTCGACGCTCGACGGGCCGGCCGTCGTCACGCAGCCGGACGCAACCACCTTCATCCCGCAGGGCTGGCGCGCCACCGTGGACGCCGGCGGCAACCTCGAGGTGGTACCGGCATGAGCGACGATCCTGCCCGGCTCGCGGTCTGGAACGCCCTCCTCGCGTCGGCAGCCGAGGAGATGGGCGTCACGCTCTGGCGGACCGCGCACTCGCCCAACATCCGGGAACGGCGCGACTTCTCCTGCGCGGTCTTCGACGCGGAAGGCGAGATGGTCGCGCAGGCGGCCCACATCCCCGTCCACCTCGGCGCCATGCCCGAGTCGATCGCGGCCGTGTCGGGGCTCGCACCCTGGAGCGAGGGCGACGTCGCCATCGTGAACGATCCCTATCTCGGTGGGACGCACCTCCCCGACGTGACGCTGGTGGCGCCGGTGTTCGCGAGCGGCGAGCTCGTTGGGTTCGTCGCGAACCGCGCCCACCACGCCGACATCGGGGGCATGTCGGCAGGGTCCATGCCGGTCGCCACGGAGCTGTACCAGGAGGGAGTGATCATCCCACCCCTCAAGCTGCGCGAGGCCGGCCGCCTGAACGAGGCACTCTTCGCCCTCATCCTCCGCAACGTGCGCACGCCCGCCGAGCGCCGGGGCGACTTCGAGGCGCAGCTCGGCGCCCTGAGCACCGGCGCCGCCCGGCTCGAAGGGCTCGCGGCCCGCTACGGCAATGCCGAGCTCGCTCGCTGGATGGCCTCGCTCACGGACTACGCCGAGCGGCTGACCCGGGCGGCGCTCGCCGACATTCCCGATGGCGACTACGAGGCGTCGGACGTCATGGAGAGCACCGAGGGGGGGCTCCTGCCTCTGCGCGCACGGGTGGGGGTGGAGGGTGACGTGGTCACGGTCGACTTCGCCGGCTCGGCCGGGGAGCAACCCGCCTCGATCAACGCCGTCGCCGCCGTCACCCGATCAGCCGTGGCCTACTGCGTTCGCTGCCTCCTCCCTCCCGACGCACCCTCGAACGCGGGCGTCTTCCGGCCTATCCGCGTCGTCCTGCCCGAGGCCTCGATCGTGAATGCACGCCCCCAGCGCGCCGTCTCCGCCGGGAACGTCGAGACCTCGCAGCGCGTGACCGACGTCGTCCTGGCGGCGTTCGCGGAGGCGCTCCCGGACCGCATCCCGGCTTCGAGCGCGGGCACGATGAGCAATTTCACCTTCGGCGGCGTGCGCGAGAGCGGCGACCCGTTCGCCTACTACGAGACGGTTCCCGGAGGGGCGGGCGCGGGTCCCGAGGGAGACGGCGAAAGCGGTGTTCAGACCCACATGACGAACACCGCCAACACGCCGGCGGAGTCGATCGAGAGCACCTTCCCCGTCCGCATCCGTCGCTTCGAGCTTCGGGAGAGGAGCGGTGGCGCCGGACTTCACCGGGGTGGGGACGGAGTCGTCCGGGACATCGAGTTCCTCACGGAGGCGGACGTATCCCTCATCGGCGATCGCCGCTCCGTCGGGCCACCGGGAGCGGCCGGCGGGGAAGCGGCGGCGCATGGCGAGAACACGCGCATCCGTGCCGGCGGCGAAGGCGAGGCCCTGGGCGGCCAGCAGCAGCTTCGGGTAGGTCCCGGCGACCGCATCGAGGTGCGCACGCCCGGCGGGGGAGGCTGGGGTAAGGACGCCAGCGCCTAACCATCGACGCGCCGCTCGCTGATCCCCTATCGTGGAGAGCGACATGCCCGACCGTATCGACCGCGAGATCGAGGAGATCCTGTCCCGCCTCGGAGAGGAGCCTCCGAAGCCCGGCGAGGAGCCGATTTCGCTGGCCCAGCGACGGCGGCAGCGCCGCGCTCCGCTCGGTTCGCGCATGGGGGCGGCTTTCGGACTCTCGGTCCGCGGTCCCACGCCCGCCTCTCTGCTCTTCACGGGCGCAGGCGTCATGATCGTCGGCTTCATCCTCTCGGCGATCTGGGGCTCGTTCATCTGGCTCGCCTTCGGCGGCGTGGTCCTCTTCGCGGCTGCGTTCATCTGGTCGTTCCTGCGCCCGCGACGAGCTGCCACCGTCCGCCAGCCGGCTGCCAAGGGGGCGCACTGGCGGGGACGTTACGTCGAGTATGAGCCCCCGCCGCCGGGCGTGTTGGCACGGATCAGGCGTGCGTTTCGCCGTCGCTAAGGCGCTCCAGCCGCACCACCCTTCCCAGCCGTTCCCTATGCTCCTTCGGCTCATCACCGCGGCGACGCTCGTCGGGCTGCTGGCTGCGTGCGGCAGTGAGCCAGCGTCACCGGCTCCAGCGCCGACGAGCCCACCCGCAACCGCCACCCCCTCCCCACCCAGCACCCCCGACCCCACCACGGCCCACGCCACGCCCACCCGGCTGGCGCCCGACGCCATCCCGCCCGACCACGACATCGACCGGGCCATGGCCCACCTGCGCCTGCTCTCCACGGTCATCGGGCCGCGCGTATCCGGCTCCGCGGAGGCGCGGGAAACGGTGGCCTACATCGCCGACATCCTCCGCGGCTACGGCTACGCCGTCGAGGTGATGGAGTTCGACTACGCGACGCGCTTCCGGCTGGCCACGGTCACGGTTGGAGGAGAGACGATCCATGGGATCGCGCTCAACGGGGAGGCCACCGGGGCGAGGTCGGCGGAGGGGATAGCCCACGATGATCGCCTGCAGGAAGCGATGGCGCCGGCGGGCGCCATCTCCATCAGGGAGCGGGGGTCGAACGACCCCGGCGACGGCCTGCTCTACATGTCGGCGGCGCGGGCGGAGGCGGCGGGCCTCATCATCGTGAACCGGGAGCGCTGGGGGCTGTGGGGATTCCCCATCCCGGTCAGGGACGCCATACCCGTCGTGCTGGTGCCTCAATCCGAGGGGGAGCGGCTGGCGCAGGCAGCGAGGGATGGCGCCACCATCCGGCTGACGATCGGCCCGGCGCGACCCATGGCGGCGAACGTGATCGCACGGCCCGCACCGGAAGCGCAGTGCGACATCATCGCCGGCGGCCACCACGACACAACTCCGGCGTCGCCCGGGGCGCTCGACAACGCCAGCGGGGTGGCCATCGTCCTCGAACTGGCCCGCGTCTTCGCCGCCGACGGTCTGGACGAAGGGCTCTGCTTCGCCACCTTCGGGGCGGAGGAGTCGGGTCTGTTCGGCAGCGCCGCCCTGGCCCAGCGCTGGGCGGCCGCCGGTGAGCTGCCCGAGTTCATGATGAACTTCGACGTGACCGCGCGGGGTGACGCGGTCGAGGTGATCGGCACGCCGACCCTCGTGGCGGGAGCGGTGGAGCGGCTGAAGGACGCCGGCATCGCGGCCTTCGCCTCGTCCCTGCCGCCCGGATACGGAAGCGACCACGCGAGCTTCGTGCAGGTCGGCGTTCCTGTGATCTTCCTCTCGGACGGCGACGTTTCGCTCATCCACACGCCCGCCGATGTGTTCGACGAGGTTGAGCCGGAGGCGGTCGATCGCATCGGCGATGCGGGGGCGCTGATCCTGCAGGCGCTGCTGGCGGAGATTGCCGGAGGACCCTAGCGAACCTAGCATGGCGACGGTGCTCACCCGAACGCTCGCGGCGGCCCTTCTCGTTACGCTCGTGGTTGCCGGCTGCGGCGGCGACGAGGAGACCGAGCCTCCGCAGGCGCGCCCCACACTGACCGACCCGGCGGGCGTCCCCACCGCCGTCGCCGACGAGGATCGCGCCCCCTACCGCCTGGGCGGCGACAACCCTCTCGCCCCTGATGCGACGGAGGAGGCGACGGTGACGCCCGAACCCCCGGTAGCGCGCACGCACACGGTGGCGGAGGGGGAGACCTGCGGCGGGATCGCGGCGCTCTACAACATCTCGGTGGACACACTGCTGGCCGCCAACCCGCGCATCAACGAGGACTGCACGAACCTGCACGTGGACGAGGTTCTGAACATCCCCGCGCCCGACCCCGCGGCAACTCCCAGCCCGAGTGACGACACCTCCCCCCCGCAGGAAGGGACGATCTACATCGTCGTTCCGGGTGACACGTGTGCGGCCATTGCCCAGGACCACGACGTCGCCCTGCCGACGTTCCTCGCCGCGAACGGGCTGGACGAAGAGGCCTGCCTCACGCTGCAGGTGGGCCAGGAAGTGGTTATTCCGGAGTAGGCGCGCGCAGCTCCGCCAGGACCTCGTCGGTGTGCTCGCCGAGCTTCGGGGCGGGACGCCGCAACTCCCAGGGGCTGGCGCTGAGCACGTAGGGCGCGCCCGGCATGAGCGCTTCCCCCTCCAGCCCCTCGCCCGTGGTGGCGACGAAGTGGCCGCGATCGTGCAGGTGGGGGTCGTCGACAGCTTCGTCGGGGGAGCGGACGGTGCCCCAGGGGAGGCCGCAGGCCTGCGAGCCCCGATAGACCTCCTCCGCGTCGAGGGCGGCGACAAAGCGCGTGACCTCGGCGAAGATCTCCTTCGCTTCCGCCGTTCCGCGCGCCGCCTGGCGGGCCATGGGGTCGTCGAAGCGCTCCTCGTCGAAGTTCGCGCCGAAGCCGTGGGACTGCATCCAGCGCTTCAGCTTGCCCCACGACTCAGCGCTGCGGCCGATGTTGAAGACGAGCACGTCCTTGCCGTCACGGGCGCGGTGGATCCACGGCTCCGTGCGGATGACGGCGGCGTGGCGACCCGTCTGGCGGGTGATGTTCGTCTTCGTGTAGAGCCAGTGGGGGAGGCCCACCTCCGTGGCGGAGGAGAGGGCCTCGTGCATGGAGCAGTCGATGTACTGCCCCTCGCCGCTCGCGTCGCGGCCCAGGAGGGCGGTGAGGATGCCCATGACGGCGAAGTGGGCGCCGGTGTTGTAGGCCTGGTCGCCCTTGCCGTGGATGGGCGGGGCGCCGGGAGCGTCCTCGGGGTCGTAGCCGTTCATGTTCATGGGGCCGCCCGAGGCCAGCGCGACCAGGTCCGAGACGCGGTAGTGCGCCCAGGGGCCGTCCTGCCCGAAGGGGGTGAGGGCGCAGTGGATGAGGGCGGGATTGGCGGGGGCGAGCGCCTCGTAGTCGAGGCCGAGGGCGGCGGGGCGGCCGGGCTCGAGCGCTTCGAGGAGGACGTCGGTGCGGGCGATGAGGGCGCGGGCCGTCTCGCGGTCGGACTCGGAGCCTTCGAGGTCGAGGACGGCGGAGCGCTTGTTCGTGTTGTGGTACCAGAAGTTGAGCGACCGGTTCGGGCCGGGCTCGTCGTTCACGAAGGGGCCTACGCGGCGCGCGGACGAGCCCTCGGGCGGCTCGATCTTGACGACCTCGGCACCCATATCGGCGAGGAGCTTGCCGGCGTACTGCCCCAGCTCGTCGCAGATCTCGACGACGCGCAGGCCTTCGAGGGGGCCGCTCACATGAACACCCCCGCTTCCGCGAACTCGTCGATTTCCGCTTCGGATAGGTTCAGTGCCTCCGACAGGACCTCGCGCGTGTGCTCCCCGATGAGGGGGGCGGGGCGCTGCAGGACGCCGGGCGTGGCGCTCAGGCGGGGGGCGACGCCGTCGTGGGGGGTGTCGCCCATTTCGGGGTGGGGGAGGTTCTGCCACCAGCCGCGGGCGGCGAACTGGGGGTCGCTCTCGACGCGATCCCCGGGCTTCTGGCAGACGGCCGCGCGCACCCCCGACGCCTGCAGGAGGGCCATCAGGTCGTAGTCGTCGCGCTCGGCGGTCCAGGCGGCGATGTGCTCGTCGAGGGCGTCCTGGTTGGCAAGACGGTCCGCGTTCGACCCGAATTGGGGGTCGCGGGCCCAGGCGGGTTCGTCCATGGCGCGGACGAGCGCCTCCCACTCGGCCTCGCTCATGACGGCGATGGCGATCCAGCGGTCCTCGCCGGCGCAGGGGTAGGTGTTGTGGGGGGCGACGGCGGGCTCCCAGGCGCGATTCCCCGGGGGCAGCCCCTCGCGGCGCCAGCTGCGGCCGTTGACGGTGCCGTCGAGGACGGCGGGGCCGTTGAGGACGGTGGCGGCCTCGACCTGGGACATGTCGATGTGCTGGCCCTCGCCCGTGCGGTGGCGGTGGTGGAGGGCCATGAGGATGGCGATGGCGGCGGAGTAGCCGGCGGTGTGGTCCATGTAGCTGTAGCCCCAGCCGGCGGGGGGCTTGCCGGGCAGGCCGGAGGTGAGGGTGAGGCCGCCGAGGGCCTGGGCGGTGGGTCCCCAGGTGGTGTTCTCCCGGTCGCGGCCGGTGTGCCCGAAGCCCGAGATGGAGCAGTAGATGATGCGTTCGTTGATGTCGCGCATCTCGGGGTAGTCAAGCTCCCAGGAGGCGAGCGTTCCGGCGGAGAAGTTCTCGATGACGATGTCGGAGACGGCGATGAGGCGCCGCAGCAGGTCCATGCCGAAGGGGTGGCGGACGTTGAGGAGGACGCTGCGCTTGTTGCGGTTGACGTAGTTGAAGAAGCCGGAGTTGTTAAGGGTGGGCGCATCGCCGACGATGGGCCGTCCGAGGCGGATGGGGTCGACGGCCTGCTCGTGCTCGACCTTGATGACGTCGGCGCCGAAATCGGCGAGGTACCGGGTGGCGGTGGGGCCCGCGATGATCCAGGTCAGGTCGATGACACGGACGCCGTCGAGGGGGAGGCCGGGCATGGGGAGGGATGATACGCGGGCGCGGACCGCTCCCGCCCCGACGGAATCCGGGGCGCTGCGGTCCCACCCGGCCCGTCCGTGCTACGACTCGTCACCGTAGTCCAGTCCCAGCGGCAGCCTTTGGCGGGAGGGTGGGGT
>VXPF01000029.1 GCA_009839725.1 Dehalococcoidia bacterium | reverse complement strand
GGGGCCCCGCCCCGGTCTAAAACCCCCCCCGCCTGGGCGGGAGGGACGACTCCGGGGGGCAGGAAGAGCGCGGTCTCAGGTGGCATGGTGGTGGCAGGGTACCCGCGCGGGCACGGGTCCGCCAGATGGCAGGTAGTCCGCTGTGAGGCGTCCGTTCGCTAGACTTGTCGCTGCAGGGGAGGCCCCGCATGACGGACACGAAGGAATCGGAGGCAACGCAGCCCAGCCTGTTCTCGGATGAGGCGCTGGCCGAGCTGTCGCGGGTGGTGCACGGCTGGGAGGAAGGGCCGCTGGCGAAGGCGCTGCAGCGCTCGCCGGAGCGGTCGGACGGGTTCGCCACGAGCAGCCTCGACGTGCACCGGCTGTATACGCCGCTCGACATCGCGGACCTCGACTACGAGCGCGACCTCGGCTTCCCCGGCGAGTATCCGTTCACGCGCGGCGTGCAGCCGACGATGTATCGCGGGCGTCTCTGGACGATGCGGCAGTACGCCGGCTTCGGCACGGCGGAGGAGTCGAACCAGAAATTCCGCTACCTGCTGAGCCAGGGGCAGACGGGCCTCTCCGTCGCCTTCGACCTGCCCAGCCAGCTCGGCTACGACTCGGACGACCCGATGGCGATCGCGGAAGTGGGCCAGGTGGGGGTCGCGATCGACTCCCTTTACGACATGGAGACGCTGTTCGCGGAAATCCCGCTGGACAAGGTCTCGACGAGCATGACGATCAACGCGCCGGCGGCGGTGATGCTGGCGATGTACGTGGCAGCGGGGGAGAAGCAGGGCGTTCCCGCGGAGAAGCTGCGGGGCACGGTCCAGAACGACGTGCTGAAGGAGTACGTGGCGCGGGGGACGTACATCTTCCCGCCGGGGCCGAGCGTGCGGCTGGCGGCCGACGTGATGGCCTTCTGCGCGAAGGAGGTGCCGCTCTGGAACACGATCAGCGTGAGCGGCTACCACATCCGGGACGCGGGCTCGACGGCGGCGCAGGAGATCGGATTCACCTTCGCGAACGCCTGCGCCTACATCGAGGCGGCGCTGGCGCGAGGGCTCGAGATCGACGAGTTCGCGCCCCGCATCAGCTGGATATTCAACACGCACAACCACTTCTTCGAGGAGGTGGCGAAGTACCGGGCGCTGCGGCGTCTGTGGGCGCGGCTGCTGAAGGAGAAGTACGGGGCGCAGAACCCGCGCTCGATGATGCTGCGCACGCACACGCAGACGGGCGGCAGCACGCTGATGGCGCAGCAGCCGGAAAACAACATCGTGCGGGCCGCCGTGCAAACGCTGGCGGCGGTGACGGGCGGCGTGCAAAGCATCGCGCTGAGCTGTTTCGACGAGGCGCTGGCGCTGCCCACCGACGAGGCGCAGCGGATCGCGCTGCGCACGCAGCAGATCATCGCGCACGAGACGGGCGCCGGAGACACGGTCGACCCGTTCGCGGGGAGCTACTACGTCGAGCACCTGACGAACGACCTCGAGCGGCAGGCGGTCGCGATCATGGCGGATGTGGAGTCGATGGGCGGGTCGGTCCCGGCGATCGAGAGCGGCTGGATGCAGAACCAGATCGCGGAAGCGAGCTGGCAGTACCAGCAGCGCGTCGACGAGGGCGACGAGGTGGTCGTGGGGGTGAACGACTTCCAGGAGGGCGGTGACCAGCCGCAGACCATCTTCAGCGTCGACCGGCGGCTCGTGGACGAGCAGCTGTCGCGGCTGGAGCACCACCGTCGGGAGCGCGACCCGGAGGCGGTCGCGAGCGCGATCGCGGGCCTGAAGGCAGCCTGCGAGGGCGACGCGAATCTGCTGCCGCCGATCCTCGACGCGGTGCGCGCCTACGCGACGCTGGGCGAGATCTGCGGGGCGATGCGCGAGGTGTTCGGGGAGTACCGGCCGCCAACGGTCATCTAGGCGCTTCCGGTACGCTGGCCCCAGCCAGACAGCGACGGGGGGCGAGCATGAGCGACTCCGAGCGGGACCTCCTGGAGGCGGCGCGACGGTTCAGTTTCGGCGGGCGCATGGACGCTTCGAACTCGGGGCCGATCTTCGTGCGCGGAAGCGGTTCCGAGGTTGAGGACGTCAACGGGAAACGCTATCTCGACTTCAACTCCGGGCAGATGTGCGCCTGGCTGGGACACAACCACCCGGCCATCGTCGAGGCGGTGGCGGAAGCCTGCGGGAGGCTGATCCACGCGCACAGCAGCTACTACAACGACCAGGAGATCCGGCTGGCGGAACGGCTCGCGCGGCTGCTCCCGGAGCCCCTGCGCAAAAGCCTGTTCCGGCAGTCGGGCGCCGACGCCAACGAGGCGGCGATCAACATCGCGCGGAAGTACACGGGTGGGTTCGAGGTGGCCAGCCCCCACGTGTCCTTCCACGGCATGTCGGACACGACGCGGGGACTCACGTTCGCGGGATGGCATCGTGGGTACGGCCCGCCGCAGGCGGGGCTGATGGCGATGCTCGCGCCCTACTGCTACCGCTGTCCGATCGGGCTCAAGCCCGATTCCTGCGACATTGCCTGTCTCGACGCGTCGTTCGAGCTGATCGACGCCCAGACCACGTCGCGTCCCGCGGCGGTGCTGACGGAGCCGATCTTCTCCGCCGGGGGAGTCATCGAGCCGCCTCCGGGCTGGCTGCGCGAGCTCAAGGCGCGATGCGAAGAGCGGGGCATGCTGCTCATCCTCGACGAGGAGCAGACGGGGTTGGGCAAGACGGGCGACACTTTCGCCTTCGAGCAGGAGGGAGTCGTGCCCGACATCCTCACGCTGGCGAAGCACTTCGGCGGCGGCATCACCCTGTCCTCCGTCAGCACGTCGGCGGAGATCGAGGAGCGGGTGGTTGAGGAGGAGTTCATCGTCACGCACTCGCACTCGAACGACCCGCTCGCCTGCGCGGCCGGACGCGCGACCCTGGACACGCTGGAGGGAGAGGGGCTGGCGGACGTCGCGAGACGCTTGGGGAGCCGCCTGAAGTCTCGTCTGCAGGCGCTGGCAGAACGCTTCGAGATCGTCGGCGACGTCCGGGGGCGGGGGTTGCTGCTGGGCATCGAGCTGGTCCGCGATCGCGAGACGAAAGAGCCGGCAACGACCGAGGGCCGCGTCATTGCCCGGCGCTGCCTCGAGAACGGGCTCATCTTCAGCCTCAGGCGGGAGGGTTCCGTCCTGCGGTTCGTGCCCCCGGCGAGCACCACCGAGGAGCAGATCGACGAGGCAGCAAGGATCCTTGAAGACGCCCTTGCGGAGGTCTGCCAGTAGTTCGGGCGGCCCTGGTTGTCGGGTACGCTGGATCCCACGCAATAGCGAAGGGGGTCAGGATGTCAGCGGAACCAGCCAGCTACTCGTGTGCGAGGTGCTCCAACCCCTCGTTCACCGACGAAGAAGTGCGCATGACGGGGAAGTACGGCCGCTTCTTGGACATGCAGAGCAAGAGGTTCACCGCCGTGACGTGCGACAACTGCGGATACACAGACCTCTACCGGCAGCAGAGCGGCAGGGGAGGGAACATCCTCGACCTCCTGACCGGCTAGCACCGCGCGAGCGGCTAGCGCTCAGGTGACGCCGGCCTCGCGCAGGGACTCGATCTCGTCCCAGGAGTAGCCGAGCTCGGTCAGGTAGCGCTCGGTCGAGTCGCCCAGCTCAGGGGGCGGGGCGACCTCGGTCTGGGGTTCGCCCCCGAACTGGATGGGGCAGCCCACCACGAGGGCCTCGCCGAAGGCAGCGTGGGGCATGGTGGCGATGTAGCCGTTCGCGCGGGCCTGAGGGTCGGCGAGGATGTCGCCGTAGGTCTGGACGGGGCCACAGAAAATGTCGCGGGCGCGGAAGCGTGCGATCCACTCGTCGGTCGGGCGGGTGCGGATGGCCTTCGCGAGGTGAGGGTGAATGTCGAGCATGCCGGCGGCGCGGGAGCGATCGTCGGGGTAGCGCTCGGCGAGGTCGTTCAGGCCAAGCTCGTCGCAGAGGGCGGCGAACTTGTCGGTCGTGGCGCCGCCGATGACGAGCCAGCCGTCGGCGGTCTCGTAGGAGCGCCAGACGGAGCGTGAGGTGAGGAGTGGGGGGCCGAGGCCGGCGCGGGGGGCGGTGTCGCCGGAGAACGACTCGGTGTTGATCTCCCAGGACTGGAGGGCGATCTGGGAGCCGTAGAGGGAGACGTCGACCTGCTCGCCCTCGCCCGTGCGCTCGCACTTGAGGAGGGCGGCGAGGATGCCCGAGCAGAGCATCATGGCGCCGACCTGGTCGGCGATGGCGGCGCCCGTCGGCGTGGGCGGGCCGTCCTCGGGGCCGCTGCGGAGCATGATGCCGCCGGAAGCCTGGCCGATGATGTCGTTGCCGGGGACGGGTGTGCGGTCGCCGTGGGGGCCGAAGGCAGAGGCGGAAGCGTAGATGATGCGGGGGTTGATGGCGGAGAGGGTTTCGTAGTCGAAGCCGAGGCGGTCCATGGCGCCGGGGCGCATGTTGCTGACGACGACATCGACGCGCTCGACGAAGCGGTGGACGACCTCGCGGGCCTCGGGGCGGCGCACGTCGAGGGTGACGCTGTGCTTGCCACGGTTGTGGGCGACGAAGTAGGAGGTCGGGGCGCTGCGGCGCCCGCCGACGCCGCGGCCGCGTTCGCCCTCTCGGTGTTCGACCTTGATGACCTCGGCCCCCATGTCGGCCAGGAGCGTCGTCGCGTAGGGGCCCTGCTGGGCCCAGGTGAAATCGAGCACGCGGATGCCTTCGAGCGGACGTCCCATGTCTTCCCTCCGCAATCGTGGGGAGCATGGCACAGGGGTGGGCGAAGGCGCGAGCGGGAGCGTCAGGTGCGCAGGGGCTCGATGCGGCGGTAGGTGGCGCAACGCCAGACCCACTCGAACGGCCCGTAGCGGAACCGGTCGAGCCACGGCCGGGACCACACGAGCTGGACAACCCAGACCGCGACGATGAAGAGCAGGATCCAGCTGCGGTTCAGGTCGTCGGGCTCGAACAGGGTGCGGAGGACGATGACGCCGATGATGGTTTGCGCGAGGTAGTTCGTCAGGGCCATCCTTCCGACGGCATGGATGCGGCGGTGGAGGCCCGTCTCGGGGCGAAGGTTCCAGAGGGCGACGAGGCTGAGGTAGGCCAGCGCCAAGGGGAGCGTGGCGACGGTATTGGGGACGGCGCCCACGATGGCGACGTCGGGGGAGAAGTCGGTGGCGGCCATCCACGTGAAGCCGCCGATCGAGAGAGGCAGCCCGATGCCGAAGCCCCAGACCGAGACGCGCCGGTAGAAGGCCGGGGACCGCGCACCGGTAATGACGCCCGTGCGGTAGAGGGCCACGCCAATGAGCATCATGCCGAGGGCGCGGAGGAAGGCATCGCCGAAGAACCAGCTGAGGATGGCAAGGGACTTTTCGCCGGACTGCCAGAAGCCATCCAGATCGGTTCCGGCGGTGTCGATTGCGGCCTGGGCGCCGATGGCCAGCCCCACAGCGGCAAGGATGGCCAGCCCTCCAAGCGCGAACAACGCGCGTGCATTGAGCCGGTGCAGGGCGATGAGGAAGATCGAGCAGATGGCGTAGAGGATGAGCACATCGCCGTCCCAGAGGGCGCCGTGGAGGATGCCGATGCCCAGCAGGAGCAGGTTGCGCCAGAAGCTGAGCCAGCCGGCGCGCCGGCCCTTGTCGCGGGCGCGCTCGAAGAAGAGCACGATGCCAGCGCCGAACAGCATCGAGAAGAGGCCCATGAACTTCTGGTCGACGAAGATCTCGCCGGCGCCGCCGATGACCCAGTCGAACCAGGTATCGATGCCACCGGCGCCGATGTTCCAGTAGGCGGCCGGCTCCAGCCCGAAGGAGACGGCGTTCATCGCAAGGATGCCGAGCACGGCAACGCCGCGGATGGCGTCGAGCGTGGTGATGCGGTCGCTCGCTTGCGTGGGCGCAAGCCCCTCCGATGGCGTTGGGGCGACGTCGGCCATATCCCCGGCCTGCGCTACGGCAGGAGGCGGACCTTGATGGAGCCGGACGACTTGTCGTCGGCGGTGTGGAACGCCTCGGAAGCGCGGTCGAGGGGGAAGGTGTGGGTGACGAGGGGCTCGAGCGGCTCGATGAGCTCGTCGAGGAGGTCGGTGGCGAGACCGAACTCGGTGCGGGGGCCAGGGCGGCCGTAGCAGACGGCGCCGATGAGGCGGACTTCCTTCAGAAGGAGGGGCGTCACGGGGAGGGACATGTCGCTGCCGAACGCGCCGAGCATGACGACGGTGCCGCGATTCCGAACGAGTGAGATTCCTTCGCTGATCGTGGGAGCGCTGCCGCCCACCGTTTCGATGACGGAGTCGATGGGGAGGCCCTTCAGCTCCTTGCGAGCGGTCGCGCCGTCGGGGAAGACCCCGGTCGCGCCGAGGGCGCGCGCCATCTCGGCCTGGAAGGGGTGGCGGGCGGTGAGGTAGACCTCGGTGGCGCCGGCGCGGCGGGCGACGAGCAGGTTCACGAGGCCGACGGTGCCCGCGCCGAGGATGACGGTGCGGGTGCCGAGGCGGATTCCCGCCTCGTTGATGGCGTGGACGGCCACCGCGACGGGCTCGGCGAGAGAGCCGTCGGCGGGCGAGACGCGGTCGGGGAGGGCGTAGACGGAGGTGGCGGGGGCGAGCATGGCCTCGGCCATGCCGCCGGCGCCATCGCCGCCGAGGAAAACGCGGTTCTGGCAGTGCCAGGTCTGGCCGATGAGGCACTCGTAGCACTGGAAGCAGACGGCAACCGGTTCGACCGAGACGTTCGCACCCGTGTCCAGCTCGACACCATCACCAACGGCCTCGACCACGCCGCCGACCTCGTGGCCGGGGGTGTTCACGGCGGGGCCACCGCGGCGGTAGGAGTGCAGGTCGCTGCCACAGATGCCGGCCCCGACCACGCGCAGGCGCACCCAGCCGGGAGGCGGGTCGGTCAGCTCGCGCTCAATAACCTCGACGGCGCGGGGGCCGGCCCAGGAGACCGCCTGCATGGTGCTCACGGCGGGCATGATACCGGGCTTACATCCGTACTTCGTGGGACCGGTATGCTGAGAGGCTGGGACCACCCCCCGGGAGCGGCTGTGACGTCAGATCAGGACCGGGGTCGCTTTGCGTTCGTCGCGGGCCGGATGCGGAGCCTTCCCGCGTTCTCCTGGTGGATCGGGCTGTCCTACTGGGTAGGGCTCGCGATCGTCGTGGCGGCAGCGCTGGGCGTGCTGGTGATGTTCGCCATCCTGGTGAACCCCCTCACCGCCGTGCTTGCCGGGGTCATCGTGGTCGCGCTGGGTGTGGCACTGACCGGAGGCGTCACGCAACGTCGGCGTCTTCCTCCCGAGACGCTGTTCTATGCGGCACTTGCACTGATCCCGCTGTTCATCGCGCTGGCGCTGATCGCCATCATCACCTGACCCGACCCCACCTCCCCTGCGTAGACTCGGCGCGCGGCTCGGGCCGCGGGAGGTTCACGATGGCGCGAGAGTACATCGACGTTCTCCGGCTTCCGGAGAGCATGCCGTGGCACTACAGCCAGGCGGTGAAGGTGGGCAACACGGTGTATGTGGCAGGCCAGGTGGGGGCCGGCGAGGGGAGCATCGAGGCACAGACGCAGAAGGCGTACGAGAGCGTCGTGGATGTGCTGGCGAAGGCAGGCGCGACCATGGACCACGTGGTGCGGGAGACCGTCTACCTGGCCGACCGCTCCAAGCTGCCGGAGGTCGCGAAGATCCGGGAGACGTTCTACGGGGAGCGCTTCCCGGCGAGCACGGCCGTGTTCAGCGGGTCGGGCGACGGCTACGACATCGAGGTCGAGGTGACGGCGGTCATCGACGAGTAGCGGTACCGGTCGCGGCCGCCGCAAGCAGGCGCTCGGCCTCGCGCAGGTCGGCCGCCGTGTCAATGTCGTACCAGAAGAGGCCGCTGACATCGACGGTACCGAGGCGCCGCCGCCGCGCGAGCTCGGCGCAGATGTCGCTGAGGCCGCAGTCCTCGGAAACAGCAGTGAGGGCCTCCCAGATGGCAGGTGAGCAAACGAAGGCGCCCGCATCGAGGGCGTCCCATTGCGCCAGGCCCTTGCCGATGGCGGTCACGAACCCGGCATCGTCGACGGCCAGCTTGGTGGCCTCGTCGGCGTAGGCGTCCGAGCGGGGGGAGCGGTCGG
>VXPF01000148.1 GCA_009839725.1 Dehalococcoidia bacterium | reverse complement strand
GGCGCCCCCGCCTCCCCCCACCCGTAGGCCGCGAACACGGCCGCGTCGAGGGTGTCGTGGAGGTGGGCGAGCCAGGCGGGACGCGCGTTGTAGAGGCTGGTGAGCGTGCGGCGCTCCAGCTCGCGCTCGGCGTCCTCGTCGACGGGGAGCAGGCGCGGGGGGAGCGAGGGGACCACGTCGGGCTCCTCGCGCACGAGCTCGGGCAGGTTGAGCCAGCGCCGCCGCCTCTCATCGAGCGCCCGCGCCGCCTCGCCGATGGCGTCCCGGTGGGCGCGCCGCTCGTCGGTCAGTGCCTCGTCGGGGGTGTCAAGGGGCCACGGGAACGGGAACGTCTCGAAGGTGGAGGTGGGCGTGTAGCGCGGGCGGTCCTCGAGGCTCGTCCCCATCCGCAGCGACCACAGCTCGTGCGCCCGCGAGTGCAGCACCCCGAACGCGTAGTCGTCCTCACGAGCGACCACGATGAGCTGGTGATCAGGGAGCGTGGGAGCCGATAGCCAAGCGAACAGGCGATGCTTGGCGACCGTTGGCGTGGCGATGAAGCGAGGCAGCGGCGCAAGGGCAGAGCGCATCGCCGGTCGGGGCTCCACGTGCAGCCACCAGCGCTCTCGATACGCCTTGCGCCGGTTCGTGGCCCGGACCGGCTGCACGTGCTCCCGCACGTACTCGAAGGGCGCCTCGTAGGCCGCCGCAGCGCCCTCCGCCTGGTCAGCCCCGAAGTCGATAATGAACATCCCGCGCGCCCGCCGCGTGACGTCCAGCCCGTTCACCCACGGCACGACGACATCGGCGTTTGGGCGGCCGTTCACGTTCGTCGGCTGCCCGAGCATCTCCCGGGCCACGTCGCCGGTGACGTCGAAACGCCCGCCCTTCGTGTCGCCCATGAAGGACACGCCTGCGTTCTCGGGGAGTACGCGAGCCACGGTGAGGTCGACGCCGCCGGTCAGGTTGCTGTTGATCGTCTCGACCGGCTGGCCGTCGAGTGCGCGCTCGGTCTCCGAACCGTCGTCCTGGGCGACGATCGAGACGCGGACAGCGGCACCCTCGACTACCCACGGCTCGTCCGACCACGCCATGAAGATGTCGCCGCTCCCCTTTACCTGATCGAGTGTCGAGCGGTTCGCGCCGCCGCGTATGGAGTTCGTCGCGAGCAGCCCTGCCCGTCGGGTAGCGCCGTCCGCGATCCGCCGCCGCGCAAGCTCGTGCCAGTAGCAGGCAAGGTCCGACTCTCGCGCGACGGCCCCCTGCCACGCCGCGAACAGGTCGTTGACGTAGCCGTCGCCGAGGGAGAGCCGCATCAGCTTCGTCCCCAGGAACGGCGGGTTGCCGACGACGAACTCTGCCTCCGGCCAGGGTGGCCGGCACCGGCGTTCCCTCGTCGTCTTGGGCGAGGATCGCGTCGCGCAGCTCAATGTTGCTAAGTGGCTCCAGCACCGGGTCGCGGGGGAAGCCGGAGCCGTGCTCCATCATCCACTGGATATGCCCGATCCAGATGGAGACCCCGGCCAGCTCCCTCGCATACGGTTTGATCTCGATCCCCAGCACGTTCTGGGGACCCACCTGCGGAAACTCCCCGGTGACGCGCAGCCGCTGCGCGCCCCAGCGGATCGCCTCATGCTCCAGGTCCTTGAGCAGCCGCAGCGTCACGTACAGGAAGTTGCCGGACCCGCACGCCGGGTCCAGCACGCGCACCGCGCGCAGCCGCTCGAGGAAGGCGCGCCACGCCGCCTCGGCCTCGCGCTCCCACGCCGGCAGCCGTTCGCGACGGCGGCCGTCGAGCGTGAGCGGGCTGGGCTCTCGGCCCTCCGTCAGCTCCTCGACGCGCGCCTGCATCGCGGCGTACTCACGGCGCAGCGGAGCGAGCACGACGGGCTCGACAACCATCAGGATCTTCTCGTGGTCGGTGTAGTGCGCGCCGAGCTGCCCGCGCTTCTCGGGATCGAGTCCGCGCTCGAAGAGCGTGCCGAGGATGGCGGGCTCGATCCGCGACCAGTCGAGCAGCGCAGCGTCGTGCATCGCTCGCAACTCGTCGGCAGTGCACGGGATCACCCCGGCGTCGTTGAAGAGCCCGCCGTTGAACCACTCGATACGCTCGTTGCCGAAGAAGCGGCTGGTCTTGGGGTCCGACATGATGGCGAACAGCGCCGAAAGGCCGCGGTCGAACTCCTCGGGGTCGGAACGCCGCGACGCGATCATGCCCGTGAGGATGCCCGGCGGGAGCAGCCGGGCGTCCTCAGCGAAGAGGCAGAAGACGACGCGGTTGAGGTGATGGGCGACGGCCTCCGGATCGTGTCCGCGCTCATGCATCGAGCGCGCGATCTGCGCGAAGCGGGCCGCCGCCAGCTGCGTGATCTCGTCGGGGGTCTGCTCGGGCCGAAGCGCCTCGGGGTCGAGCATGACGGCGCGCAGCACGCGCAGCGCCTCGGCGGTGCGCTCGCCGTCCTCGACGAGGTCGTCAAGCGTGACGACGTGCACGGCGGGCCGGGTATTGGTGAAGGTGGTGCGGACCTCGATGCGGTCCATGTCGCTGACGACCAGCAGCGGCGGGTTGTCGAGCGCGTCGCGGTAGTCGACGAGCTGCTTGTACGCCGCCGCGAGGTCGGCGTGGGCGCCCTTGTACTCCCAGCCGAAACAACCACGCTTCCAGACATCGGCCCAGCCCTGGCTCCCCGTGCTGAGCCGCTCCGCGCCCGCCTCGAAGGTGTAATCGGGGCTGGCGGGCGGGTCGTTGGGAGTAGGAACGCCGAGCATGCGGCAGAGGTCGATGAAGTGCTCCTGCGACGACGCGCGCTCGCGGCGCGCGTTATCGCGCCACTTGGCGGCGAAGGCGGCGGCCGAGAGGGTCGAAGCGGTCGTCATTGGGTCTTCCCGGTGGGCGTCGTTGCCGCCGCCATCGTACTGGGCGGAAACCCGAACCGGGGCCTGCCGTTGACGAACGCACATTCTTGATTGCAGTCTCAGGGCGGCGATGCACGCGCTTACGAGCGAGCGGCAGGCGGCGCGGCAGGGACCGTTCTGCCTCATTCCTGTCAAGCCAGTTGCGGGACACGCTGCTGGCGCTCTGCGCGGCCCCGTTCGCCAGCGTGGATTCCCACTGGAGGCTACGGCTCGACTTCCTCCCCGGTCTTGAGCCATTGGACGATGGTCACCAGCCACACCAGCGTGAGCACCCCGAGCAGCGCTGCGACCAGCTCCAGGGGAGCCGGGCGCAGCAGGCCGATGGGAATCGCGGAGGCCAAGGCGAGGGCGACCATGGCGACGCAGGTAACCGAATAGATCCTCCGGTAGCGGGCGAAGTCGCGCAGGGTGGGCGCGATGGCGGCGATGGCCACGAGGCTCAGGGCCACCGAACCGCCGAGCACCCAGGTCACGACTTCGGGGGCGCGCGGGTCGGCGGCGTGTTCGATGACGCTGACCATGGCCGCCCCGGCGGCCGCGATGCACATGGTCAGCGGCAGGTGCAGGACGATCCAGACGGGAAGACCCGTGCGGTCCTCGCGGGGCAGGCGCCGGCCGGTCAGGTCGAAGTAGGTCCACCAGATTCCGAAGCCGACCCCCAGCGCGAGCATGCCCGTGGCGATGGTCTCGAGGTCGCCGGCGGACTCGGAGAGCCCGCGCACCACGCCGACCACGACCTCACCCAGGACGATGATGACGAAGAGGCCGAACCTCTCGACCAGCGAATGCGAGACGATGACCGGCTCACCGGACAGGCCGGCGGTCGCGCGTGTCGCGAAGAAGAGCGCGGACACCCAGACGAGGGCGACCGCCCCCCAGACCCAGAGCTGCGCCGGCGGAGGGGCGAACGCCGAGCCGAAGGCGGCGGCGACGGTCAGGAGGATCAGGACCAGGTAGCGGCGCGATACCCGCCTGTGCGACTCGTCCGCGCGGAGGTGCGCGCTGAACCAGAGCCAGCCGAGCACGATGAAGAAGGCGCCGTAGACGATGGAGAACCCGTCGCGTCCGTCCGCGCCCATGGAGGCGTAGACGGCCAGCAGCGCCACGAGCAGCATCTGCACGAAGGTGAACGTGCGGGTGCGCACGTCCTCGCGGCCGTGCAGGTCATGCTCGGCGGCGCCGTTGAGCCAGGCGAGCCAGACGAGGCTGAAGACGACGCCGAACTCCCCCACCGCGGACCACTCCATGTGGCCCGCGAGGTGATGCGCCGCCGCGGCGATCAGGGCCACGTAGACGAGGTCGTGGAAGAGCTCGAGGAAGCTGACGGTCCGGCCCCGGTCCGCGTCGCCGGGCGCGCGAGGGGGCTGCCACAGCTGCCCGAGCCGCTTGAGATGGACCCCGATCAAGCGCTCCAACCGCCTCTCATCCGCACTGCGAGCTCGTCCGCTGCTTCTCGCTGGCCCGGCGACCGCCGCAGCCTACCGGCACTACGGTACCCGTCCCGCGCGGTCGAGTCCCGGCGGCCACCGCAGATGCGCGCGCGGAGCGCGGCGAGCGTGCGAGGCCGCGGCGGTCGGTCAGCGGGGGTCGCTGTTCCCTGGCGGGCGGGGAGCATGCGGTGAGCGATTGTAGCGGACTCTGGAGCGCAGGCCTGCGCGCCCCGGCACGGGCTGCGCTACCCGCAGCGCCCCACCTGCGGGGGCGCTCGCTTGGTTCCGCATGCAGGAGCGCTCCCGGCGGCTCGCCGCGAGGCTCGTCCCGGGGCGCGCCCCGCAGGGCGCCCGGTCAGCCGCTTCAGCTCACTGCCCGAAGCCTCGGCCTACGTTGCCGGGCGGGAGCGCGCAGCCACGGCCGCCGGCAGGCATCCGGCGGGGCGCGCGAGGCCAGGCGCACGAGGTTCGCGCGCGGGTCTAGGGATACTCGGTCCAGCAGAGCTCCGTGACGTGGATGACCTTCTCGACCACCTCGCCGGTTTCGGGATTGGTCCAGACGGTGTGCACGTCACGGGCGGGGTCGCAGACGATGAACGGCTCGCCCCGTTGCCTCAACTCGAAGTAGGTCCGCTCCACGCTTTCCCAGTTGTCGGCGTGGTCGTCGTCGCCCTTCTGGCTGTCCGGGTAGTTCAGCACGACCAGGGATGCATCATCGGTCGTCTCGTCGATGTGCGCTTCGCCCTCGTCGATCTCGCCGGGCTGCTCGTACTCGTGCCACTCCGGCGGCTGCGAGTCCGTCGACGTGACGTCGCCTCCGTCGCCGTCGGCGTCCGTCCGCGAGATCGAGATCTGCTCGCCGTTCGGAGTGATCGTGACGACGCTGTCGCCCTCGGGGCGGTCGACGATCTCGATGCCGTTCTCCAGGACCTCCTTGGTTTCGGGCCAGTCTTCCTTCGCGACGACGGCGGCTGGTTCGGAGCCCGCGTCCCCGGCCGTTTCAGTCACCGCCGGCGGATCGCTCGCCGGGGACGAATCGGTCACGGGCGGAGTCCGGGATTCGGCCGCTTGATCGGATCGAGGGGGTGCGTCGGCCTGCCGCTGCGGTGCGGCCTGAGCAGCCTGCTGGGCCGGGGCCGCGTCGTCCTCGGAGATCGCCTCGACCTCGCTGACCTGCACGTCGTCGCCGGCCCCGAAGGCCGTGAATGAGAAGGCGTAGCAGACGCCGTCGTCCTCGCCGCACGCCGAGCCGGCGCCGGAAGGCGGGCCGGTCTCGCTGCCGTCCTGCGTCTCGCCGCCGACCGAGACGACGAACCGCACGCCGCCATCCCGGTCGACCTCGCGGGTCGCGCTGACGGTCTGCGTCTCGCCGCCGACCGAGACGACGAAGCGCACGCCTTCGTCCCGGTCGAACTCGCGGGCGCTGATCAGCTGACAGCCGATCAGGTCGTCGGCCAGCTCGCAGGTCAGCGAGATGACCGTCGCGTCGGGGTCGGGCGCCGTCGCCTCGGCCCGCTGATTCGCAGGGCCGGCGAAGGCCGCGCCCACGAGTGCGAGCGTTGCGAGCGCCAGCGCGAGGCCTCGCGGCGTGGTCGGCAGCAGGCTCCGTAGCATCGATGCACCTCGCTCTCGCGCCTTCGTTCGGAACATAAACCGTATCACACATTCGCCTCCGTGATAGTCGGGTGGGGCGCCACAACCGGTCGGCGCGGTGGCTGGTCTGGCCGTTCGCGTTCGGGATCATCCGGCGCGGTGGGGCGTTGCTTCGCCTCGTGGCCGCGCCGCCCCGGCCGCCAGCGGCGGGCCCGGCGCCTCCGTTGAACCGTTGCCGCCGCCGCCGTCGTGGAACCGGCTCCGCCGGTAGCGTTCCCGCTGCCAGCAGGGGTTGGAGCAGAACCGCGTCCCCCGGCGCTTCCCCGCGAGCGGGTTGTCGCAATCGGACGCCGCGCAGCGGCGGTCCTCGGCGTCGCGGAGCTCGCGCAGGCGGGCGCGGCGTTCCCGTTGGTAGGCGCGGAAGTACGCCGATCGGTCGCCGGTCGAACGTTCTTCTCGCGCCACCCGCCCGGATCATAGCGGGCCGCCATCCCGTGCGGCGGCGGGGATGGCGAATGGCTCAAGCCTCGCAATGGGGAACCCCCGAGGACGCGCGGTGCGCTATCATCCCGGCGTCCTCGCCCCCATCCGTACCGCATCACCAGGCCCGCTCAGGGAAGGGCGGACGGGCGGCGGGGGCCTGCAGGTTCCGCGTGGCCGACACCCGGCCTGGCGGTCTGCGCATCCGGCAGAGGGAGGGGCGCCCGTCGATGGCTGCTACCGGGCGACCCGGCTGGGTGTCGAACGAGCTGTACCCGTTCCCACGCGGAGCGCTTCGCCGCGCTGCCCGACCCCGCGTGAGCCCGGGAAGCCTGCGGGGCTGGGCGGTCGCGGCGGCCCTCGCGCTTATGGCGGTGGCGGCGCTCGCTCCTCTGCCACGACCGGCGGCGGCGCAGGAGGGCGCCGGCCCCGCCATTGAGGCGCGCGTGGCCGCGCGGGCGCTCCCCGACGGCCGCGTCGAGGTTGCGCTGCAGGCGCGCACCTCCCCGGACGGTACCTGGGGCGGGCGCATCTCCCCCGGCGCGCGCTTCCTGCCCGGGGACGCCGCGCCCGGCCGCTGGCTCTGGACGGCGCCCGCGCCGCTGGAGGACCTGGAGTGGCGCGTCAACGCCCGCAGGCTCCCCGACGGCCGCGTCGAGGTCGCGCTGCAGGCGCGCGCCTCCCCGGACGGCGCCTGGAGCGAGCGCCTGCTGCCGGAGCACCGCTTCCTGCCCGCCGGTCTCGAAGCGGGCCGCTGGCTGCTGTCGTCGCCCGTCGAGCCCGTGCGCGAGCCGCCCCAGATCGTCGCCTTCTACGGGCATCCCGACGTGCGCGCGATGGGCGTGCTCGGCCACGGCACGCCCGCCGAGGTCGCCACGCGGGTCTCCGCCTGGGCGGAGCGCTACGACGAGCTCAACGGCCCGCGCCCGGCCGTCGGCGCCTACCACCTGATCGTCGCTGTCGCCCAGACCTGGCCCACGCCCGAGGGCGACTGGCTGCGCCACCTCGAGCACGAGCGCATCGCCGTCTACGTCGAGGCCGCGCGCGAGCACGGGCTGCTGCTCTTCCTCGACACGCAGATCGGCTGGAGCGACCCGCTCTCGGAGGTGCGGCTGCTGGAGCCCTTCCTGCGCGAGCCCTTCGTGCACGTCGCCGTCGACCCCGAGTTCGCGACCAGGCGCCTGGGCGTCGCGCCGGGACTCGCCATCGGCTCCGTCACCGCCGAGCAGGTGAACGAGGTGCAGCGCTACCTCGCCGGCATCGTGCGCGAGGAGGGCTTGCCGCCCAAGATCCTGATGGTGCACCAGTTCACGGACTGGATGCTCCTCGACCGTGACTCCGTGGAGGACCACCCGGAGGTCGAGCTCTCCATCGATATGGACGGCTTCGGGCTGGCGCCCATCAAGGTCGACGGCTACGAGCGCTGGGCGCTGACCGCGCCCTCGGAGCGCCCCGCCTTCAAGCTCTTCTTCGACCTGGACACGCCCGTCATGACCCCCGAGGAGGTGCAGGGCCTCGACCAACCCCCCGACATCGTCATCTACCAGTAGCCCTGGAATCGCCGCTCAGTAGAGCCGTTCGCGGTCGGCCTCGTCCCCGGAGGCGCGGGCGGGCGGCCCGCGGGGGTTTGACAACGCTCAGAATTGCGCGATCATTAGCCTGTTGGCAGGAGTGTGATCATGGCGTCTGATTCTCCGAAGCGACCGGGCAGCGCGGCACGGCACTCCGCATCGGCTTCGAGGCGGGCCCGGGGGGGGGGGGGCGGGGGTGCCGGGAGGGTGGGTCGTGGGGGGCGGGGGCGGGGGGCGGAGGGGGTTGG
>VXPF01000003.1 GCA_009839725.1 Dehalococcoidia bacterium | reverse complement strand
CGATCGTCCCCACGTTGACGTGCGGCTTCGTCCGCTCAAATTTCTCCTTCGCCATCGGTCCCTTCGCTCCTTGTGTGTGATCAGACAGCGCCGACCGCCGTACGCTCGACGAGCGTGGCGGAGACACTTTGGGGTACGGGTTCGTACCGGTCGAATTCCATGGTGTAGGTCGCCCGCCCCTGCGTGAGCGAGCGGAGATCGGTGGAATAGCCGAAGGTCTGGGCGAGCGGCACCGTCGCGGTGACGATCTGCAGCTTGCCCATGGAGTCCTGGCTCACGACATGGCCGCGGCGGCTGTTGAGGTCGCCGATGACGGCCCCGAAGAAGTCCTCGGGCACGCGCACCTCGATACGCATGAGGGGCTCGAGGAGCACGGGCTGGGCGTGCTTCAACGCCTCCCGCATCCCGAGAATGGCCGCGTTCTTGAAGGCCATCTCGGAGGAATCGACGGCGTGGGAGGAGCCATCGACGAGGGAGACGCGCACGTCGAGCACGGGATACCCGGCCACGGGCCCGGAATCGAGCGATTCCTCGGCTCCGGACCGCACGGCGGAGATGTACTCGGTGGGAACGGACCCACCAACGATCTTGTTCTCGAAGACGAACCCGTCGCCGCTCTCGCCTGGCTCCACCTCGAGTTCGACGACGCCGTACTGGCCGCGGCCGCCGGTCTGGCGCACGAAGCGGCCCTCGGCCGCAGCGGGGCGGCGGATGGCTTCGCGGTAGCTCACCTGCGGACGGCCGACGTTGGCCTCCACGCGGTGCTCGCGCTTCATACGGTCGACGATCACCTCGAGATGGAGCTCGCCCATGCCCGAGATGATGGTCTGGCCGGTCTCGTCGTTGAAGCGCCAGTGGAAGGTGGGGTCCTCTTCGCTGAGCTTGGTGAGGGCGTCGGCCATGCGCTCCTGGTCGGGCTTGGAGCGGGGCTCAAGGGCGACGCTGATGACCGGCTCGGGGAAGGCGATGCCCTCGAGCACGACGGGCGCGTCGGCATCGCAGAGCGTGTCGCCGGTGAAGGTCTGCTTGAGGCCGACGGCGGCGCCGATGCCACCCGCGTAGAGGGCGTCAACCTCTTCGCGGTCGTTGGCGTGCATGCGCAGGAGGCGGCCGATGCGCTCGCGGCGGCCCTTGGCGCTATTCCAGACGGACTCGCCGGAGCGGAGGACGCCGCTGTAAACGCGGACGTAGGCCAGCCGGCCGACGTAGGGGTCGGCAACGATCTTGAAGGCGACGGCGCTGAGGGGAGCGTCGTCGTCGGCCGCGCGCTCGATCTCGGTCCCGTCACGCGCATCGACGCCCTTTACGGGAGGAACGTTCTCGGGAGAGGGGAGGTAGTCGATGACTGCGTCGAGGAGGGGCTGGAGGCCCTTGTTCTTGAGCGCGGAGCCACAGAGGACGGGCGTGATGGCGTTGGAGAGCGTGGCGCGGCGGATGGCGGCGCGCAGCTCGTGGCCGTTCACGTGGTGGCCTTCGATGTAGCTGATGGCGACCTGGTCGTCGACGTTGCCAATCTGCTCGACGAGCGTTTCGCGAGCGGCGGCGGCCTCGGCCATGAGGTCGGCGGGGACCTCGCCGCGGATGGCCTCCTCGCCCTTCTCGCCGCCGAAGGTCCAGCAGATCATCTCGGTGAGATCGATGACGCCGCGGAACGTCTCCTCGGCGCCGATGGGTATCTGGACGGCCACGGGGTTGGCATCGAGCCGGTCGATCATCATCTGCTGGGTGCGGGCGAAGTCGGCCCCCAGGCGGTCCATCTTGTTGACGAAGCAGATGCGGGGAACGGAGTAGCGGTCGGCCTGGCGCCAGACGGTCTCGGACTGGGGCTCGACGCCGGCGACGGCATCGAACACGACGACGCCACCATCGAGGACGCGCAGCCCGCGCTCGACCTCGGCGGTGAAGTCGACGTGGCCGGGGGTATCGATGATGTTGACGAGATGGCCGTTCCACTCGGCGCTGGTGGCGGCGGCGGTGATGGTGATGCCGCGCTCGCGCTCCTGCTCCATCCAGTCCATCGTGGCGGTGCCCTCGTGCACCTCACCGATCTTGTAGGTGATGCCCGTGTAGTAGAGGACGCGCTCGGTCACGGTCGTCTTGCCGGCATCAATGTGCGCAATGATGCCGATGTTGCGAACGCGCTCGATCTCATACGGCCGGGGCATGATGCTCTCCTGATTCCTCCAGCCGCGCCCTACCAGCGGTAGTGAACGAAGGCGCGGTTGGCCTCAGCCATTCGGTGGGTGTCGTCGCGCCGCTTGATCGCGGAGCCCGCGTTGTTGGCGGCGTCGAGAAGCTCCGCGGCGAGCCGCTCGGCCATCGTGTGGCCGCCTCGGCCGCGGGCGCCCTGCAGGAGCCAGCGCATGGCGAGGGCCGTGCGCCGCTCGGGCCGGATCTCGACCGGCACCTGGTAAGTGGTGCCGCCGACGCGCCGGGGCTTCACCTCGAGCACGGGCGTTGCGTTGCGCATCGCCTGGCGGAAGGTGTCGACGGGGTCGCGCCCGGTGTCTTCCTGAATGCGATCGAAGGCGCCGTAGACCACGCGCTCGGCGGTGCTCTTCTTGCCGCGGGTCATCACCTTGTTGATGAGGACCTGGACCTGCTGATCGCCGTAGCGGGGATCGGGGCGGATGCTGCGGCGTTCGGGGCGGTTACGTCGCGGCATCGTTCCTATCCGTTCTTCCGCGTGCCGTACTTGCTACGCCCGCGGCGACGGTCGGCGACGCCGGTGGAGTCGGCAGCGCCACGCACGATGTGGTAGCGCACGCCGGGGAGGTCGCGGACACGACCCCCACGGACGAGTACGACGGAGTGTTCCTGGAGGCTATGGCCCTCGCCGGGGATGTAGGCGGTGACCTCGATGCCGTTGGTGAGCCGCACGCGGGCGACCTTGCGGAGGGCGGAGTTCGGCTTCTTCGGTGTCTGGGTGCGAACCTGGGTGCAAACGCCCCGCTTCTGGGGCGCGCCGCGGCCAACGACCCGGGAGAGACGCCCGCGCTCGGAGTTGTAGTTGAAGAGCAGGGCAGGGGCGCCCGACTTCTTCGACTTGGGCTTGCGGCCCTTGCGTACGAGCTGATTGATCGTCGGCACTACCGGTGATCTCCGCATTCGGCGCCGCGAGGCGGCCATCCGAAGGTGTTTTTCGGCGAGAGGGGGTCCTCACGCTGGGCATGGAAACAGGCCCAGAGGCCGGTTTCAGAACAGCGCCCCGCAACCGGAAAGGAGCGAGACCGTTTTCAGCCCAGTGCCTTAAGGCCTGCCGAATGTCGTACATCTGGCGAGGCGATAAGCGCCGATCAACGAGACTAACACAGGGTGCGGAACGATCAACGGGCAGGCACGCGGTTTGGGGGCCGGGGATACACTCAGGCGATGGCGCCCGAAACGCAGCCCGACCCGTACTTCAGGAAGCGCGTCAGCCTCGCTCTCGACGGCGAGCAGTTGGAGTTCGAGGTGGGGCACACGCTGTTCGCCTCGCACGAGGTGGACGCCGGCACGAAGCTCCTGCTGCGCTGCCTCGAGGTGGACCCCCCTCCACGACGGATCCTGGACCTGGGGTGCGGCTACGGGGTGCTCGGAATCGCGCTGGCGCGGCGCTTCCCGGAAGCGGAGGTGGTGCTGGCCGACAGCAACCTTTTGGCGGTTCGCTACGCGCGACGCAACGCGCTCCTGCATGGCGTCTCGAACACGGAAGTGGTGGGAAGCGTAGGGCTGGAGGAGGTTCCCGCCGGGGAGTACGACCTGATCGTGGCGAACGTGCCGGCGAAGATCGGGGACGAGGCGATCGAGGGAGAGTTCGTCCGGGGCCCGCGGGGGCGGCTGGCGGCGGGAGGGAGCTACTGGTTCGTGGCCGTGAGCGGGCTGAATCACCTCCTGAAGCGCCTGGCGGGGCGGGGCGGCGTGCCGCTGCGGCAGGTGCGGAAACGGTCGGGGCACACCGTGTACCGGACAGAAGCGTGAAGGTACGTGAAGGTCACGCCGGAAGAATTGCCAACGCACGAACGTTCTGACACGATACGAGCGTGGTGGCGAGCCTTGCAGGATAGGAGACGCTGTGAGCCTCCCTGTTGAATCCGAAGGTTCGGAAGCCGCGGGCGTCTGCGCGTATCTGGGCCTGGTCGATGACAGCGACCTTCACGCCACATACGCAACCGACGCGCACCGCTGCTACCGCCTCCCCAACCCGACCCGCATCGCGACCCAGCACCAGGAACAGTTCTGCCTGACGGCCGATCACCCCTCCTGCCCCATCTACCAGGGCGAGGGGGTGGAGGCGACGACCCAGGCGACTCCCCCACCATCGGCCGAGGCCGGCACGGAGCCCGAGGAAGCGACGGAAGAGGGCGAGTTCGAGCCGGCGCCCAGCTCCCGTCCCACCTCCTTCGCAACCGCCGCCTCACGCTGGACGTCGGGCGGTCTGCGCCGGCCCGTGCTCGAGGGCGAGATGAGCATGCGGGCGGCGACAGCCTCGCTGTTCGTGCTGGCGGCGGTCGTGGTGGCAATCGCGTTCGTCGTGAACCGCCAGCTCGGGGACGACGACGTTTCGGTGATCGCACCGGCGACGGAGGAGCCCACCGCAGCAGCCACGCCTGCTCCGACGACGGCTCAGCCCACGGCTACGCCCGTGCCGACAGAGGCGCCCACCCCAACGCCACCGCCTACGCCGGCGCCGACGGAGCCGCCGGCCACGCCCGCACCGACGGAGGCGCCCGTGGCGACGACCTATGAAATCCAGCCGGGAGATACGTGCAGCGGCATCGCCGTCGCGCACGAGGTGACCCTCCAGGAGCTGCTGGATGCCAACGGCCTGACCGAGGAAGACTGCCTGACGATTCAGCCGGGCCAGGAACTCACGATTCCCTAGGCGGGACCAGACCCTCGCGGCGCGCGGCGGCAGCGAAGGAGCTGCCGGTGACGCGCTCGGGCATGCCGATGTCACGGTGGTGTTCCTCGACCCAGTGCCGGCGGGCGCGCCAGTGTGAGGCCTGCGTCCGGTAGCGCTCGCGAGCTTCGACGGTCCAGCGCCAGTCGGCCCAGCAGAGGATGGCGGTGTCGAGGTCGCGACGAGCGAGCCTGCGGATGTCGGCCAGCTCCGGGACGCCGCGGCGTTTCTTCTTCTCGATCTTGTCGGAGATGAGCAGGATCTTGGCGAGAAGGCTCATCTGAGCGAGACCGGAGGTGTGGTCGCGCACCGCCATGAGGGCCTCCTGGTCGGTGATGCCGAATCGTTCTCGCAGGACGACGGCGGCGATGGGACCGTGGAGGAGGATGGGGTAGTCGCGACTGTCGGCGTCGATCTCGACCCCGACCTCGGTGGCGAGGCGAATCTGCTCTTCCGGAGACTCGGAGCGGAAGAGGTCGTGCCCCCACACGGCGAGCTCGACACGCTCCTCGTCGGCGACCCAGGAGCGGGCCAGGGGCAGCGCTTCGTCGAGCACGCGCCGGACGTGGCGGACGAGCCCGGACGGGCGCTTCAGCAGCTCCTCACGGACCACTGCAATCTGGTCCGCGATCACCCTTCGTGGCCGAGGCGGCGCCCACCGACAAGGTGGAGGTGGAGATGGTGGATGGTCATGCCCGCATCGTCGCCCACGTTGAAGGCGAGCCGGTAGCCGGACTCGTGTACGCCCTCGGCGCGACCGACGTCACTGGCCAGGGTGAAGAGTCCGGCGAGCACCTCGGCATGGCCTGACTCGATCTCACGGGCGTCGGCAATGTGCTCGCGGGGAATAATGAGGTCGTGGACCGGGGCCCGGGGGTTGATGTCGCGGATGGCGAAGGCGTGGTCGTTCTCGGCGACCCGTTCAACGGGGATATCGCCGGAGGCCATGCTGCAAAAGAGGCAATCGGCCACGGGCCGATTCTAGCGGGGGGCGACTGCGTCGCAAAACGGAGGGGCGTAGCATGCCGGCCATGCGAATCAAACTCACGAGCGTGACGGTAGACGACCAGGCGAAGGCGCTCGCCTTCTACACGGATGTGCTGGGTTTCGCCCTGAAACGGGACGATCCGGCGGGCGAATTCCGGGCCATCACGGTCGAGCAGCGGGACAACCCCGGCGAGATCGAGCTGATGCTGGAGCCGAACGCCCATCCGGCCTCGCAGGCGTTCCAGGAAGCGCTTCGCAAGGACGGCATTCCGGTTGCGATCTTCTTCGTGGACGACCTCGACCAGGAGTACGCACGCCTCAAGGAGCTGGGCGTGAGCTTCCTGCACGAACCCGCCCGCAGCGATTGGGGCTACCAGGCCGTGCTCGACGACACCTGCGGCAACTACATCGGGCTGTTCGAGGGGTAGACGCCGGCGATGACGGACCCGCGGCCCGCGGGCGATGTGCTCTCGCACTTCTGGGCGCCACTCTGCGCGGTTGGGGCGAGCGGGCCGGCGGGGCCGAACGCGCAGATCTGCGTCTCGGTGTTCGGTGCCTCGATCGTGCCGGAGCGGCCGCGGCTCCTCGTCTCGCTCTCGAAGACGAACTACACGGAGGGTCTCGTGCGGAAGAGCGGACGGCTGGCGGTGACGCTGCTCAGCGACGCGCAGGCAGACCTGCTGGAGCCGCTCGGGCTGCGCTCCGGGCGGGAGGGGAACAAGCTCGGCGGTATCGAGGTCGAGCTGACGGACTCGGGGGCGCCGACGTTCCCGGGCGGAGTGGGCGCGCTCGACTGCGAGGTGCTGGAACCGCTCGACCTGGGCGATGCAACCGCCTTCCTGGTGGCGGTTCGCGACCGCTGGGGGCTGGGCGGGGAGAAGCCGTTGCCGTGGGCCGTGGCGAAGACGGTGGTAGGGGAAGAGTTCCTGCAGCGCTGGGCGGAGAAGAGCGCACGCGAGCAAGAGGCCGCCCGCGCGGTGATGCGCTGGCAGGATTGAGCGCCCTAGCCGAGCAGGTAGCGGCGGAGGAACCGGTCGACCGAGGTATAGAAGGCGTCGACGGTCTCGGGCTTGCGCCAGCCGTGGCCTTCGCCCTCGTACACGTGGTACTCGTGGGGGACGCGGCGCGAGCGGAGGGTGGCGGCGAGGGAGTCGCTCTGGTCGCGGGGGACCACGCGGTCCTCCGTGCCCTGGAAAAGGGCGATGGGGTCGGCGATGGTGTGGGCGTGGAAGATGGGGGAGCGCTCGCGGTAGCGGGATGAGCCATCGGGGAGGGGACCGACGAGGGAGTCGAGGTAGCGCGCCTCGAACTTGTGGGTGTCGCTGGCGAGGGTGAAGAGGTTGGAGATGCCGTAGTAGCAGACGCCGGCCCGGTAGAAGCCGGGGTGCACCTGAAGCGAGCGCAGGACGGTGTAGCCCCCGGCGCTCCCGCCCATGATGGCGAGCCGGTCGCCATCGGCCAGGCCGCGGGCGGTCATCGCCTCGGCGCCCGTGCGGCAATCCTCGACATCGGCGACGCCCCACTCGCCGCGCAGGGCGAGCATCGTCTCGCGCCCGGCGCCGCTGCTGCCCCGGTAGTTCACGGCGAGGACGGCGTAGCCGCGGCTGGCGAGGAACTGGATCTGCGGGCGCCAGCCCGCGTCAACGTGGTCGGTTGGGCCGCCGTGGACGAAGACGACGAGGGGCGGGGGGCCGTGATCCTCGAAGCGCTCGCTGGCGGGCGGGTAGTAGAGGCCGTGGACCTCGCTTCCGGCCGTGTTCGTCCAGGAGACGGGCTCGGGCAGTGAGAGCCCTGCGGCAGGGAAGGCCTCGGGGTCGCTGAGGCGAACGGTCGTCACCTCTGGCGCTCCCCCCTCGAGGTCGATGACGAGCAGGCGGGGAGAAATGGCTGGGCCGCTGGCGAGGACGGCGAGGCGCTCCGCCGTGGGGGAGGCGACGGGGTTCTCGAAGCTGGCGTAGTCGGAGGGGATGTCGAGCTCGCGGGCTTCGCCCCCGTCCTCGATCAGGACGAGGCGGGCGAAGCCCTGCCGCTGCTGCGTCACAATGAGGCGGCCCGAGGGAAGCACGGCGAAGGTGGCGACTCCCTGCCCCCAGGAGGGCGTTCCGTACTCGCAATCGCCGGAGGTAAGCGCCGAGCGCTCGCCGGTGGCGAGATCGTGTCGGTAGAGGTGGCCCCACCCGGTCTCGTCGGACACGTAGAAGAGGGCGCCGCCGTCCGGGGAGAAGGCCGGTTGAAGCACGGCGACATCGGCGCCGCCGGCGACGACTTCTGAGCGGGCAATGGCTGGCAGCGAACCCTCGGGGAAGGCGAGCTCGGCGACCCGCAGCTCGGAACCGTCCCAGGGCATATTCGGGTGGTCCCACTCAACCCAGGCGAGCCGGTCGCCGCCAGGGCTCCAGACGGGCTGCATGTAGAAGTCGCGGCCCCGCGCCAGGTGCTGGGGCCAACCCTTGCCGGAGCTTGAGACGACCGCGATGACGTCCTCATCCTCGTAGGAGTGCACGTAGGCGACCCAGCGGCCGTCGGGGCTGACGGCGGGGGAGGAGGCCTCGCCGAAGGTGGGGGTGATGGGCCGGGCG
>VXPF01000075.1 GCA_009839725.1 Dehalococcoidia bacterium | reverse complement strand
CCGCCGGGCGGCGGCGGGCGGAAGGGGATGGGGTCGTTCCGCATCTGGCCGCAGCCGACGCATTGGGCGCGGGTTCCACCCTCGCCATCGAGCGGCCGCCAGGCGTGGATGCCGAAGACGTGGGCGACCCGCTCGGGGAGCGTGGGCATGCCGAGGGCCCGGCGGTAGGCGGAGGCAGAGGCGCTCGCGGGACGGGCCGGTTCTCTTGGCGCCTGCGGGGCCGCAGGCGCCTCCTGTGGCGTTCCTGGAGTGGACGGAGGCTCGGCGGCAGGGGCTTCAGCCCCGGCGGGAGGCGCGAAGTCACCCTGTTCGAGGGCCGCGGCGAGGGCGCGCCGGCCGTCCTCGGTCGTCTCGCCGTCCTCGGAGATGTCGTTGGGGAACCGGGCGCTGACGGCCTCGATCTGCTCGTCGGTGTATTCGCTCAGGTCGTAGCCGCGCCAACGCATGGTCTCGCGGATACGGCGCACCTTGGGCGAATCGGCGGCGCTGGGGCGTGCACTCTTGTCGCCATCGGGAAAGCCAAGCGCGCGCGAGAGACGGCTCATGGCCGCACCCTCCGCAGCGCTCGGCGGCGTCCGCCACGACGGTCGTGGGCGTTCATCGGTTCATTGTCTACAAAAGCGGGCGTTTTGTCCCAGCGCGGCGGGAGAAGCGGGCTTTACCGGGCCGGGACCGCGGCTTTCACCCGCGGGTGTGGTGGGCGACCTCGAACTCGTACCAGCCCGAACCCCTGACCTTCAGGGGGTTGGCCTCCGACTCGGCCATCGCCCGGTTGTGCTCGGCGCGGCCATCCCAGGCGTCGGGATCGCGCTGCCACTCGTTGAGGACGCGCTCGGCCTCCTCGTAGCTCTCGGCGTCCACCTCGTAGACCACGATGTACTCGGAGGGGATGTCGATGCCGACGTGCCCGCCCCGCAGCTTGTAGACGGTGCCGCTGAGGAAGTTGGGGCAGAGGGCGGTGTCGTAGATGTGCTGGCCGAGGTAGTGGTCGTCGAAGGCCTGCTGGTCTTCAGGGCTGTCGCTGGCGGGCTCGACGAGACCGATGAGGATGAATCGCGCCATGGGGATACCTCCGTGGCAGGGATGGCGGCACGGTAGCACGCGCGTCCAGTCGCGGGGGTGGAAACGGGCGGTCGCGTACGATGGACCGTTCATGCAGCCATCCGCCCCCGAAGTCACGGTGTCAGCCGACGAGGCGCGCGCGCTGCAGGCGAACGTCTGGAAGTTCTACCTGTTCCGTTTCTTCGTGGACTTCCAGCTGTGGCTGCCGATCTGGGCCGTGTACCTGACGGACGAGCGGGGGCTTGCGCTCTGGCAGATCGGGGCGTTCGACGGGCCGTTCTGGATACTGCTCATCCTGCTCGAAGTGCCGACGGGGGCGATCGCGGACCGCTGGGGGCGCAAGGTCTCGCTGGGCTACGGGGCACTGGTCAACACGATCGCGGTCATCGTCTTCGGGCTGGCCTCCAATTTCGGCGTCCTCCTGGCCTCGTACCTCGTGTGGGCGGCGGCGTTCACGCTCTACTCCGGCGCCGACTCCGCCTTCGTGTACGACTCCCTGCGCGCAGCGGGGCGGGAGAACGACTTCCAGAGGCTCTGGGGACGGGCGCGAGCCGTGCAGGCAGTCGGGGCGATCCTGGGGCTGGGCCTGGGCTCACTGATGGCCGAGTTGATCAACCTCTGGGTGCCGGTGGTCGCGAGCGGCGGGCTGATGGGAATCGCCTGGCTGGTGAGCTTCAGCTTCAAGGAGCCGCCACGCCTGGAGGAAGGCCACCAGCAGGAGGGGTACCTCGCCGTCACGAAGAACGCGTTCCGCGTGGCCTTCGAGCGCCCCACGGTGCGCATGCTGATGCTGCTGATGGCAGTGGTCATGGGCATCGGCGTCAGCATGATCATCCTGCAGCAGCCCTTCCTGAGCAGCCACGACGTGCGCTATGGCTTGTTCGGTTTCTTCCTCATGCCCGGGCAGTTTCTTTCGATCGTGGCGGCGCTGCTCGCCTACCGCATCGTGGTCGCGATCGGGGTAAGCCGCCTCATCGCGCTCATGCCCCTGGTGGTCATGGGGACAGCTGCGGGACTGGGAGCGGTCGACCACGTCGCTGCGTTCGCGTTCTACCCACCCACGACGCTCATGTTCGCGATGAGCTTCGTGGTTATGGCGGACTACTTGAACCGGCGCATCCCCAGCGCGACCCGCGCGACCGTGCTCTCCATCCAGAACATGCTCTTTAGCCTCGTCGTCGGGGTGACGGAGATATTGCTGACCGCCATCGGCGACTGGCGGGGGCTCCCCACCGCCTACTGGACGGCAGCCGTCCTGGTGGCCGTCACGGGAGCGCCACTGTTCGCCCTCTGGCTACGGGAGCACCGACGGGAAACGCTGCCCGGCGAGGATCCAGCCGAGAACGTGCAGCCTGACGCGGAGCCGGAACCGGCACAGCCTCCCTAGGCTTCCAGACCGGCGGCTTCGCACTGGCCCGAGGCGTGCCCGCCGCTCCCAACTCGCGCCTGGTCGTCGCTCTGCCCTTGCAGGGAGAGCCGGGCTCTCCTCCCCTGAAAGTCACGCCACCGTGAACGCCAGCACCACGATCGTGCCACAGCCGATAGCGGCAGATACAAGGAGCACCGCGAGGGGATGGCGGTCCAGGATGCCGATCCACCAGGCGTAGGCCCGCTCAGCTCTTCCTGACCGGATAGCGCGTTGCATTAGCAATCCACCCCTCATCGCCACTAAGCCGGCTTCGTGACCGTCATCCTGGATGTCATCTTTGGGCACCACCGTACATGTACGCGTTCCCGTACGGCCAGGCCTCAGCCTCCCTGGGACTCGCCGGCGGCCTCCATGGCGGCCCAGCGCTCGCGGGCGAGGACGAAGATGTGCTTGTTGCCGGTCGTCCAGGTGACGTTGAGCTGGCAGCGGCGGATGCGCCAGCCGTCTTCGGTGCGCACGAGGGTGTTGGTGTAGTACCCGCCGAGGGTGAGGGTGTTGTCGCCCTCGTCGTTGGGGAGGTAGTGCTGGGCCTGCATGTAGGAGACGCACGTGGCCTCGTCGCCGCCCTCAGCGAAGGTGATGACGTGGTTCGTGCTGATGTGCTGGGTCGCCTGCAAACCGCTAAGCCCGGCTCGCACGCCTGCGGTCCAGTCGTCGCCGCGCATGGTGGAGGGCTCGCCGCCGCTCCAGGAGGTGAAGTCGATCTCGACCTCGTCCGTGAAGCAGGAGCGGTAGGCCTCCCAGTCGCGCATGTCGATACCGGTGGCGTAGCGCAGGACCGTGTCGCTGATGGCCTGGCGGTCGAGGAGCGTGCGGAGGGCGTCGTCGCTCATGGGTCCCCCTGGTGACTGGTCAGTGGTAACTAGTGGCTGGTGGGGAGTGTAGCGAGGCGTTCGGCCATCTGCTCCCTGACGAAGCGGCGCTGGACCTTGCCAGAGGAGGTGGCGGGAAGGGCGTCGAAGCGCTCGATGGCAGCGGGAATCTTGTAGCCGGCGAGACGGCTGCGAAGCAAGGGCTCGACGCGCGCGAGCTCGACGGGGAGCTGCGAGACGACAGCCGCAACGACGCGCTGGCCCCACTCCTCGTCGGGGAGGCCGACGACGGCGGCGCCCTCGATGCCGGGATAGGCGAGCAGGGCGGCCTCGACCTCCGCCGGGTAGACGTTCTCACCGCCGGAGACGATGACGTCGTCGCGGCGGTCGAGGACGGTCAGGAAGCCGTCGCCGTCGAGCAGCCCGATATCGCCCGTCTGGAGCCAGCCATCGGCGAAGGCGCGGGCCGTCGCTTCGGGGTCGCGGTAGTAGCCGGGAGTCACGGCGGGGCCGCGGATCAGGATTTCGCCGGCCTCGCCGGCAGGCGCATCGACGCGGACATCGGCGGAGAGGAGCGCGCGTCCCGCCGACCCAAGGTGCGACATCGCTTCCAGGGGGGCGAGGGTCGTGACCTGGCTGCAGGCTTCGGTGAGCCCGTAGGTCTGCACGACGGGCAGGCCGCGGGCGGTGGCGCGCTCGAGGAGGACGGCGGGCACGGGCCCACCGCCCACGAGGACGGCCCGCAGGGCACCGTCGAAGGGGCGGTCATCGGCGTTGAGCATGCGGCGGAGCATGGTCGGCACGACCGAGAGGAGGGTGATGTCGGTATGGCGCACGGCCCGGTTCACGGCCTCGGGGACGAACTGGGCGTGGAGCTCGACGGCGGTGCCGTAGATGGCGCTGCGGATGGGGATGGAGAGTCCACCCACATGGTGGAGGGGCAGGCAGGCGAGCCAGCGGTCGGACGGGTCGAGGCCGAGGTTGAGGGCGGACGCGCTCGCACTCGCCCAGAAGTTCCCGTAGGTGAGCATGACGCCCTTGGCGTTCCCGGCCGTGCCGGAGGTATAGACGATGCTGTGGCAGTTGTCTTCATCGTGGGCGTCGACGAGCGCCGCCTCCTCGGCCACGGGAGGGAGGGGGAGACGGCGCGGGGCAGGCGCTCCGGCGAGGGCGGCCGCCTCCGTGGCGAGCGCCTCACGAGCCTTGTCGCAGAGGACGACGGCGGGTTCGCAGTTCCGGAGCTGCTCGGCCAGCTCGGCGGCCGTGAGCCGCACGTTGAGCGGTACGAAGATGGCGTCGGTGAGGGACGTGGCGTGCATCGCGATGACGAAGTCCCGGGAGGTGCCAGCGATGGCGGCGACGCGCTCGCCGGGAGCCGCGCCGGCCTCGGCGAGGGCGTTCGCCTGGCGGACAGCGTACTCGTAGAGCGCGGCATAGCTGAGGCCGCGCCGCCGGCCGCTCGAGATGGCGGTCACGCGGGGAAGGGCGCGGGCGCGGTGGGTCAGCCAGTCGGGGAGCATGGCGCTCATGCGGGCACCCCCTGCCAGGGGCCGGTGGCGAAGCGATCGAGGGCGGCGTCATCTATTTCGACGCCAAGGCCGGGCGCGGTGGGGAGGGAGATGGCTCCCGCCACGGGGCCCGGGCAGTCCCGGGCGATGTCACCGGCGAGGAGGGGGAGCGTCGCGAGGCCGCAAGCGGGGCGGGGCTCGGGCAGGAGCGCGGCAAGGTGGATCGCGAGCGCCGTGCCGATGCCGGTGTCGAACGTGGTGGTCACGATGCAGGGCACGCCGCGCGCGGCAGCCTCGCCGATCATGGGGGCGGCATCCGCGAGACCCGTCCGCAGCGGCTTGATGACGACGGCGTCAACCGCCTCGGCGTCGAGGAGGACGCGGAGGTCGGCGAGCGAGCCACAGGACTCGTCGGCGGCGACAGGAATAGGGCTGGCGGCGCGGACGCGGGCGAGACGCTCGGGGGCGTCGGGGCCGGGCGCGACCGGCTGCTCGCAGAGGGCGACCCCGTGGACGGCGTGCGCCGCGAGGGCGGTCACGGCCTCCTCCTCGCTCCAGGCGCCGTTGGCGTCGATGCGGAGCTCGGCATCGGGGCCGAGGACGGCGCGCACGGCCCGCAGCCGCTCGGCGGCGGCGGCCACATCGTGCCCGACCTTGACCTTCACGGTTCGGAACCCGCACGCCGCGGCAGCCTCGACCTCGCGGGCGAGCTCGTCCGGCAAGGCGGCGCCCAGGAGTGCGTTCACCGGCACGGGGGTGGGAGCGGGAGGGGCGAGGCTGGCCTGACTCGCGAGCCAGCCGGCAAGGGGCGCCCCGCACGACCGCGCGAGCAGGTCGGCGAGGGCGGTCTCGATGGCGACATCCGCGCCGGGAACTGGCTCACCGGAGAGGGCGCGCCACGCCTCGGCGGGGGGACGTCCAAGGAGCGCGCCGCTTACCTCGGCAACGCGGCGCTCGAGCGCGGCCACGCTCACGTGCTCCCCCGGAAGGGGCGCGCCCTCTCCGAGGCCAACTTCGCCGTTCGCGGTCTCGATGCGGACGACCAGCCCTTCGCGTTCGGTCAGGTCGCCCGTGCCGGTGGCGAGCGGGTCACGCAGGGGGATGCGCCAGGGCCGCCAGCGCACGCTCGCGACGGGGCCGGCGGGGGTCATGGCCGTCGCGGGAACTTGGCCATGTCCGAGTAGGCAGGCTCGCGCTTCTCGATGAAGGCGTTGCGGCCCTCCTTGCCCTCGTCGCTCATGTAGAAGAGCAGGGTCGCGTTGTGGGCGAGCTCGGTGATGCCGGTCATGCCGTCGAGCTCGGCGTTGAAGGACGACTTCATGAGGCGAAGGGCGAGGGGGCTGTGCTTCAGGGCTTCGCGAGCCCACTGGACTCCCTCTTCTTCGAGCCGGTCCAGGGGGACGACGGCGTTAACGAGGCCCATCTCGAGGGCTTCCTGCGCGTCGTACTGGCGGCAGAGGTACCAGATCTCGCGGGCCTTCTTCTGGCCGACGAGGCGAGCGAGCTGGGCGGCGCCGAAGCCGCCGTCGAAGGAGCCGACGCGGGGGCCGGTCTGGCCGAACCGGGCGTTGTCGGCGGCGATGGTGAGGTCGCAGATGACGTGGAGGACGTGTCCGCCGCCGATCGACCAGCCCGCCACGAGGGCGATGACGGGGATGGGGATGGAGCGGATGAGCTTGTGCAGGTCGGTAACGTTGATGCGGGCGACGTCGTCCTCGCCAACGTAGCCGCCGTGGCCGCGGACGCGCTGGTCGCCGCCGGAGCAGAAGGCGCGGCCACCTTCGCCGGTGAAGAGAACGACGCCGACATCGGGATCCTCTCGCGCCTTCTGGAAGGCGTCGATCAGCTCGAAGACGGTCTCCGGACGGAAGGCGTTGTGGACCTCGGGGCGGTTGATGCTGATGCGGGCGATCCCCTCGGCTTTCCCGTAGAGGATGTCCTCGTAGTCACCGGCCGGCTCCCAGGCTACCGCCATCGCTGCGCTCCCTCGCGCCTTCCTCCAGGAAGGCGGTAATCGTCCGCGCGCAGTATGCCGGTTTCTCGATGTGTGCGGCATGGCCGGCGTCCGGAACGAGCTGGGCGCGGGCGTTCGGCATGGCGGCCTCCATCTCGCGGGCGATGGCGGCGAACTTCGCGTCCCGGGCGCCGGCGAGGAGCAGGGCAGGGGCTTCGAGGTTGGCGAGCTGGTCGTGGAGGGCGGGCTGCGCGCCGGTTCCCATTCCGCGGAGGCTGTTGGCGAGCCCGCCAGCGTCGTTCGCGAGGCGCCCCCGGCGTATCGCGAGCCTCATACCCGCGGACAGGCGCTGCTGGGTCTCGAACAGCGGCAAGGACTCCCAGTAGTCGACAAGGGCGGGAACGCCTTCCGCCTCGATGCGGTCGGCGAGCGCTTCGTCGGCAACGCGCCGGGCCTCGCGCTCTTCGGGGTCGGCGAGGCCGGGGGAGGCGCCGATGAGCGCGAGGCGGTCGACCGCCTTCGGAATGGTCGCGGCCACGTAAAGCGCGAGCCGGCCGCCCATCGAGTAGCCGAGCCACGAAGCGCGGCGGAAGCCGAAGGCGAGCATGGCGGCGACGGCGTCGCGCGCGGCGCGGTCGATGGCGTACGGGGCGAGCTCGTCGGGCTTGCCGGAGGCGCCGTGGCCAACGATGTCGAGGGCGAGGACGGTGCTGCGCGCGGCGAGCATCTCGGCGAGCGGCCCCCAGCTCATGGCGGAGCCGGTGAACCCGTGGAGGAGGACGAGGGGCGGACCGCTCCCCATGCGCTCCACGTTGAGGGAGAGGCCTCCGTCGAGCGGGACGATGGTCATGCCCAGGCCGCCTCGCTCGCCTTCGCCCACGCCTCCCGGTGCATCTCGATGTTGCGCATGCGATCGGTGCGGACTTCCACGATGCGGACGCCCTGCTCTGCTCGGGCAAGCACCTCCGACAGTTCGTTCCAGTCGTCGAGGAGCCAGTGACCGGCGCCGTAGGCGCGGGCGGCGGCGGCGAAGTCGATGTCGCTGGGGGTGGCGAACCACTCCTCGAACACGTGCTCGTGAGCCGCCTGGGGGAGGTAGTGGAAGATGGCACTGCCGGCGTTGTTGACCAGCACGACCGTCAGGTCGAGGCCGTGCCGTCGTCCCGCCCAGAGGCCGTTGAGGTCGTGGTAGAGGGAGAGGTCGCCGATGAGGAGCGCGACCGGCCCGAGGCCGGCGGCGGCATGGCCGAGGGCCGAGGAAACGACGCCGTCGATGCCATTGGCGCCACGGTTGGAGACGACCGAAAGCGGTTTCTCATCGCTCGCGAGGAACGAATCGACATCGCGGACCGGCATGCTGTTGCCGGCGAAGATTGTGGCGCCCGCCGGGAGCGCGCGCTGAAGCTCGGCAACGGCTCGTCCCTCGAAGGGGTCCGGCGCCGCCAGGGTGTACTCGCCGAGCGCCCGTCGAGCGCGGGCGTCGCGCTCGCGCCACTCGTCGAGCCAGGCGCCGTCGCGTTCGCCCGACACAGCCTCGCGGAGGGCCAGCGCCGCCAAGCGGGCGTCGGCGGTGAGGCGGTGGGTGGTGAGGGCGTCGGGGTCGCGATTGGAGCCGGGCAGGTCGCAGAGCACGTGCGCAGCATCGGTCGCGCGGGCGAGAAACTGGTTGAGCGCCTTTGAGGTGGGCGCCGCGCCGAAGCGCAGGACGCAGTCCGGCGCGAGCGAGCCGGCGCGCGGGTCGCGGAGGTAGGCGTCATAGGCATCGAGGACGTTCGTGCGGTCGTGGGGGCCGGTGCGGAGACCGCTAAGGGGGTCGGCAAGCAGGGGCGCCCCGAGCGCCTCCGCCAGCTCCGCGATGGCCCCGGCGGGGAGACCGCCGCTCTCCGGTCCAGCCACGACGATCGGGCGCTTACTCCGGCTCAGGGCCTCGACCGACGCGGCGAGTGCATCGGGGGCAGGCGGGATGGTGGGGACGGCGAGGTTTTACACTAAGACCGATGCCGACCAAATACCCGGGGAAGAGAGCGGTGTACCCCGTTGAATTAAAAAAA
>VXPF01000127.1 GCA_009839725.1 Dehalococcoidia bacterium | reverse complement strand
CGCCCCCCCCCCCCCCCCCCCCCCCCCCCCCCCCCCCCCCCCCCCCCCCCCTCCGGTTCCTATCCGGCTGCTCCCGCCAGTACCCCCTCACGCTCCCTTTCGAGCGCCCAATCGAACAGCGAGAGCGTCGGAGCTTCGTTCTGCCGAAGGCCACGAGGCGGCAGCGGCTCCTCCGGCGCGTCCGCCATGAACTCCGCCCAGGAGAACAGCGACCGCTGCGGCTCAGAGTCCACAGCGTCTACGACGCCCTCGGCGGCCGCTGCGACCGTGACCGGCTCCGGCTCGGGCGCGTGCCAGCCCTCGTCGACCAGCAGCGCCTCGGCTTCCGCCGCGACCTGCCGGGCCTGCTCGAACACCGACTCGACCGAGCCCGTGTCCTCCTCGCCGGCAACGATCTTGCGCGCCAGGGCGAGCATGAGGTCGTCCCCGTCGTCCCCATAGGCGGCGAGGCCGTCCTCCGGCAGCTCGCCCTCGACGGCGAGCGACGACTGGAGCTTCTGCGCCACGAGCTTGAGGGCGTCCGCCTGCAGGGTGTTCCGGTAGGCCATGAAGACGACCTGGACGGGCTCGCGCTGGCCGATGCGCCAGGAGCGCCGTGACGCCTGCCGCATGGTGTAGACGGAGTAGTCCGTCTCGTACCAGCAGATCGTCGGGAACTCCACGAGGTCGAGGCCCGTCTGCACCAGCCGCGGGTGGCAGACGAGCACGTCGACGCCCTCCTCGACCCGCTTCGCCACCCACGCCTCGCGGCGCTCCGGCGGGACCGCGTCGGCCTTCATCACCGCGACGTTGAAGCCGTGGCGGGAGAGGAACTCCTCCATCCGCCCGGTGATGTCGCGCGTGCCCGTGTGGGTGGCGTAGACGAGCACCCGCCGGCCCGCCAGCCGCTCGGCGGCGACGAGGTCGACGAGCGCCCGCTCCTTCGGGTAGAGCCTCTCCTCGGAGAGGGGCGGCACCTGCACGAGTACGTCCTCGGTCTCGGGATCGAAGACCGTCTCGCCGCGGGTGCAGCCGTCCGGGTAGGCGAGGAGCGTCTGCAGGTAGGTAGCAAGGAGGCGCTTCGAGCCCTTTGCGAGGAGGTCTGTCAGCGCCTTCCGCAGCGTCCGGAAGAGCTCGTCGTAGGCGCTCCGCTGGGAGAGGCCCGTGCCGTCCTCCTCGGTCTCCATGTCGGACAGGAGCACCCGCTCCTCGTAGGGCGGGAGCCCCGCGGCGACATCGGAGAGCCTGAGGAAGACCGAGTTCCCGATGAGGTGGAAGAGGGCCGCAGGCGCGAGACCCGGGCGCTCGCGGATGACCTTGCGGTACTTCCGCCTGCGGCTCGTGCGGCCGTCCTCGAGGGACTCGCCGTCGGGCGAAGCGGTCATTGTAGTAGCGTTTCTTGGCGTACTCGACGAGCCGCCCGCTCTTGCCCGACCCAGCGGGCCCGCGCACCATCACCAACTCGCCCATCGCTGCCGATTGTAGCGGGCGGTGCCCCACGACCGTTCATCACCTACAGCGCGGTCTCGCGTCAGCCCTGCCTGTACCGCGTGGCAAGCCGTGCACGCGGCAGAGCACGCGCCTCATCCCGGCCAGACTCAGGCCGCGTGTGTCACCGGCTCGACCACAGCCCGAGAGTGAGTACGCGGCGCGCCCAGTGCCAGAACAGCGCCTCCACCAGTTCCCAGCGAGCTGCAACGAGGGATACCTGCCCTCGTTGCAGCTCGTCCTGTCGGCGGAACTCGTCTCACGGGTACGTGGACGGTAGCAGCGTCAACTCGTGGTCGCTGATCAGGATGAGCTCGAGTTCGCACATGGAACGACCATACCTATCCCCGCGCATCTGTATGAGCGAACGTTGGCTAGGTGCAATATCGGGTGAAGCGCTTGGGCTAGGCCCCGTAAGCGCTACGTGCCGCCTCAATCAGGCCCCGGAGTTCAGATTCATAGTTCTCAAGGTCTTGCGCCGTGAGCCGCACTCGATACTTTCGCCACCTACGCTGTGCACAAAGCGCCATCCCGTCAGACCTAGAAGGCCAAGGTGAAGGTCAGGACGAAGGTTCTCGATTTTGTATAGCTTGGTAGCGCGTGCGGGATTCGAACCCGCGATCTCCGCCTTGAAAGGGCGGTGTCCTAGGCCTCTAGACGAACGCGCCTACCGTCTTCGCAGTATAGCGCCGAGCACGCTTTCGTCGGTTCGGGGATGGGGGTCAGGGGAGGCGGTTGCCGCTCCGGTAGCGGTCGGGGTCGTCGCGGCGGTCGTCGCGTTCGCGGGCCCAGCGGGCGTTGCGCTGGCGCATCACCTTCAACACGGTCTGGATGAGGGGGCCGCGCTCCTTCCAGACCTCGGCGGCAAGCTCCTTGGCCGCGGCGAGCTCCTCGGGGTCGTGGACGTAGGCGTTGTCCACTTCGATGACCTCGACGGGGCAGGCGTCGATGCAGAGGTTGCAGTCGATGCAGCCGGAGGGCTCGATGGTGTGCTGGAGGTCGGGCGTGTCGTAGTAGCGGATGGTGTCGGTGGGGCAGACGTGGCGGCAATTCCCGCAGTTGATGCAGCCGTCGATGATCTTGAGGGCCATCGGCTAGTCCTTGCGGGTGCCGCGGCGGGCCTTCTCGGGCATGACCGAGGGGCGGAACTTGGCGCGGGGGGCGAGCTCCCTGAGGAGCTCGTCCTGGTTGCGCTTTCGGGCCCACTCACGAGCCTTGGCGAGCGCCTGCTCGAGGGCGTCGCCGCTGAGGACGTTGGTGTCGTCGTAGTCGATGCAATCGACGGGACAGACGGGGACGCAGGCGTTGCAGTCGATGCACTCCTCGGCATAGATGGTGTGCATGAAGTCGTCGGTGTCGAAGTAGTGGATCGTCTCGGTCGGGCACACGCGGCGGCAGTAACCGCAGTTGATGCAGAGCGCCTTATCGATGACGTAGGTCACTCGTCGTCGTCGCTCCCGCGGATGCCGATGACGCCACCGGCCTCGGTCAGCATCTCCTCGAGGTGCATGCGCCACTCGTTGGCGTGACGGCGCTTCTTCGGGGTGTCGGCGAGCTCCTCGATCTGGGCGCGGCCCCACTGGATGTGCTCTTCCTCGTCGATGAGGATGAACTTGAGGATGCGCACGGTGGGGGAATCGACCACCTGGTCGGTGGCGCGCATGTGATAGAGGTAGTGGGTCGCGAGGTGGGGCTTGAGGACGCCGAAGATGCCCATCACGCGCAGGATCGGGTCGTCCTGGTCCTGGATGGCCTCCATGAAGGCGACGAACTCGTCGTTGGGGGGATCCATCTTCGGGGAGGTCATGAGCGGGTAGGGGCCTTCGGCGCCTTCGGTCATGCGCAGCTCGGGGAGGCGCTTGCCGAGCATGTCGGCGTGCTGCGCGTCCTGGTAGGCGATGGGGCCGAACTCGACCTTGTGGTGCACCTGCGGCTGGGTGGCGATCCACTGGAGGAGGGCGCGCATCATCTCGACCTCGGCGTAGCGGTAGTGCATGAGCCGGCGCGCGCATTCGTCCACGGAGAACGCCCCGCCCAGCTTTCGCTGGGGATGCCACAGTTCGACCATTCGTGTCTCGCTTCCCGGCCCGGGGGCCTGGCGTTTGCTACTTCAGCTCTTCGCGGGGGGTGAAGTAGAGAGCGCCCGACTCACAGAGCTGGCACTGGATCCACTCCCCGCCGGCGAGGGCCTCGGTGACCTCTTCCTCGGAGTCCCACATCGTGATCTGCTCGTCCTCGAAGGTGGAGACGTGGCAGTCGGGCTTCTCGCAGACGAGGTCGTGGACGAGCATGGTGGCAGAGTCGCCGCAGTAGCGCTTGAAGTTGAAGGGCGGCCGCCAGCGCTTCGCCATGTGGTTCCTGGCCCCGCGGCGCCTAGAGGGCGAAGTCCTCGGGCGGAAGCACCTCGTCGCCGGTGTTGAGGGCCATGACGAGCTCCTCGAAGGCCTGCTGGGCCTCCATGGCCTCGCGGCGCTTCCCGTCGTCGCCCTCGGTGAGGCGCGGCACCCAGTAGTTGCCGACCTCGACATGCATGACCTCATCGGCGTGGTTGTAGTCGAAGGCGGTCTCCCACTCCTTGTCGCCGATGTTGCGGCCCATGTCGATGAGGGAGGTGAAGAGGTTCATGGCCATGCCCTCGCCGCCGCGGTGGACGGCGGCCATGTTGTTGACCATGTTCTGCTCGCCGGTCTGGGAGACACTGCCATCGTCGGCGCGGTAGCCGTCGGCGAAGTCGCCGAGGGTGACGCCGTGCTCTGGCATCTTGCCGAGGACGATCTCGGCGTGGCGGCATTCGTCCCAGGCGAGGCGGGCGTTGACGAGCGCGAGCTCCCAGGGGAGGTCCTCGCCGCCGCCGTCCTTCGTAGCCATCACATAGCGCCGGGCGAAGGTCTCGGCCCCGCCGATCTCGCCGTTGTACATGGCGTGGAGTAGCACCCTGCGCGACATCTTCTCGGGGTCGCGGAGGAGGATGGAGGCGAGGTCGATGCCGTTCTCGCGCCAGTTCTCGCGGTCGTCGACGGGGAGGTAGCGGTGCGGTGGGTCGCGGCGGTGGTCGCCCGGTCCGAGGGGCTTGTAGAAGGACCGCTCGGTGGATTCGGTGGCGGACATGGGCTCCTCCCGACTGTGAACTGCTGCCTGATTGGCGACCGCTCTTCTAGAGCGCGAACTCCTTGGGGGCCGCGACCTCGTCGCCGGTGTTGAGGGCCATGATGAGCTCCTCGAAGGCCTGCTGAGCCTGCATGGCCTCGCGGCGCTTGCCGTCGTTGCCTTCGGTGAGGCGCGGCACCCAGTAGTTGCCGACCTCGACGTGCATGACCTCGTCGGCGTGGTTGAAGTCGAAGGCGGTCTCCCAGTCGGGATCGCCGATGTTGCGGCCCATGTCGATGAGGGCGGTGAAGAGATTCATGGCGAGGCCCTCGCCGCCGCGATGGACGGAGGCCATGCTGTTGATCATGTCGAGGGCGGCGCCGGGATTGGCGTTGCCGCTGGAACTGGAGAGGCTCTCGCCGGCCATGTAGCCATCGACGAAGTCGCCGAGGGTGCAGCCGTTCTTGGCCATCTGCTCGAGGACGATCTCGGTGTGGCGGCACTCGTCCCAGGTGAGGCGAGCGTTGACGAGGGCGAGCTCCCAGGGGAGCTGGTCGACGCCGTCCCTGGTGGCGAGCACGTAGCGGCGGCCGAAGGCCTCGGAGCCGCCGATCTCGCCGCCGTACATGGAGTGCAGGAGCACCTTGACGGGCAGCTTCTCGGGGTCGCGGAGGAGGATGGAGGGCATGTCGATGCCCTGCTCGCGCCAGTTCGAGCGTTCGCTCACGGGCAGGTAGCGATGGGGCGGATCACGCCGGATCTGGTCGGGCGCGGGGTCCTTGTAGAAGGGTCGCTCCGTCGTCGCTTCTGCTGTCATGTTCCGTCTCCTGGACTGGTGAGGGCCACGCGGGGCTATTCTCAGGAATGATAGCGTCTCGCGGCCCGGGTGGTTAGCCCACGACCTCGCGCAGGCGGTAGATGAGGTCGGTGCGGTCGCCGCGCGCCACCTGGGTGAAGTTGGCAGCCATCGCGGCATTGTCGTCGAGCACGGGATCGATGCGGCTCCACGAGTGGACGACCGTGCGGTGAAGGATGAGCCAGGGGCCGCCGTCGCGACGTTCGAAGACGTCGACGTAGCGCCCGCCCCAGGTGAAGTCGGTGGCAACGCCGTCATCGCCGGCGGGGATGCGGTGGTAGGCAACGTGATAGGTCTCGGAGTAGGCGCGGTCGCCGTCGACCTCGATGTGGGAGTTGCCGAGGAAGTGCTCGGTGCAGGTGAGGTTCGAAAGGCCCTGCATGACGTGCTCGGCGAACTCGAAGGCGTTGCCCTTGAAGGTGCCGTGGTCGTCGTAGGCGTCGGGGTGGTAGGCGGACTTGACGAGGTCGGGGTCGAGCAGGTCGATGCCGCGGGAGTAGCGCATGAGCGCGTCGCGGATCTCCTGCTTGGCGAGGAGCTCGTCGATGGCGGCTTCGCGGTCGGTCTCGGTTCGGGGTTCGGTTGCCGTCACGGCTGGCCTCCGGGGCGCAGTGGGCGCGCCGGCATTCTAGCGGCGCGGCGGGGGCGCGGGGTCAGGGTCCGGGCGGGAGGCGTATCCTTCCCGCCATGCCGGCAACCAAGGCTCCCGAGACCGCAGCGCGAATGGCCACCGCCGCGCGCGAGTTCCTTGCGCTGCTTGACGACGGGCAGCGAGAGCGGGCCCTGCGCCCGCTCTCGGACGACGAGGAGCGACGCCACTGGAACTACGCGCCCATGAAGCGGGAGGGGCTGCCGCTCCTGGCGATGACGCCGACGCAGCAGCAGGCGGCCAACCGGCTCGCGGCCACGGGGCTGAGCCGCTCCGGGTATGTGACGGCAGCGGTCGTGATGGGGCTGGAGAACATCCTGGACGCGGTGGAGGCGTGGAGCGGGGGGCGCCTTGGGGTGGACGTGGGGTCGGAGCGCTGGCGCGACCCGCAGCTCTACTTCGTCACGATCTTCGGGGAGCCGGGGGACGAGGCGTGGGGGTGGCGGTTCGAGGGGCACCACGTCTCGATCCACTACACGATCGAGGGCGACGACATCATCGCCCCGAACCCGACGTTCCTCGGCGCGAATCCCGCGGAGGCGCCGTTCGGAGGGGATGGGCGGCTGCGGCCGCTGGCGGCGGAGGAGGACCTGGCGCGGGAGCTGCTGCAGGCGCTCGACGGGGAGCAGCGGGAGGCGGCGCTGATCTCGACGGCGGCGCCGCCCGACATCGTGCAGTCGAACCGGCCGCGCGTGGAGGACGGGGCGCTCCCGATCCCGACGCGGCGCCTGATGGGGCTTCCCAACGACCCGGCCTGGGAGGAACGGTGGCGGGGCGAGCGCGCGGGGCTCGGGTTCGGGCCGGAGCAGGAAGCGGCCGTGCGGTACTCGGTGATGCCGAGCGGGGTGGCGGCGGGCGCGCTGCGCGACGGCCAGCGCGAGATGCTGGAGGCGCTCGCCTCGCTCTACGTGGACCGGCTTCCCGACGAGCTGGCGGCGGCGCAGCGGGAGGCGCTCATGGCGGTCCATGGGGGCGGGTCGCAGGACCTGCACTTCGCCTGGGCGGGCGGGGTAGAGAAGGGGGAGCCGCACTACTACCGGCTGCAGGGCCCGCGATTCCTCGTCGAATACGACTGCACGCAGAACGACGCCAACCACATCCACGCGGTCTGGCGCGACCCTGAGGGCGACTTCGGGGAAGATCTCCTCGCACGGCACTACGGCGAGCATCACTGAGCGACGCCGCCGGCGGCGGGGAGGCCTGAGGGTTGCGCTACGTCATCTACGGCGCCGGAGCGATCGGCGGGGTCATCGGGGCGCGGCTGCACCTGACCGGGCAGAACGTCGCTCTGATCGCGCGGGGCGCGCACCTGGAGGCGCTGCGGGAGCAGGGACTGACGTTCACGAGCGCGGAGGGCACGGAGACGCTCCCTATCGCGGCGGCCGGTTCCCCGGCCGAGCTGGACCTGACCGCCGAGGACGTCGTCATCCTCGCGATGAAGTCGCAGGACACGGTGGCGGCGCTGGATGCGCTGTTCGCCAGCGCACCCGCGGAGATCACGGTGGTGTGCGCGCAGAACGGCGTGGTGAACGAGCGCATGGCGCTGCGGCGCTTCCCGAACGTGTACGGCCAGCTCGTGATCCTGCCCGGCACGCACCTGGAGCCGGGGGTGGTCATCTCGAGCGCGAGCCCGGTCTACGGGGTGCTGGACCTGGGCCGCTACCCAAGGGGAAGCGACGAGCGGGCGGAGCGTATCGCGAGCGACCTGACGGATGCCGGTTTCGGCGCGGTGGCGAGCGAGGACATCATGCCGTGGAAGTACGCCAAGCTGCTGCGGAATCTGGCGAACTCGACGCAGGCGATCCTGGGGCTGGAGGAGCGGGCGGAAGGGCTGATGGCGCGGGCGCACGAGGAGGCGCTGGCGTGCTTCGAAGCGGCGGGCATCGAGCTGGTTGGCGACGACGAGTTCCGCCAGCGGTTCGAGGTGTTGAACCGCATCTTTGCGGGGAGTCCGGCGGCGCGGGCGGGGAACTCGTCGTGGCAGAGCCTGACGCGGGGCTCGACGACGATCGAGGCGGCGTACCTGAACGGCGAGGTCGCCCTGCTGGGGCGGCTGCACGGGGTGCCGACGCCGGTGAACGCGCTGCTGCAGGAGGTGGGGACGGGGCTGGCGGCGTCGGGCAAGGGTCCTGGGGCGTACACCCTGGCCGACCTCGAGGCGCGGCTGTCCCGGGACTAGCGCTCCATCTCGCTCGTCATGAAGTCGAGGACGACGGGGAAGATGGGACGGCGCCAGTTGCTGACCCAGTCGTCGTCCGCGACCCGGATGAGGAACGCGAAGACGTAGCCCTCGCCAGACCCGTCGGCGGGGCGCATGAAGCCGGCGGAGACGCGGTAGCCGATAGGCACGGGCGAGGTCCAGTAGCCCGCCTTCTGTCCGTAGACGTAGCCCTCGACGCCGAAGTCGGCGGGGAACGGCCAGAAGGCCTCGCCCAGGATGGGGCGGGAGGCGAGGTCGAGGACGTAGGCGGTGAACTCCTCGTTGAGCTGTTGGCCACGGACGAGGGAGACCCAGAAGCGGGCCATGTCGGGAGCGGTCATGTGGGCCCAGCGCCAGCTGTGCTCGAACCTCGAGTCTCCGGAGACGCCGGCGCGCTCAAGGGTGGCGGCCATCTGCTCGGGGGTGACGAGATCGTTTAGGAGGTCGGCGTCGATATCGAGGGAGAGCGACATCACGATCTCGATGTGGGGCCGGAACTCCTCCAGGTCCAGCAGGCCGTCCTGCACGGCGCGCAGGACGGTGGTGACGACGATGATCTTGCCGGAGGAAGCGGTGTACTGGCCGTGCTCGGGCCTCACGTGGATGGAGACGTCACAGTCGAGGTCAACGAGGGAGAGGCCCCAGCCCGACATGCCGTCCATCGTTTCGATGACCGACTCGCGCAGGGACTCCCCACGTTCCTCGAGACCCTCGCAGCGGGGCAGCCGCGGCTCGGGGGCCACGGTGGGCGTGGGGGTTGGGGTAGGAG
>VXPF01000157.1 GCA_009839725.1 Dehalococcoidia bacterium | reverse complement strand
CCCCCGGACGGAACGCCTTGTGCAGGTCGTCCATCTGGCCCTCGCGGATGAGCTTCGTCCAGCCCGGAATGATCATCTCCGAGTGCAGTCCCAGCCCCTGCTTCTCGTCGAAGGCCCCGCCCCGCACGAGCGAGCTGCTCGGCTCACCCACCCCGATCTGCAGGTTCGCCCCGTCCGACACCACCTCCGCCACGTTCGCCGCGATCGCCTTCGATTCGGCATCCGGCTCGGGGCCCTTGCCCAGCAGCGGCGCCACCATCGCCGGGTCGAGCTTTTCGAAGAACCAGAAGCTGCTCCGCAGCATGCCCCGCAGCCAGCGGTCGGGCACCGCGTCCATCAGGTCCAGCAGTCCCTCGCGCTTGCGCTCGTCCTCCACCGCCTCCACCTTCGCGCGAATCTCCTCGTTGCTCGGCCCGTAGTCCCCCTCCACCAGGTAGTCGATCTCCGAGACGTGCACCGTGCAGTCGCCGTGGAACACGGGGTAGGTGTCGTCGATCTCGGCGATGACGGTGCGGCAGTTCTGCACATAGCCGCGCTTGTTGAACATCATCGGCCCGAAGTTCACGTACCCCTTTTCGTTCGGCCGGCTCACGCGGGTGATGAACACGTCCGGGAAGAGGCAGTCGTCGGGCCGCTCGATCTGCTTCATCTCCGTCGAGAACAGGTTGGGGATGTACGACGCCACCTTCGAGTCCGTCGCGTACCGCGCGAAGTCCCCGATGAAGATCTGGAAGTCGACCGTGAAGCGCTCGTCCCCCGCCTCCGGCGCCAGCCAGCCGGGGTCCTGCCCCGGCGTCGTCAGCCGCACGCGCACGTCCTTCAGGTCGCGACGCGCCGCGATCGCGTCCAGCACGTAGTCAAGCGACGTCAGCGAGCAGTAGAGGACGTCGCCGTCCCGGACCCCCGAGGCCGCCTCCTCCGCCGAGACCGTGCGGTAGGAGGCCGTCGCCGTCACGTGGAGGCCCCGCTGGCGACCGGCTCGTCGAGGAAGGCGGGCATGACCTCCTTCGCGAAGAGCCGCATCGATTCCAGGTTCTGCTCGTGCGTCGACCAGCGCCCTGTGACCCCGATGTTGAGTGCGTCCACCCCGAGCTGCTGCCAGTCCTCCACCGCCTTCGCCACCTCATCCGGGTTGCCCACGAGCTTGCCCACCTGGTCGGCCCCCAGCGGTGGCCGGAACGCCGCCCCCGAGCCGAGCGAATGCGCGTGGTAGGCGGGACTCGGGTAGGTCGAGCCCATCGTCATCAGGTAGGAGCTGAGCGGCCCCGCCAGTTGATCCTCCGGCTTGCCCGCCATCTTCTCGGCGAAATCCGAGTCCGGGTGGCAGAACAATCCGCCCTGCGCCCGCACCTGGTTGTTCACCGTCACCCCGATCGGCTCCGCCTCGCGGCTCGCCCGCCGGTAGTCCGCGATCAGGTCTGCGTACTTGGGGATGCCGCCCAGCGTCACGCCCAGCATCCCGATCCCTTTCTCCCCCGCCAGCACCGCCGTCTCCGGGCTTTGGACCGCCACCCAGATCGGCGGATGCGGCTCCTGCACCGGCTTCGGCAACACGTTCCGGGGCGGCATCGAGAAGTGCCGGCCCTTGATCGAGAACTCGTCGCTCGTCCACATCTTCACAACCGAGCGCGTCGACTCCTCCCACATCTCCTTCGTGTCGTCCGGCTCGACGAGGAAGCCCCCGAGCTCCGTCCAGGTCGCGCTCCGCCCCGTCCCCAGCTCCACGCGCCCGTTGCTCAGGATGTCCAGCGTCGCGATCCGTTCCGCCACGCGCGCCGGGTGGTTGATGTTGGGCAGCATCAGGTAGATGCCGTGCCCGAACCGGATGTTCTTCGTCCGCGCCGCGCAGTACGCGAAGAACATGTCCGGCGCGGACATGTGCGAGTACTCCTCGAGGAAGTGGTGCTCCACCGACCAGCAGCTATCGAACCCGAGCTCGTCCGCCAGCTCGACCGTCTCGACCGCCTGGTGGAAGGCGCGCGACTCGCTCATCTTGTCCCACGGCTTCGTCACCACGAAGCCCACCGAAAGCCCGAACTTCATGCGCGACCTCCACCCGCCACCGCGGGCCGCCCGCATCTTGCCACGTCCGCGCGATGCCGGTCAGGGTCCGCGTGCGCCGCAGACAAAGGGAGACGCCCCCTGGGGGCGCCTCGGTCTTGTCGGATTGGGAGAAGGAGCGGGCTACGCCCAGCGGTGTGCCGTCTCCAGCTCGACCACGGCCGAGTCGTCGAGACCCGCTGCCTCGAGCGCCTCGGTCACGTGCTGGGCCTCGTGCTGCGTCAGCAGGCTCAGCACCGTGCCCAGCGAGAAGCTGTTGCCGGCCAGCGAGAACTCTTGCGCGAGGTCCTCGTCGCTGAACCGCTGGATGTACATCCAGATCACGCCGTGTGCCGTGTTCAGCTCGATCCGCAGCATCTTGTAGTCGAGCGACGCGAACTTGTCGACGCCGTCCTGGTTGCCGCTCTCGTCGGCGGGGAACTCCCCGGTTGCCAGCATCGCGCGGACGTGCGCGGACGTGTCGTGGCTGATGGCCGTGATGTGGCGAATGACGTCGCCAACCGACCAACCGTCGTACGCCGGCTTGTCGAAGTGGTCGCCGAGTGCGCCGATCGCGTCCTCGGTCCTCTGCCACGTCTCACACATCGACTGGAACAACGCCTCTCGCGTTACCGCTGCGTCAGCTGCCATGGTCTGCCTCCGTGCCCTCGGGAAGTGCGACCCGCATTGTGGCCCATCGCGCAGGGCCGGTCTAGCGCCCGTGCCTCACGTCCAGCGATGCGCCGTCTCCACCGGCACGATCGCGGACTCCGCCAGCCCCGCCGCCTCCAGCGCCTCGTTCACGTGCCACGTCTCGTGCAGCACCCGCGCCTGGATCACCTCGCCCAGCGTGTGCTCCTCGTCGAAGATCGTGAACGTCTGCGCCAGGTCCTCGTCGCTGAACCGCTGGATGTACATCCAGACCACCCCGTGGGCCGTGTTCAGCTCGATGCGCAGCATCTTGTAGTCGAGCGACGCGAACTTCTCGACGCCCTCCGCGTTCCCGGAATCGCCCGGGAAGGGCAGCTCGCCCGTGGCCAACAGCGCCCGGATGCGCCCCGACATGATGTGGCTCGCCGCCGTCAGGTGGCGGAACGCGTCCCCGATCGTCCAGTCGCCGGCGCAGGGTGTGTCGAAGTGCTCCCCCAGCGCCGCGATCGCATCCTCCGTCCGCTGCCAGACCTCGCAGACCTCCCGGAACAGCGCCTCCCGCGTCATCGTCTCTGCCATGCCGGCCTCCTTCGTTTGCGTGTCCCTATGTCCAGCGGTGCGCCGTCTCGATAGGCACGACAGCCGACTCCGGCACGCCCGCCGCCTCCAGCGCCACCGCCACGTGATCGGCCTCGTGCCGCGCCACGACGCCCAGCACCTGCCCGAGCGTCCAGTCGTTCCCCATCAGCTTGTACGTCTGCGCCAGGTCCTCGTCGCTGAACCGCTGCACGTACATCCAGACCACGCCGTGCGCCGTGTTCAGCTCGATCCGCAGCATCTTGTAGTCGAGCGACCGGAACTTCTCGACCTCCGCTTCGTTCTCCCCTTCGTCCGGAATCTCGTACTCGCCCGTCGCGAGCATCGCCCGGACCGCCGCCGACTCGCGGTGGCTGATCGCCGTCAGGTGGCGGAAGATGTCGCCCACGGTCCAGCCGTCGTGCGCCGGCTTGTCGAAATGCTCCCCAACCGCCGCGATCGCGTCCTCGGTGTGCTGCCACTGCTCGCAGAGCGCCCGGAACAGCGCCTCCCGCGTGATCGCCTCGCCTTCTGCCATCGCCTGCCCTCCTGACGTGCGCGGCGCAGTCTGACCGATCGCGGCCCCGCCGGTCCACCACGCAAGCCACTCAGTTACGGTACTGGCAACGTTGCGCGGTACGCCTCAAATTGCTCGTAGAAGCTATCGATAGTGAGACCGAAAGCCTTCTCGAAAGCGGGCTGCCAGCCCTGGGGATCCAACAGCCTCGTGTTCTCGTCTGGCAGCAGGCGAACGTACTCGAAGAGCGCACCCTCGCCTGCCCGCCGCAGGAGCCAGTCCACGGCGAGAAGGCTAAGCGCGCCTATCTCCCTGCTGTCTCCGCTCTCCCAGTGCCCCTTCCGCCGAAACGATGCTGTCGGAGCAAGCTCTTCAAGCGGAACAGTCGATTGCTGGACCACCCTGATGGACGGCACAAGTTCGTCGTCGATGTCAGTGGCTCCGGCGGACCGGAACGAGATGCCGAGGTAGAGGGCTCCGCCCGCCTCGATCCACATTGGTGAGAGACTGTCCTGCTCCTTATCCACCAGAAGTGTTCGAAGGTACGAGTTGATGTAGGACTGGTGGTCCAGAGGGCGTTCGCAGTCCAGCGCGTGAACCATCCAGCCCGTGAAGCCCCTTGAGCAGCGGGGTTCCCACGTTAGCGGCAGGGAATACCGTCGCACACGATCGTCCCACCAGGGGTTCGCCGAGAGCCGCCTCGCATGCTGGGACACGGCTCCCCAGGTTGCTCCGAAGTAGACCGAATACTCTGCCGGCTCGGCGCCGAAGCGCTCGATCAGGAAGTCGTGCACCGTGTCCATCTCCTTCTGGAGAGTGGCGCGCGTCTCCTCTGGGACATCTCCAAGGAACACGGCAACGGGCTTGACGACCTCATCGGTCAAGTGCGGCAAGGCCGGTGCGACCTCCGCGCGGTGAGCCTCGAATGCCTCATAGAACTCGCCAAGGGGGAGGCCGAAGGCCGTCGCGAAGGCCTCCTCCCAACTGCCCGAAGAGGGCAGTTGGCGGTAGTAATCCAAGAGAGCAGGCTCTCCCGCTCGTTCCCTCAACCAGTCCGCGGCGATGAACCCTAGGTGGTAGTTGAGCCTTCCTTTGGGCGCGGCTTCCGGTGTTCGGATGCTGGCGACGTGTGACGCCGCTGCTGGCGCCACCCAACGCCGAAACTCCAGGCCGTCGTCGTACAACTCTTCCATGTACGTTGCCGAGCCTTCGAGCAGCCAGGTTGGTCCATGCTGGTGCCCCTCAGCGAGCGCGAACTGAAGGATGTGGAAGTACTCGTGCGCCACGCACCAAGGATGGTTCAGCTTGATGAAGCCCGGCTTGGATGCGCAGCCGCCCGTCCTGGACACGGACAGCGTGATCTCGTCATGGTGAACGCCGAGTCGTTGGCCGAAGAACGCCATGACCCTCCCCATCTCCTCGCGCATCTCGGCCCTTGAATCTGGAGGAATTTCGTCGTCGAACTCAAACACTACCCGGCCTGTGCCGGGCTGCGCCCACCTCGTAGTGCTCCCTAAGTGGACCCACAGAGCGTCCCCGTGATTCACGGTGCTGAAGTCGCCGACAGCCTGAATGCCGGGGTGGTGAACCCGGTAGCGTCCCGCCTCGGCGTCCCAGCGCGCTGCGGCGTCAAGCGCGCCCCCGAGCCGACCCAATGCCTCCTCAACGGATGTGCCGTCTTCACCTGTCCAGCCCACGAGGTTCCAGCCCGTCCGAAGCAACAGCAGGACGTACTCGTCCGACACGGCGCGGTTCCACTCGATCGCAGCGTCACCGCCGATCTCAAGCCAGAGACCCCCGCCCCGCGTCAGGGATAGGCCGTGATCGGTTCTGGTTGGTGTGGCGAGGCGATAGCGACCGACCTCGGCATCCCAGGCGAGGACCTGCGTTAGCTCGGGGATCGCTTCGAACAGCTCCGAAACGGGGGTTGCCGGCCCCACCCACCCCACCATGTTCCAGCCTGGGTACAGCGTGGTAGTGATCGAAGCGGCGTCGGAATCTGCGGCCGAGTCGGGCGATGCATGAAGGCGGGCGGGGGACAGCGCAGTGAGAAGCAGGACCGGTGCCAGGATGGCAAGGAGGATCCGGAGGTGCGTTCTCACCGTGCACGAGTATCGCACGGACCCGCCGGTCCACTGGCGGAACTCCCCGTAGAATCCCGCAACGGAGCGCCAACGTCGCTCCCGGGAGCACACCATGAAGCTTGGCATCAGCATCGGCTACTCCGGCCCGCAGATGAACCTGCCCGTCGAGAAGGTCCAGATGGCCGAACGCCTCGGCTACGACTCCGTCTGGACCGCCGAGGCCTACGGCTCCGACGCCGTCACGCCCCTCGCCTACCTCGCCGCCGTCACCGACCGCATCCGGCTCGGCACGGGCATCATGCAGCTCGCCGCCCGCACCGCCGCCAACTGCGCCATGTCCGTCGCCACCGTCGACGCGATGGCCGGCGGCAACCGCTTCATCGCCGGCATCGGCGTCTCCGGCCCCCAGATCGTCGAGGGCTGGTACGGCGAGCCCTGGGGCAAGCCGTACTACCGCATCCGCGACTACGTCCAGATCATGCGCAAGATCTTCGAGCGCGAGCGCCCCGTCATGCACGAGGGCCGGGAGATCTCGCTCCCCTACGCGGGCGAGGGCTCCAGCGGCTTGGGCAAGCCTCTCCGCTCCATCCTCCACATGAACAACGTCCCCATCTGGCTGGGCACGGGCACGCCCGCCAACACGCGCCTCACCGCCGAGATCGCCGACGGCTGGCTCCCCCTCGGCTATGTCCCCGGCAAGAAGCTCGACCACTTCATGCCCTGGCTCGAAGAGGGCTTCCGTCGCGCAGGCGGCGGCAAGAGCCTCAAGGACATCGAGATCCAGGTCGGCGCCACCGTCCGCATTACCGACGACGTGCAGGGCGCCCTCGACGCCATGAAGCCCGGCACTGCGCTCTACATCGGTGGCATGGGCCACCGCACCAAGAACTTCCACAACGACAACATGGTCCGCCGCGGCTACGCCGACGCCGCACAGCGCATCCAGGAGCTCTTCCTCGCTGGGCGCAAGGAGGAGGCCGCTGCCGCCGTCCCCGACGAGTTCCTCGACGAGACCGCTCTCATCGGCCCCGTCGAGCGCATCCGCGAGCGCTACAAGCTCTGGGCCGACGACCCCATTACCGGCATCACCGTCAACGCCACCCAGCCCGAAGCGATGGAGCTCATGGCCGAGCTCGCCGAGGTTGAGCCAGCGAAGGTGTGAGTGGGAGCGGGGAGAGGCGCGGTTGCCCATAGTTTTGCGCGTCTCCTAAAATCCCCGCGTGCCAAATAGTGCTCTGATTCCGAAGTATCGCGTAATCGTTGGGTCGAATCCCGACGATACGTTCGAAATGGAAGTTCGCCACCGCGAAGATGGCCCCGTCGCGCGAGGTCATGCCACTGCGGCCGGCCAGAAGTATGCCGACGACCGCGGGCTCGGGGATGCGTCGATTCGTGTCGAGTTGATAGGCGAGCGAACCTTTTCCTAGGGGACTTATGCCGCCAAGTTTGCAGCAGGCGCTTCGACCCAAGACCGTGAGCCGGAGGTTGAGCAATGGATGAAGAGACCTACAACAAGCTCTTTGAACTGGATGCGCGTTTGCGCGATGCGTTGGACCAGCATGACAGGAATATGAAAGCCATCGCCACCCAGCACCAGAGAAATCTTGAAGACCTACGGAATGCCAGCGCGAGACGCCAGATAGGTCTCTCAACGGACATGAACTCCAACGTGGAGCAGGCTCTTCTTGCCGCCAGGGACGATGCTGAGGACGTGGAAGGCGATCGGCACAGGGAGGAGATGACGAGGCTTTCAGCGGAAATCTGGCAAGCCCTTCCGCAGGATTGGGTTGATCTTAGGACGATGGTTCCAGACCCCACGGACACTTAGCGAGATACCCCCCTTTCCTAGTCCCTAGGTCCCCATTCGCCCCAGCAGCGACCCGTACTCCGCCAGCCCCACGGGCCGCACGACCCGGCCCATTCCCGACCAGTACTCCCAGCGCCAGTTGCCCGTCGCCCGCGGCTGGCCCGCCGGCTCCTGGAGCGGCGAGGTCTTGCTCGCCAGCATGAGGTGGTAGTGCTCGCTCAGCGGGAGCGACTCGTTCACCAGCCCGATCCAGTAGCGCAGCTCCCCGCCGTCCGGAGAGAACGTCGTGCCCAGGTAGCGGTAGCGGCCCTGCACGGGCGTCGACGAGCTGTTCTCGTAGCGCACGCCCTCGCCGAAACGGTCACGCAGGGCGGCCCCGCCGAGCGCGTAGAGCCGGTTCGTGTGGAGGGCGTCGTCGAGCCCCACCGCCTCCAGCCCGAGGACGTCGCGGCGCACGAACTCCGCGAACTCGCGCGCGAGCCGGTCGGCGTCGTCCGCGAGCGCATCTGCAATGGCGTTCCACGTCACCGCCCCGTCTGCGCCCCCATCGAAGGCGACCCGCAAGCGTGGTCCCTCGCTCCTCGGTCGCTCGACGGTCTCGCCCGGAGCCACCTCGATTTCGACGAGCGCTTCCCGCCCGTCCGCGAACGTGACCCCGAGGTCCGCGAGGGGCGCATCCGGACCGGGCTGGACCGTCACGTCCGCCACCGCCCCCTGCGTTCCCGCCGCCTTCCTGAAGAGCGTGGCGAGGGCCTCGTTGCCCGTCCCCAGCAGGTAGGCGAGGCCGTTTGTGCAATAGTCCTCGAAGGGCGAAGCCGCCCCGGGCCGGTAGGCCGAGAGCATCGTGAAAAGGTTCGCGCCGTCCACGCCCTCAGTATGGACTCCGCCCTCGCGCGGTCCAGTCAGGCGGCGCCGGCCAGGGCGCGCAGCACCCGCACGATCAGCGGCATCCAGTCCGTCCCCGCCTGCTCCCTCGCGATGCGCACCTGCTCCGGCCCCACCCTGGCCCCCGCCACGCCGAGCGCATCCACGGCCCGCTGGTGGCCGCGCGTTGTTCCTCCCCGCAGGCGCAGGTGGAAGCTCTCCGGGCTCGTCGAGATGCGCTCGACCCCCGCCTGCCGGCCCACCGCCTTCAGCAACGCCACCCCCAGCAGGTTCTGCACGAGCGGCGGCGGCTCCCCGAAGCGGTCCCGCAGCTCCTCTTCCATCTCCGCCACGTCCCGGGGCGAATCGAGGCCCGCGACCCGCTCGTAGATGGCCAGCCGCGTCTCCATGTCCGCGACATAACGCTCAGGAATCGACGCGCTCACCGGCAGGTCGATGCGCGGCGCCGGCGGCAACGCCCGGCCATCGGGGGGGGGGGCCGCCGCGCGGCGGGCGCGTTGGGAGAGGACCGCGACGGGCCCGCGGCGGG
>VXPF01000037.1 GCA_009839725.1 Dehalococcoidia bacterium | reverse complement strand
TGATACCGGCCCTGCCCCGCCCCCGCGCCTGCACTCCCCTATGATGCGACCCACCCCGCCCACCGAGGACGTGCTGGTGGCTGACACAGCGGCCTCCCCCGACACCCCGCAACCCCTCGGCCTGGGCGATACCTTCCGCGCCGCCGGCTTCGCATTCCGCGATCGCGGCTTTGCCCGCTACTTCTGGAGCAACGCCCTCTTCTTCCTCGGGCAGGGGCTCATCCTCCTGGGCGCCCAGTGGCTCCTGAAGGAGCTCACCGACTCCCGCGCCATCCTCGGCCTGATGGGCGGAATTCATGCCGTCATCGTCATCGTGCTCTCGCCCTACGGCGGCGTCATCGCCGACCGCACGGCCCGGCGCGACCTGCTCGTCGCCGGGCGCGTTGGCCTCGCCACCGTTGCCATCGTCATGGGCCTCGTCGTCGCCCGGGGAGCCGCCAAGGGCTGGATCGTGCTCGTGGCGGTGGGGTTCGAGGCGGCCTTCCTCGCCCTCAGCCAGCCCGCCACCCAGAGCTACGTGTACGACCTCGTCGGGCCCCGGCGTCTCCCCACGGCGGTAGCCCTCATCGCCATGGTGACCGGCGTGCTCCAGGTGGCCGGCCCCTCCGTCGGCGGCCCGCTCATCGCCCTCGTCGGCACCCAGGCGACGTACCTCATCGGTGGCGCCGGCTTCGTCATCGGCGCCCTGCTCCTGCTGGCCATCCCCATCAAGGGCAAGACCGAGGGGGCGGTCGCCACCACCATCTCCTTCACCGCCGACATCGTTGAGACCGCCCGCCACCTGCGCCGCGACCGCCTGCTCGTCTGGGTCCTCATGCCCGCCACCCTCATCACCCTCTTCGCCGGCGCCATCCTGCTCCTCCGCCCCGTCTTCGCCGACGATGTGCTCGGGGTTGGCGCCTGGGGCTTCGGCTGGATGAACGCGGCCTTCGGAGCCGGCAGCTTTGTGGGCTCCATCATCGTCGTCGCCCTCGGTGACCGCCTCAAGTTGAAGGGCCTGACCCTCCTGATCGCACCCCTCGACTGGTGCGCCTGCATGATCGTCTACTCCATCTCCCCCTGGTTCTCCCTCACCCTCGGGGTCGAGTTCGTCATGGGCATCAGCTCGCCCTTCTGGATGGTCGCCATGATGACCATTCTCCAGATCCGCGTGCCCGCCGAGCTGCGCAGCCGCGTCCTCGCCGTGTACTTCATGGTTCTTCAGTTCATGCAGCTCAACTGGGTCTATTCCGGGGTCCTCGCCGACGCCATCGGCGACCGCCTCGCGCTCCTCATCATGGGCGCCATCCCCTTCGGTCTCCTCATTCTCATGCTCATCTTCGTTCGCCCCCTCGTCACCCTCGGCAGCGACAGCAACCCCCTCGTGACCTGGACCCCGCCCGCCGACGAACCGCCCGACCCCTCCTGAACACTCCTCCTTCTGGCAGAATCCCGCCATGACCCTCTCCGACGTCCGCGCCCTCACCTTCGATGTCTTCGGCACCGTCGTCGACTGGCGAAGCACCGTCACCCGTGAGCTGGCCGCCACCCTCGGCGAGGTCAAGGGGCTGAGCGCCGACTGGGAGGCCCTCGCCGCTCGTTGGCGCTTCGAGGGCTACGTCGGCGGCATCGGCGCCGTCCGGAGTGGCGAACGCCCCTTCACGACCGCCGACGCCCTCCACCGCGAGAAGCTCGACGAGATCCTCGCCGAGCTGGGCAGTCCCCTCGACGAGGCCGAGGCCGACCACCTCAACCGCGTCTGGCACCGCCTCGACCCGTGGCCCGACTCCGTCGGCGGCCTCGGGCGCCTCGGCAAGCGCTTCATCGTGTCGACCCTGTCCAACGGGAACCTCGCCCTGCTCGTGAACATGGCGAAGCACTCCGGCCTCCCCTGGGACTGTTTCCTGAGCGCCGACCTCCTCGGCCACTTCAAGAGCGATCCCGAGACCTACCTCGCCGCCGCCCGCGCCCTCTCCCTCGAACCCGAACAGGTGATGATGGTCGCTGCCCACAAGGCCGATCTGGACGCCGCGGCCGCCTGCGGGCTCCACACGGCGTTCGTCCCCAGGCCCCACGAGATGCCCGCCGGCAGGCCAACGGACCTCGCCTTCGAAGACCGCTTCGACTTCAACGCCACCGACTTCCACGACCTCGCGACGCAGCTCGCCTGCTAGAGGACATCCCGCGGGCTGACTCCGGTCAGGAGGCCGATCGGTCGTACAGCTCGATGAACTCGCCCGTCGGCCCGATGATCTGCGCGAATCCCGCCTCGTTCGGGGGGAAGAACCACGTGCCCAGCCCGCTCGACTCCACCCGCTCGGCAATCGCCTCCAGGTCCGCGTTCAGCAGCCGGAAGTGGTTCGAGCCCAGGTAGCGCTTGCCCGCGTCCGGGGAAGCCACGGGCGTCCCCTGCTCCACGACGAGCTCCACCCGACCGCCGCCGCCCTCCAGCGCCCAGCGCTCGTCCCCCGTGCCCTGCGTCGAAAGCGACTTGAGCCGGTAGCCGAGCACCCGCTGGAAGAATCGCCACGCCGTCGCGAAACCGCTGCGTGGGTAGTGCACGTACGCGAACGGCTCGCCCCGCGTCAGCACGTACCGCTGGCTGTCGACCGTGAACGCCAGGCCATCCTCCTCCGGCGCCGGCTCCGCCTCCGACCACTCCAGCCCCGGCGCTGCCTCTCGCATCGCGTGGTAGGCCACCTCCGGGTCGTCCGTCGCGACTCCGATCGTCAGGTCGCCCTGCGCGGGTTCTTCGCCCGGGCGATCGAGGCGCGTCTCCTCCGCCGTCAGCTCCACCAGATCGAGCTGCTGACCCGTGGCAGGGTTCTCGATGAACCACGTCCGGATCTCGTTCCCCAGCGTCGGCGCGATCATCTGGCCGATCGCGTCGCCGGGCTCGTTCCGGTAGTTGCGAGGCTCGGAGGCGTCCCCCTCGACCGCTGTAAAGCCGATTGCGCCAATCGCGGCTGTCATCGCCTCCAGGTCGCTGACCGTGACGCCGTGGTGCGCCTGCGGCTCCGTCATCGGTCTGCTCCTGGCCTCACGGCGCCAGCGCCGCGATCTCGCGCAGGGCCTGCTCGCGTGAGGTTCCCGATGCAGCGAACAGGAGCAGGTCGCCTGTGGGCCCGTCTGGCCCGTGCGCCAGCACGTTCAGCGCGCCCTGCGCGATGTCCGCCGGCATGATCTCCGCGGGGCTGTCGTGCGTCGCCCGGAACATCGGCGAATCCGTCGCCCCTATGCACAGCGCGTTCACCCGGATGTTGTGCGGCTTCAGCTCCACCGCCCACGTCTCCGTCAGCCGCGCCTGCGCGAACTTCGCCGCGTCGTAGCCCGTAGCCGCCGCGAGGCCCGTGATCAGGTGTCCCTCGTGAACGTGCTCGGTGATGACGTTCAGGATGTTGCCGCCGCCCTGCGCCTGCATCGCTGGCACCGCCGCCAGCGCGCAGTAGTAGCTCCCCAGCGCGCAGATGTCCATCGAGTCCTCGAAGCCCTTCGCCTGCGAGTCATAGGTGCCCGACGTCAGCGCCGTGTCCACCCAGATCGCCGCGTTGTTCACGAGGATGTCGATCCGGCCGAAGCGCTGCACGACGCTGTTCATCGCCCGCCGCACCTGCACCTTGTCGGCTACGTCGCAGTCGACCGCGAGGCCATCGCGGCCCGTCGCCCGCACCTGCCGGATCGTCCCCTGGTTGCTCAGCGAGTCGATGTCGAGCGAGGCCACGTTCGCGCCCTGCTCCGCGAAGGCCACGGCGAACCCCCGCCCAATCCCCTCGGCCCCTCCCGTGACGACCGCCACCTGTCCTTCAAGCTGCATGACGCGTACCCCCTCGTTCGATGTGAAGCGAGCCGATTCTGAGCGATGCGCCCCCGCTTTGCCAGCGCGCCCGCGCCGCTACAATCGCGGCATGACCCCCGCCGCCGGCCCCCTCCCCGACTTCGACAACGCCCGCCTCTTCGACGCGGACCCGCAGGTGCTCGCCGACCCCCACCCCTTCTACGAGGCAGCCCGCGAGCGCGGCCCCATCGTCCGCGAGCCCCACTACGGGGTCTTCGTCGTCACCCGCTACCCGGACATCCTCGAGATCTCGCAGCGCACCGACGACTTTTCCGCCGCCGTCTCCGCCTACGGCCCCTGGGCCGTCGACGTCCTCCCCCGGCGCCCCGAGGGCTGCCCCTTCGGCGAGGCCGACGTGAGCGACGAGCTGGAGGCGTGGCGTGGGGAGACCCCCTTCGGTTTCATCCCCGTGCTCACCGCCGACCCGCCCCGCCACACCGACCTCCGCTCCGTCGCCAATCGCCTCTTCACCGCCTCCCGCCAGCAGGAGATCGAGCCCCGCCTGCGTGAGATGGCCGAAGAGATGGCCGACGAGTTCGCCGAGGACGGTGAGGTCGAGTTCGTTTCGCGGTTCTCCTCCCTCTACCCCTTCTTCGTCATCACCGAGCTCTTCGGCATCCCCCGCGAAGAGCAGGACCGCCTCCGTGAGCAGTTCCGCCAGCGCAGCGCCGCCGGCGTTACCTCCCGCCCCGAGCAGAGCGACAACACCGCCATGCGCGACCGCATCCGCAACGAGCGTGCCCCCGGGACCGACCCCGCCGATTCCCTCACCCCCAACGACCGCCAGTTCCTCGACTACATGCGCGACCGTCGCGCCCACCCCCAGAGCGACATCCTCACGCAGATCGCCACCGCCCGCTTCCGCGACGGCACCCTCCCCGAACTCGAGGAGCTCGTCGAGGTCTCCAGCGTCGTTTACGGAGCTGGCAACGGCACGACCACCGACCTGCTCACCAATGCCATGGAGCTTCTCGCCCGGGAACCCGACCTCCAGGCCCACCTGCGCGACGAGCCCGGCGAGATCCCCGCCTTCATCGACGAGGTGCTGCGGTTCGCCTCCCCCGTGCAGGGCCTCTTCCGCTACGCCAAGCGCGACGCCGTCGTCGATGGCGTCCAGATCCCCGCCGGCTCGGTCGTCTGGCTCGTCTACGCCGCCGCCAACCGCGACCCCGAACGCTTCGAGGAACCCGCGACCTTCGATCCGCTCCGCGAGAACGCACGCCACAGCGTCGCCTTCGGCCACGGACCCCACTTCTGCCCCGGCCAGCCCCTCGCCCGTCTCGAAGGCCGCCTCGCCTTCGAGACCCTCCTCGCCCGCATGGGCGACATCCGCATCGACGAGGCGGAGTTCGAGCCGCGTTGGCCCGCCTGGTACGTCGTCCGCGGCCTCGAATCCCTCCCCCTCACCTTCACCCCCCGCTCGCCATGACCGGCGAGGCCTGGTTCGAGGCTAACCGCCGCAACTGGGACGAGCGCGTCCCCATCCACCGCCGCTCCGCCTTCTACGACGTTCCCGGCTTCCTCGCCGGCAAGTCGTCGCTGGAGCCCGACGAGCCGGACGAGGTCGGCGACGTCGCTGGCAAGTCGCTCCTCCATCTCCAGTGCCACTTCGGCATGGATACCCTCTCCTGGGCCCGCCTTGGCGCGACCGTGACCGGCCTCGATTTCTCCCCGGACGGTGTCGCCGCCGCGCGCGAGCTCGCCGCCGAAACCGGCCTCGACGCCGAGTTCGTCGAGGCCAACGTCTACGACGCTCCCGACGCCCTCGCCGGCCGCACCTTCGACATCGTCTACACCAGCCGGGGCGTGCTGACCTGGCTCCCCGACATCCCTCGCTGGGCCGGCGTGGTTGCGGCCCTGCTCAAACCTGGCGGCATCCTCTACCTGCGCGAGGGTCACCCCTTCGCCCACGTCTTCGACGACGAGGCCGAGAGCGGCCTCTCCCTGCGCTACCCCTACTTCCACGGTCCCGAGCCCGACCGCTGGGAAGACCCCGGTACCTACGCCGACCCCTCCGCCGAGACCACCGAGAACGAGACCTACGAGTGGTCGCACACCATGGGCTCAATCATCACGGCCATCGGGCAGGCTGGCCTCGCGATCGAGTTCCTGCACGAATTCGACTCTCTTTGCTGGGAGGCGTTTCGCTGGATGGAACCGGGCGAGGAGCCCGGCACGTGGATACTCCCCGGGCACCGCGAGAGCATCCCCCTCTCCTACTCCATCCGCGCCCGCAAGCCGTCCTGATGTCTGGCCCGCTATCATCCCCGCCGTGAAGGCCACCGATACGCGACAGATCGGACGCACCCCCCTGAGCGTCACCTGCCTCGGGCTCGGGGGCGTGTTCCTCGCGCGCGACGCACCGCGCTCCGAGGCCGAGGCCCTTATCGACCGCGCCTGGGAGACCGGCGTCCGCTACTTCGATACCGCGCCCATGTACGGCCTCGGCGAAAGCGAGCGCCGCTACAACACCCCCCTCTCCCGCCTCGAACGGTCCGGCTTCGTCCTCTCCACCAAGGTCGGCCGCCTCCTCCAGGAAGACGTTGGTGGGGCTGAGCCCTGGCACTTCGATTTCACCCGCGACGGCGTCCTGCGTTCCTTCGAAACCAGCCTCGAACGCCTCGGTCTCGATCGCGTCGACATCCTCCTCGTGCACGACCCCGACGACCACGCCGATCAGGCCATCCGCGAGGCCTTTCCCGCCCTCATCGAGCTGCGCGAGCAGGGCCTCGTGGGCGCCATCGGCGCGGGCATGAACCAGTGGGAGCTCGAGCTCCGCTTCGCCCGCGAGCTCCCGCTCGACTGCTTCCTCCTCGCCGGGCGCTACACCCTCCTCGAGCAGACCGCCCTCGCCGAGTTCCTCCCCTACTGCGAGGCGAACGGAATCAGCGTCATCGCCGGCGGGCCCTACAACAGCGGCATCCTCGCTTCCGACCTCGATGACACCGCCCGCTACAACTACCAGACCGCGCCCCCCGAGATGCTCGATCGCGCCCGCGCCATCAAGGCCGTCTGCGACCGCCACGGCGCGCCCCTCAAGGCCGCCGCCCTCCAGTTCATCCTCGCCCACCCCGCGGTCGCCGCCGTCATCCCCGGCGCCGCCTCAGTGGCCGAGGTCGAGGAGAACGCCCGCATGATCGAGACGCCGGTCCCCGCCGCCCTCTGGTCCGAGTTGAAGGACGCCGCCCTCCTCGACCCCGCCGCTCCCGTCCCCGCCTGACCCCTCCCCGCGTACGATGCCGCCGGGAGGCCAGCCACTGATGTCACCGACCGTCTCGCGCGTCCTCGTCGAGAAGAACATCCCCATCCCCCTCCGCGACGGCGTCGTGACCTACGCCGACATCTTCCGCCCCGCCGACGGCGACCCCGTGCCCGGCATCATCACCCGCACCCCCTACGACAAGGAGGTGTTCGCCGCCGCCGCCCTCCCCATCATGCCCTCCGCCCTCAAGCTCGCGGAGCGTGGCTACGCCGTCGCGGTTCAGGACGTGCGCGGGCGCTTCTCCTCCGAGGGCGAGTTCAACCCCTTCGTGAACGAAGCCGACGATGGCTACGACTCCGTCGAGTGGCTGGCCGCCCAGCCCTGGTGTGATGGCGGCGTTGCCATCTACGGCCCCTCCTATGTCGGCGCGACCACCCTGCTCGCCGCCAAGGCGAAGCCCCCCTCCCTCAAGTGCGCCATCCCCATCATCACCGCCGACGACTACTACGACGGCTGGACCTACCAGGGCGGCGCCCTCCAGCTCGGCTTCGCCACGTTCTGGGGACTCGGCCTCGCCGCCGCCCTCGCCCTCGGCCGCGACCGTGACATCGCCCCCGAGCACTTCGCCGCCGCCGCCCAGGCCCTCCTCGACCCGCACGAGACGGCCCGCACGCGACCGCTCGCGGCCATGCCCGGCCTTTCCCGGCCCGACCTCGCCCCCTGGTGGCGCGACTGGATCGGCCACGACAGTCGCGATGCCTACTGGGAGGCCTTGCGCCACTCCGACGACTACTCCCGCTATGAGATCCCGATGTATCACGTCGGCGGCTGGTTCGACATCTTCGGCATCGGCACCGTCCGCAACTTCCGCGGCATGAGCGCCGCCTCCCCGGCTGGCCACCACCTCCTCATGGGCCCCTGGTCGCATGCCTACTACGACCGCTACCTCGGCGAGCGCGACTTCGGCCCCACCGCCGCCGCTGCCATGTCTGGCGCCGTCCTCGACTACAACCGCTTCCTCGACCGGCACCTGAAGGGCGTCGAGAAGGAACTCCCCGCCGTCCGCTACTTCCTCATGGGCGCCAACGAGTGGCGTGAGGCCGACGAGTGGCCCCCCTCCGGCGCCGAGACGGTGAGCTGGTACCTCCACAGCGATGGCAGTGCCAATAGCGCCCGCGGCGACGGCGCCCTCGCCACCACCCCGCCTCCCGGCGACCAGGTCCCCGACCGCTACTTCTATGACCCCCTCCGCCCCGTCCCCAGCGAGGGCGGCCCCACCCTCCACTCCGCCATCGGCCTCCCCGGCCCCCGCGACCAGTCACGTATCGAGGCTCGCGACGATGTCCTCTGCTACACCAGCGAGCCTCTCGACAGCCCCGTCGTCGTCGCCGGCCCCGTGAAGGTCGTCCTCTGGACCGTGACCGACGCCCCGGATACCGACTTCACCGCCAAGCTCGTCGATGTCCAGCCCGACGGCACTCCCGTGTCCGTCTGCGACGGCATCGTCCGCGCCCGCTTCCGAGATTCCCTCAGCGAACCCGCCCCCGTCCCTGAAGGCGAGCCCGCCCGCTACGAGATCGACCTGGCCAGCACGGCCATCGTGTTCGCCGCGGGCCACCGGATTCGCCTCGAGGTCTCGTCCTCGAACTTCCCGCGCTTCGATGCCAACCCCAACACGGGCGGCCCCCTTGCCACCGAGACGGAAGTCTGGCCCGCCCTCCAGTACCTCCTTCACGACGAGGCCCACCCTTCCGCGCTGGAACTCTGCGTACTCCCCGAGTGATCAGCCGGTTCCCGAAGAGCCCGCCAGTTCCCGCACGAGTTGCATCAGCAGCTCCGGGTAGAGCGAACGTGCCGGCCACGCGAACGCCCCTTCCGGGTTGCCGGCCGCCTCGAATGCCAGCTCGGGTCCGTCCGCCACGAACGGCCATGCGACCACCGGTCGCGCCCCCGCCTCCTCCAGCCACCCGTTGACCAATTCGCCGAGCCGGACCCGCTGCTCCCCCACCGCCCTCGTCGAACCCGACAGCCCCGCCGCCTCATCCCCGAAGAGCCGCTCGAGGTCCGCCTCGTCGCCGGGCTCCCCTGCCCGCAGCGCCGCCCCCACCCGGAT
>VXPF01000062.1 GCA_009839725.1 Dehalococcoidia bacterium | reverse complement strand
CCGCCAGCGCTGCCCCCACCGAAGCGCCCATCGCCCCCGGATGAAGGAGACCGATGGCGCCGCCGGAGGGCATGGCCACGCGCTAGCTCCCGCCCGCTTGCGGCGGCTGGCCCGGAGGCGCCGCGAGCAATGCATCCAACTCCGCCGCGTTCTCCGCGAGCTGCTGGTTCAGCACCTCGATCCGGTTGAGCGCGGTCTGCACCTCGGCCAGGTCGCTCTCCAGCTCGCCCGAGGCCAGCAGCGGATAGAGGGCCTCGCCGATGGTGGTCTTTTCCCGCTTCACCCGCGCTTCGAGGCGGCTCTCCCGCATCTCGAGCTGCGCCCGGCGGGCCTGTTTCTTCGTGGCTTCCGTCGCTGCCGTCGCGGTCTCCCGCATCGTGTCCCTGACCCGGTCGAAAAAGCTCATTTCGCCGCCAAGTATAGGCTCACGCTCCCTCGCGTGAAGCGGTTCAGGCGCGTGCCAGCGACTCCTGGTACACCTGCGCCATCCCCTCCAGCACCGTGTCGGCCAGCGCCAGGATGCTCTCCATCGCCTCAACCGCCTCGTCGGTCCCCTGCTGCGCCTCCGAGGCGAGCTGCGCTGCCGTCTCCTCGAGCGAGTGCCGCAGCGCGTTGAACGTCATCACCGCGTCCGTCAGCGTCACCCCCGCCGCCACCAGCGTCCGCCCGTACTCCCCGCCGATGCCGCGCGCGTCGTCGATGAAGCGGTCCGGCCGTGTCCGCGACGAGACGAACCGCGCGAACAGGTCCACGAGCTGCCGTCCGATGAAGCGCAGCCGCTCCCGGCTCGCCGCGTCCAGGTCCGCGAACATGTCCATCTCCCGGCTCTGGCGCCGCCGGCTCAGGCGACGCTTCACCCGTCCGACCGCCAGCTCGCTGATACGGTCGGTATCGGTTGAGCCCGCCGCCTGCGTGTGCTGCGCCATGAACTGGCGCACGTCCTCCTCCAGGATGCGCCGGTGGCCGCCGCTCGTGCGGTACGAGCGTATCTCCCCCGCGTCCGCCCAGCGCCGAACGGTCGAGTGGCTCACGCCGAGCATCCTGCTCGCCCGTCCCAGCGAGAGCCACGCTTGCGCCTGCCCTTCCTCCGTCACGAAACCTCCCAAACCTTGCCCCAAAGGATAGGCGAGCCGCCCCCGCCCTGCTACTCCCCTCCCTCCGCGATTTCTGTCGCCCGGCGCACCGATTCCTCCCCGAACCGGTCGCGCAGGGCGTTCACCGTGTCCGCCAGCCGGTCCGCCTCGAACGTCTCCCCCAGCTTCAGCTGCCGCGCCGGCTGCCCGATGTTCATCACGCCCAGCCCGAGCAGTCGCACCGGCCGCTCCCCCTCCTCCCGCCAGGCCCGCTCGAACAGCTCCGCCCCCGCCTCGAAGATCTCGTCCGCCAGCGCCACCTGCCCCACGCCCGTCCACGACCGCGTGAGCGTCTCGAATGGCGGGAAGCGGAGCTTCAGGACCACCGTGCGTGCCGCCAGCTCGCCCCGCGCCAGGTCACGCGCGACCCGCTCCGCCTGCGTGCGCAGGATCGCCCGCAGGCGCGTCCGGTCGCCTACGTCCGCGCCGAACGTCGTTTCCCGGCTGATCGACTTCGCCGTGCCCCGGTGCTCCAGCACCGGCGCCTCGAACCGTCCGTGCGATCGCTCGTGCAGCTACTCCCCTGTCGTGCCGAACCGCTCCCGCAAGGCAGCGGCCGGGTAATCCGCCACCTCCCCGATGGTGCGCAGGCCGAGCTCCGCCAGCCGCTCCTCCAGCTTCGCCCCCACCATCGGCAGCTCCCTCACCGGCCTCGGCGCCAGGAACGCCGCCTCCTCCCCCGCTCCCACCACGCACACCCCATCCGGCTTGGCCGCGTCGCTCGCGACCTTCGCGATCAGCTTGTTGGTCGCCAGCCCCACCGACGCCGTGATGCCGATCTCGTCGCGCACCCGACCACGGATCATCTCCGCGATCGCCTCGCCGTCGCCGAACAGCCGCCCCGACCCGGAAACGTCGAGGTAAGCCTCGTCCGTGCCAGCCGCCTCACAGACGGGCGTGAAGTCCCGCAGGATGGCGTGGAACCGCTCCGAGGCGGGGGCGTAGTAGGAGAAGTCGGTGGGCAGGTAGGTCGCCTGCGGGCAGCGCCGCCTCGCCTGCGCGGTCGGGAGCGCCGAGTGCACTCCGAAGGCGCGAGCCTCGTAGCTGGCCGTGCTTACCACCCCGCGGGGCCCGTCCCCCCCGACGACTACCGGCGTCCCCACCAGCTCTGGCCGCCGCAACAGCTCCATCGCCACGAAGAACGCGTCCAGATCGACGTGCAGCACGCTCGGCGAACTCATCCGAACACCCGTTCGGAGGCAGTCTACTGCAAGTGCTTGTCCGGGGGCGCCTCCGATGCCTTCCCCCTCGCGGCGGGAACGTCAGCGCGGGTTTGAACGCTAGTCGTTCTCGGAATTTCCCCGCAGGAACTCCTCGATGTCGCCCACCAGGTCCGTCGCCTCGGGAAGCGGGTCGTTCGCCGTCTCCTCTTCCTCCACCTCCGCTAGCGCGCTCTCGAGACGCTCCAGGTACGACCGCATCTGCGGGTCCCCCGCGATGGTCGTATCGAGCTGCTCCCGGAACCGTTCGGCAGCCTCCTCCAACTCGTTCAGCTCGAAGCTCGTGTCGAGCAGGCGCTCCAGCCGCTGCAGCACCGCCAGCGTCGCCGGCGGGCACTGCTCGCCCGTGATGTAGTGCGGCACCGTCGCCCACAGGCTCGCCGAGGGGCGCTTCGCCTCCTGCAGGGCGTAGTGCAGGATGCCCACGATCCCCGTCGGCCCCTCGTACCGCGACCGCTGCAGGTTCAGCTGCGCCGCCAGCTCCGGGTTGGCCGCGCTCCCCGTCACCCCGATGGGGCGCCGGTGGCTCGCCTCCCCGATCAGCGCCCCCAGCGACACCACCATCGAGACGTCCAGCGCGTCGAACAGATCCATGAACTCCGTCGAGAACGTCCGCCAGCGCAGGTTCGGCTCGGCGCCGATGCCGATCACGTAGTCCGGCCCCTCCCCCGGCGTGCGCGCGTAGTAGAACTCGTTCCCCGGCCACGTCAGCTGCCGCTCCCCGCTCGAGTCCAGCCGCACCGACGGCCGTGTCTCTGTGAACGCGTAGAACGGCTCCGCCTCGAGCGACGCGAACCGCCGTGCCCCGAGCCGCCGCACGACGAAGCGCGCCGCGTTGCTCGCGGCATTGGCCGCATCGTTCCAGCCCGTGAATGCGAGCACCGCCACCGGCGATGTCAGCTCCGGCGTCCGCTCCATCGTCAGGTACCGCATGCGGCTCCCTTCGGGGTTCTCCCCCGCGCGGGGATTCTAGGCCCCTCGCGCGGACTTCGGATCGCGGCGCCCCCGCTCAACCCTCCCACGTCACGTTCCCCACATTGGTCACTCGCGTCCCGCCCGTTCCTCGACGGTTACCGCCGACACCAACCTTCCCCCCTCGCGGCGCCACCCAGCGGAAAGCCGACACCCTGCTCCGACCCAGAAGGTTAACCGGCGTATTCCCAGCCGAGTTCCTTTTCCGTGAGGATGTCGCCGCTGCGTGTCACGTCGCCGTCGAGCACGCGGCCGATGACGAGCGTGTGGTCCCCCGTCTCGAAGAAGTCCACGACCGTGCAGTAGTACCAGCCCAGCGCCTCCTCCAGGATGGGCGCGCCCTCCGGCGTGAGGAAGTGCGCGAGCCCTTCCAGCTTGTCCGTCACCGCCGCCGAGGCTTCCGCCGAACGCCCCTTGATCTTCTTTCCCTCCGCCGGCATCACGACCTTGCGCGCGATCTCGTGCCCGTCGCGCTCGTGCAGCAGGTTGACCGTGAAGGCGTTCGTCTCGCGCACGAACCGCAGCGTGCGCGCGTCGTTCTCGATGGACGCCGCCACCAGCCGCGGCTTGAACGACACCTGCATCACCCAGTCCGCGATCATCAGGTTCCGCTCCCCCGAGGCGCTCACCGACCCGATCACGTGCACGCCGTAGCACATCTTCAGGAGCGCCTTCTCGATCGGTTCGAGATTCAGCGGCTCGCCGGGGATGGTGGGGAACTCCGATCCGGGGAAGGGTTGCTGCTGGGTCACGACTGCCGTCCATCCGTGCCCCCGCGACGGCCGGACCCTCCTCGGGCCGGGCTTCCGCCAGGGGGTCGCCCGAACACTGTAGCCCAACCCGTCCCAAAGGGAGCGTTCAGAACCGGCCCTGGCGCCTGCCCCAGCGCACTGCTCCGCGGACGGTTGCCGCTTGCCCTTTCGAACCCTACTATTGGCTGGCAAATCTCCCACATTCAGGACCAGAAACACTCAAAATGACAGTTTTGCAGCTTTTCCCGGGAAGACTTCGCTTGCTTCTCGCCCTGTCCCTCGTGGGGCTCATGGGCGCGGCCCTCCTCGTCGCCTGTGGCGGCGACGAGGAGCACGCCCCCGCCCCCACGTCCGCCCCAACCGAGGCGGCAACGCCAGAGCCGACCGAGGTGGCCACGCCCGCGCCCACCCAAGCCCCGACCCAGGCCGCAACGCCCGCGCCCACCGAAGCACCCACGCCGGAGCCGACCGAACCGCCGCCCGCCCCCGGCTACCCCCGCGACGTTGTCGACCTCTTCGGTCGCACGGTTACCATCCCCGATCTGCCGAAGGCCATCGTCGCCATCAGCCCCACCGCCACCGAGCTCGTCTACGCCGTCGGTGGTTCCGTCGTCGGACGCACGCAGACCGTCAACTACCCGCCCGAAGCCCTCGACGCGGTCGACGTCGGCAGTGCCTACCAGCCGAACCTGGAGGCGATCCTCGCCCTCGAGCCCGATCTCATCGTGGCCGACTCCACCATCCACATCACCCCCGCTATCCGCGACACCCTCGAGGGGCTCGGCGTACCCGTCATCTTCGCCGGCGCCGCCAGCGTCGACGAGGTGCTGACCGGCCTCACCCTGCTCGGCGAGGTCCTGGACAATCCCTCCGGCGCCGCCGACGTCGTCGCCTCCATCGAGGCCGCGCGTGACACCGCCCGGGAGGCCCTCGCCGGCCAGGAGCTCTCCGCCGTCATCCTGATCGGCGACCGTGACCGCAACCTCTACGCCGCCAAGGGCAGCAGCTACGGCGGCTCCATCCTCGACACCCTCGGTTTCGCCAACCCCGCCGACGTCCAGCCGGACTCGGGCCCCTTCCCCGGCTTCACCCGCGTCGCCCCCGAGGCGATGCTCGAATACGACCCCGTCTACATCTTCACCGTCACGCCCGCCCCGCCGCCCGCGCCCCGGCTGAGCGCCATGCTCGGCCTCTTCCCCGGCTTCAGCGGCCTCCAGGCGATGGTGAACGGCCGTGTTGTCGAGCTCGATGTCCAGCTCCTCGTGCAGTCGCCGGGCCCGCGCGTCATTGAGGCCTTCGGCGCCATCGTGGCGGCGGTCGTCGACAGCGAGCAGTAGTAAGGGGCGTCACGATGGCGGGGGCCACGGCCGAGACACCTGGGGCAATGTCGTTTCTGGTGCCCCGTGGCCAATCCCGGAAGCACGTTGCCCTCGCCTGCGCGGGCGTCCTCGCCCTCGCCCTCATCGGTCTCCTCACCATGATGTTCGGCGCCGTCAACCTCTCGGCCGGTGAGGCGCTTAGCGGCCTGGCCGCCAGCTCCGACTCCCTCTCCGGGCTCGTCGTCGGCCAGATCCGCCTCCCCCGCTTCCTTGACGCCATCCTCGTGGGCGGGGCGCTCGGTGTGGCCGGCGCGCTCCTCCAGGGCGTCACCCGCAACCCCCTCGGCGACCCAACCATCTTCGGGCTGACCGCCGCTGCCGGCCTCGCCACCGCCACCGCCATCTCCATCAATCCCCAGATCCCCCAGTGGGGCATCACGCTCGCCGCCATGATCGGCGGCCTCGGCGGCGCGGGCATCCTCTTCGTCATCGCCTACCGCGGCGCCGTCTCGCCCGTGCGGCTCGCCCTCGCCGGCGTCGCCCTCTCCGCGCTCTTCGGGGCCATCACCGTCGGACTGCTCGCGAGCGTCCGCACCTTCATCCAGACCACCCTCGGGTTCCTCGCCGGCGGCCTCTATGGCGCCGACTGGGCCGATCTCTACTCCATCCTCCCCTACGCCCTCCCCGCCCTCGTCGCCGCCGTCGCCCTCTCCGGACGCCTCAACGTCCTCTCCCTCGGCGATGACGTGGCTACGGGCCTCGGCGTCCTCGCCGACCGCACCCGCCTCGCGATCCTCGTCGTCGCCGGCGTGCTCACCGCCTCCGCCGTGGCCGTGGCCGGCCTCGTCGGCTTTGTCGGACTCCTCAGCCCCCACGTCGCCCGCTACATCTCCGGCTCCGACAACCGCTACCTCATCCCCGCCTCCGCCCTCGTCGGGGCCATCATCGTGACCGCCGCCGACCTCGTCGCGAAGCTCGTCATCACCCCCTCCGAGATCCCCATGGGCATCATCACCGCCGCCCTCGGGGCTCCCTTCCTCCTCTACCTCGTGCGGTTCAAGGTGTAGCCATGCGACTCTCCGCTGAGCACCTCAGCCTGCGCTACAACGGCCGTGATGCCGTCCACGATGTTTCCCTCGACCTCGAGAGCGGCGAGCTCATCGCCATCGTCGGACCCAACGGAAGCGGCAAGACCACCCTCCTGCGCGGCCTCTCCCGCCTCCTCAAGCCCACCACGGGACATGTGCTCCTGGATGGCGAGGAGATCCGCAGCATGGCCCCCCGTGCCGTTGCCCAGCGCCTCGCCGTCCTCCCCCAGGAGCACCCCGAGGGTGTCGATGTCACCGTCCGGGAACTCGTCTGGCGCGGGCGCGCCCCCCACCAGGGCATCCTCCAGCGCGCCACCCCCGCCGACCACGAGGCCGTGGCCTGGGCCATGGAAGCTGCCGACGTTCACGACGTAGCCGGCCGCTCCCTCGGCAGCCTCTCCGGGGGTGAACGCCAGCGCGCCTGGGTCGCCCTCGCGCTTGCCCAGCAGCCCCGCGTCCTCCTCCTCGACGAGCCCACCAGCTTCCTCGACGTGCAGCATCAGGTGGAGATCATGGCCCTCCTCAGCCGCCTTAACGACCAGGGCATGACCATCGTCGCCGTCCTCCACGACCTCGCCCTGGCCGGACGCTTCATGCAGCGTGTGATCGGCATGCGGGATGGGTCGGTCGCCTTCGATGGCCCACCCGCCGAGGTGCTCCGTCCCGAGCCCCTCGAGGAGGTCTTCGGCGTCCCCATGATCGTCCTTGAGGATCCCGAGAGCGGCCTCCCCGTTCCCCTGCCCGGCTATCCCGATGCAGCAGGCGGCGCCTCGACCTCCTAGGGGAAGGCGTTGTACATCCCGTCGTTGTCCCCCACCTCCAGGTCGGACGTGACCCCGCCGATGGCTGCGATCGGTTTGTCGCTCGTGATCGCCATGGCCCCGAACATGCACGCCGGGACGTCGCCCAGCCCCGTCTCGTCCTCGTCATCCGAGGCCTGGTCGAAGAAGTACGACCCCGTGATCGTGAGCGTGGTTCGGTAGAGCCTCAGCGACTCGCAGCCCTCCGCCCCAGAGTCCGGCGGGTCGTTGACCGCCACGATGCGCACGTTCGCGGTTCCCCCGTCCGCCACGGCGATGCCCACCCAGCTGTTGTACCCGCTCGCCTCCCCATCCCCGTGAGCGTTCCGGAAGATCAGCGGGAACCTCGCGGTCGTCGCGGTGCGCCCCCTGGGAACCCCGTTCGCCGCCGCGTACGCATGCTCCGAGCTCCCCGCCTTGCCCCGCAGCACCAGCGCCGCCACCGGCAGGTCCGCCTTTACCAGCGCCCATCCCGAGAATCCCGTGGGAATCGCGTCGCTGTCGAACACGCTGTGGGTGACGCCGCCCCTCGCCGGCACCGTGATGTCGACCGTGACCTCCACCTCCCGTCCCGCCCCGCCGACCACCGTGCCCCGGTAGACGATGCTGCCGGTGACCGCCTCGTTCCACGGGTTCGTGATGGCGTACTCGGTCCAGTAGCCACCCACGCCCTTCTGGGCCACCGGCATCACCACGTTCCTGGAGATGTCGTCCTGGTTCGACCCATCCTTGTGGATCGTGAAGCCGTTGTAGGAGCCGAGCTGCGCGTTCCCGGCGTCCCCCCGGTAGATATCGGCCGCCACCGTCACTGGCTGCGTCGACTCGATGAGCACGCTCATCAGCGAATTGCCCGTCGTCGCCGGCATGGCCAGGGCCAGGTTCTCCGCCTTCGGCGTGAGCGTCAGCTGTCCCGCCACCGGAATCTCATGGCCGCCCTCGGGGCAGGCCTCGCTCGAGGGCGCGCTCACGACGGTCACGCCTCCCCGCGCGGGAGCGCCCCCCCGGCCCGGCATCAGCTCGTAGGTGATCGTCACGCACGCCACCTGGAGCCCCGCGTTCGCGACCGAGAAGCGCGTGTTCAGGACCTCCCCGTTTCCCCCCTCCTGGAGCCGGTTCGCCACGTAGGGAAGCGCCACCCGAGTCATGCTTGCCACGTGCGCGTTGTGAATCGAGTAGGACCGTACGCTCCCGGGCCCCGACACCTCCCGCAGCAGCAGCGCGTTCAGGGGCTGGTCGCTCGAGAGCACCCCCACCCCCTGGAAGCCCGGCAGCAGCCCCCGGCTCAGCTTCTGCTCGAACGTGCGCGTCGCCCATGCGGGCACGTCCGGGTGGATCTCGCTCGCCGCTGCGATCAGCACCCCCGCCGGCGTGTAGAAGTCCATCACGATCGTCGTCTTCCGGGGGCTGTTGTTCTGCACGAGCAGGCTGGTGTTCTCGCGGCTCTCGGGCGAGAGCGCGGCGTTGAGCTGGTGGGGCAGATCCAGTCCGTGCGGCGACCGCTCCGCCGCGCTCGCGCCTCCCACGGCCAGCGCCAGGAGCGCAACCACGCCCAGCAGCAGGGCCAGAGGACGGGGGCGGATGCGTCGACCCAGATGCCTCATAGGGCCTCCGCCGTTCGAGTGTCGAGGCGGTTGCCCGTGACGTCAATGCGCAACAGCGGCCTACTCCAGCTGGCTCAGAACCTGAAACACGACCACGAAACAAGCCGCGGCCACGACCATGATCAGGACGAGCCGTCCCCCGCGCACCGCACCATTGTCCCGCGAACCGTCCCTGTGCGCTCGGCCCCTTGCCGCCGCCTTTCCCCGCCCCTCGCACATCCCCCGCCGTTCCGTCACGATAGTCGCAATGCGCTGGGTCGCACTGCTTTCCGGTCTTGTCATTGCGACGGCTATCGTCGCCTGTGGCGGCGGCGACTCGCCCGCCTCCGCCCCCGATGCCACGGAAGCCC
>VXPF01000095.1 GCA_009839725.1 Dehalococcoidia bacterium | reverse complement strand
CCCGCCCACCCCGTCGAGGTCCGTGCCGATGGCGTGTATGTCGGTATCGAGGACTTCCCTGCCAGCTACGAGGAGGCCCGCCAGGCCTTCCTCGCCGCCACGGAGGACGCCATCGCCCTCGTGGACGCCACCCCCGGCGCTCGCCAGGCCCTGATTGACTGGCGCCGCGCTGCCGTCGTCGGTACGGAGGTGGAGCCGCCCGAGAACATGCCCCGCACGGTCCAGGCCGCCGACCTCCCCGATGCGCTGGCCATCGCGCGGGCCCTTCGCACCTGGCACGACTCGTACGAGGCGATGCGCGTCGCCTTCAACCGCATCCCCCGCGAGGAGCGCCCCTCCGTGGCCCGTCCGCCCGAGAAGTACCCGGCGCCCGCCCCCAGCTCCGTCCCCCGGATGACGTTCGGCTAGGCGCGGTGACCGAGCTGAAGCGGCGCAGCCTCGGCCGGACCGGTCTCATGGTCCCCGAGCTCGGCCTCGGCGCCATGGACACCCCCACCTCCCCCGAGGGCGGCGATACCCTGGAGGCCGCCCTCCAGGCCGGGATCAGCTTCGTCGATACCGCCCGCGAGTACGCCGGAAGCGAGATGCTCATTGGCCAGGCCCTTCGCGAAACCGACTTTCCCGGCGACCTCTGCCTCGCCAGCAAGACCTTCAGCCGCACCGCTAACGGCGCCCAGTACGACATCGACCGCTCCCTCCGCACCCTCGGCCGCGAGCGCATTGCCCTCTACCAGCTCCACGATGTCTCCACGCCCGACGCCTGGGACGCGGTCATGCACGAGGATGGCGCCCTCGCCGGACTCCAGGCCGCTCGCTTCCGCGGCCTCATCGACCACATCGGCATCTCCTCCCACACCGCCGAGATCGCCCGCAGGGCCATCACCTGCGGCGAGTTCGACACCGTCATGCTCGAGTACTCCGCCTTCTACCCCGTCACCGCTCCCCTCATCGACCTCGCCGCCGAGCACGATGTGGGCGTCATCGTCATGCGGCCCGTCGGCGGCTCCGGCCGGACGAGCGCCATCCGGGGCCGCATCGCCGAGGGCTACGACGGCCCCCTCACCCCTGCCAACCTCCTCCGCTACGTCTGGTCGAAGCCGGGCGTCTCGGTCGCCATTCCCGGAGCCCGCTACCCCTCCCGCATCCACGACAACGTTGCCACGGCCCGCGACTGGCTCCCCATGGACGAAGCCGAGCAGCGGGAGCTCGAAGCCGAAGCCGCCCGCCTCTACTAGCCGGTCCACCCGTTCACACCGCGGCTCCGCGGGGCCGGTATCGTGCCTCTCGACCGCTGGCCGTCTGGCTGGCGCTCGCCGGGGCAGCCGCGGGCCTCCTCGCTGGCGCGGTGACCTGGCCACGCGTAGGCTCGCCGGACTCCGCGGGCGAGCGCCGTCCGTTTCCACGCTTGAGGGTGAACCTTGCTGCATATGCGAACCATGCTGCTCGCCGTCACTGTTCTTGTGGCGGCACTGGCGCTGTTGCCCGCTCTCGACCGCGACCCCGCCCTCCCCACCGCCGGCGCGCAGGACGGCGGTGGGGTCACGCTCACCCTCCTTCACAACAACGACGGTGAGTCGACCCTGCTTCCGCTCACGAACACGGTCGAAGTCGACGGCGCCCCCGTCGAGGTCCGCGTGGCGGGGATCGCCGCCTTCAAGGCCGTCATCGACCGCGAGATTGCCGGCGCCCGCGCCCGCGGGAACGCGGTCATGGCCGTCTACGCCGGCGATGTCTTCCTCTCCTCCGCCGCCTTCATCTGTGGCCAGCGCGAAGGCAGCCCCTTCTTCGACGCGGTCGCCCAGAGCGCCATCCCCTACGACGCCCACGTCATCGGCAACCACGAGTTCGACGCCACCCCCGATGTCCTCGAGCGCTTCATCCGCAGCTTCGAGGGCCAGCCCTTCCTCAGCGCCAACCTCGACTTCTCCGGTGAGCCTGGCTTCGCCGACCTCGTCGACGATGACGGCCTCATCGAGCTGCCCGTCACCGATGGCCGCGTGATCGGGCGCTCCATGGTCCTCGCCGATTCCGTTACCGGCGCGCGCTTTGGCCTCGTGGGCGCGACCACCCCGGGCCTGGCCACCATCTCCATCCCCCGGAACGTCACCGTCACCCCCGACCTTGCAGCCACGGCGGCTGCCGTCCAGTCCGAGATCGATCGCCTGCTCGAGCGGGGCGTGAACAAGATCATCTTCGTCAGCCACCTCCAGAGCGTCGCCGCGGATGTGGAGATCGTCGCCCTGCTCCACGGCGTCGACATCACTGTCTCCGGCGGCGGCCACTACCTCCTCCAGAACTCCGCCGTCGATGCTTCCCTCCAGGTCCTCCCCGGCGAGCGCGCCCCGGTCGAGGGCCACTACCCCCTCGAAGCCGCCGACGCCGATGGCAAGACCGTGTACATCGTGACCACGGCGGGCAACTACAAGTACGCCGGCCGCCTCGATGCCGTCTTCGACGCGGCGGGCGAGGTCACGAGCATTGTCGCCGCGTCCAGCTACCCCCGCCCCGTCGTCCCCGAGAGCGAGGCCGCCGCAGCCGCGGGCTTCACCAGCGCCGTGACTGCGGACCCCGGCCTCATCGACCTGGTCGAAGAGCCCGTGGCCGCCTGCCTCGCCGATCTCGCGAGCACGACCATCGCGACAACGGAGGTCCTGCTCGACGTCTCGCGTACCGGCCTGCGCGGAGGCGAAAGCAACGCGGGGAACCTCGTCGCTGATTCCTTCCTCCATGCCTACGACCGGATCGCCGACAGCCTGAGCCTGCCCGAACGCGGTCCCGCCAACCCCGTCGTCGCCATCCAGAACAGCGGCGGCATCCGCCAGAACGCCGGCGATACGCTCCCCACGAGCGGCGTCGCCCCCGGCGAGATCTTCCTCGTCAATACGCTCGACGTGCTTCCCTTCCCCAACGCCGTCTCCGTGGTCAGGAACATCTCGCCCGCCGACCTCAAGGCTACCTTCGAGGTCTCCGGTGCGCGATACCCCGTCCCCAGTGGCGCCTTCCTCCAGATCAGTGGGATCACCGCCGTCTACGATCCCTCCCGCTCCCCCGGGGATCGTGTGGTGAGCCTCACCCTGGCGGACGGCGCCCCCATCGTGGCGGACGGCGCGGTCGTGGAGGGGGCGCCCACCGTCACCGTCGTGACCAGCAGCTTCATCGCCGACGGAGGCGACGGCTACACCGTGCTCGGGAACAACCCCGACAAGCTGCAGATCACCGCCAGCTACGAGCAGGCCCTGCGCGAGTACCTGCAGGCGCTCGGAACGGTCTCTGCCGCCGACCCCCGCTACGCCCCCGGCGGCGAAGGCCGCAGCGTCTTCCTCGAGCCCGTGGCGGAAGTTCCCGCCGGCGAAGAGGACTCCGACGAGCCCGCCCCTCCCGCCACCGGCGCCGCACCCGCGTCGGGCAACGGCTTCCCTTCGCCGGCGCTGATGGCGCCGCTCGCCTTCGCCCTCGCGGGCGTCCTGGGAGTGGCACGGAGGCGCCGTCTCCGACGTTGCTGACCCGGACGTGCTAGCGTGCGCGCCCGCATCGAGCGAGCGCGCTGGCTCCGAGGAACGCACCGTGGACGTTGGCCTCGTCTCCCTTGGCGACAACCTCCCCCATCCCCACACCGGGGAACGGCTGAGCCCGCACGAGCGCTTCCGCCAGCTCGTCGATCTCGGCGCACTTGCCGAGGAGTTGGGCTTCTGGTCGTACCACCTCGGCGAACACCACTTCAGCGAATACATCCTCTCCTCCCCCACGCCCATCCTCGCCGCCGTCGCCGAGCGCACCACCACCCTGCGCCTCTCCACCGCCGTCTCCCTCCTCCCCCACCACGATGCCGTCCGCCTTGCCGAGGACTACGCCACCGTTGATGTGCTCTCCGGCGGCCGCGCCGAGCTGGTCGGCGGGCGCGGCGTCTACCGTGCCCACTACGCCCAGTTCGGCCAGGACCAGGAGCACTCAGCCGAGATGCTCGCCGAATCCGTCGATCTGCTCCGCCGCCTCTGGACCGAGGAACGGGTGACCTGGTCCGGGACCTTCCGCCCGCCGCTCGACGGCGTGACCGTCCATCCCCGCCCCGTCCAGCGGCCCTACCCCCCGATCTGGCTCTCCGCCAGCTCCCCCGAATCCGTCGACCGCGCCGTCGCTCTCCGCTGTCCGATCGTTATCCCCACTGTTTCCGTCGGCGTCGATGCCCCGCCCGGCCTCATCGAGAGATACCGTGAGGGCTGGCGGCGCGCGGGCCACGATCCCCAGGCCGGCCGCGTGGCCTTGCACACCCACTGCCACGTTGGGGACGCAACGACCGCCGAAGCTGTCGAGTCCTGGCGCCCCTTCCAGACTGGCTACCTCTCCTGGGTGCTCCGTGATGTCGCCGGAGCCGAGGGCCCGCTGCCCCCGCACTTCGAGGCGCTCGCGGCTCCCGAGGCCCAGGCCGTGTGTGGCGGGGTCGATGACGTCGTCGCGGACCTCGAACGGCGTATCCGGGCCGCCGGCGGGGTCGACCTCCTCATGGTCCAGATGGATCAGGGCGGCCTCCCCGCTGCCGAGACCACGGCCACGGTCACGCGCTTCGCCACGCAGGTTCTGCCCCGCCTCCGCGATCGGCTCGCCGCCCGTTAGCTCTCTGGTAACGGGGCCCCGTTCGTGGACCGTTAGCCGCTGCCTGTCACGCTTCCTCGTGCGAAGGAGGGGCCCGTGACGAACACCCGGTCCGTTGCTCCCCGCGTCCTGGATGACGTCGTTGAGGGCGCTGTCAATTTCCGCGACCTCGGTGGCTACCGCACAGCGGACGGCCTCGTCGTTCGTTCCGGTCTCGTCTACCGCTCCGGGATGATGCACACCATCACCGCCGCAGGGCTGGTCACCCTCCGCGACACCCTCGGCATCCGCACCGTTGTCGACCTCCGCAACGCCCAGGAGCTCGAGGCCGACGGCGTCTCGCCCTTCGAGGACTACGGCGTCGAATGGCGCAACGCACCCATCGGTGGCGAGACCGTCACGACCCCCGAGGAGCGGCGGGAGCGAGTCAGGGACTACGTCGCGAATACCGTCGATTGGTGCGAGGCCTACGTCCGCATGACCGAGCGGAACCCTGGCGCCTTCCGAGACCTCTTCGAGGCAACGGCCAGTGCCGCGAGCACTCCCCTCGTCTTCCACTGCTCAGGTGGCCGCGACCGCACCGGCGTGGGCGCCGCCCTCCTCCTCTCCTCCCTCGGCGTCGACGACGAGACGATTGCCCGCGACTACGCCCTCACCGGCGACCTGCTCCAGCCCCACGTCGACCGCTTCCGCCGCCAGATGGAGGCGGTCGGCATGACTCACGAGAGCTGGGCCAGGCTCCTCGAAACATCCGCCGACGCCATGCGCCGCTTCCTCGCCTGGTTTCGGCAGGAGCACGGCGGCGCGGAGTCGTACCTGCGAGCGACCGGGGTGCCCGGCCCTGCGTTCGACGCGGCGAGGCGACATCTCCTGCAACTGCCCTGAATGTGACATAGCTTCCTCACCATTCGGCCTTCCGGCAGGTATCATCAGGCCACCGACTGGAGGGACGGTATGTATTCCGCTAAAACGCTCCCGTATCTCGTCCTCGCCTCAATGCTGGCGCTGCTGACGCTGCTCGTGGTCGCTTGTGGCGACGATGAAGAGGAGACGCTCAAGATCGGCGTCGTCCTCCCGGAGACCGGCGCCCTCGCCGCCTATGGCGGGCCCATGATCGTCTCCGTCGAGCTGGCCGAGGAGGACATCAAGAGCGGCGGCGGCGCCATCGAGGTCATCTACGCCGACAGCGGCACCGACCCCGATAAGGCCAACGAGTCGGTCAACCGCCTGCTCGGTGAAGGCGCCCACGTCATTGTTGGCGCGGCCGCATCCGGCATCTCCCAGGCCATTATCCAGACGCTCTACGACGAGAAGATCCCGCAGTGCTCCCCCTCCAACACCTCGCCCAACTTCACGGGTCAGGGCAACGCCGGCTACTACTTCCGCACCGCCCCGTCCGACGCGGCGGCCGCCCCCGTCATCGCCGACACAGTCGTGTCCCGAGGCGGGACGCGCGTCTCCATCGTCGCCCGCGCCGATGACTATGGGCAGGCTCTCGCCGCCCTGCTGGCCGACCGGCTTGATGAGCTCGGGGCGGAGTCCGACACCATCACCTACGACCCGCAGGCCGCAACCTTCGATGCCGAGGTTTCCGGCGTCACCAGCTACGGACCCGACGCCATCGTCCTCATCGTCTTCGATGAGGGCGTCAACCTCATCCGTGGCCTTCTGGAAGCGGGCTTCGATCCCTCCACCATGTACGGCTCGGACGGTATCTACCGCCCCGATCTGAATACCTCCGTGAACGAGAGCGATCCCAACGTGCTCGATGGCATGACCCTCTTCGTCGCCACTGCGCCGGGAAGCGATGCCTACGACAGTTTCAAGGTCCGGCTGGAAAGCGCCCTTGAGCAGGAAGGCAACCTCGCCTTCGGGGCCCAGTCCTACGACTGCACCATCATCCTCGCCCTTGCCGCCAGGGCCGCGGGCAGCACCGACGGCGACGACATCATCGCCGCTGTCTCCGAAGTCACCGGTGGCGGCCGGGAGTGCAGCAGCTACGCCGATTGCGCCGAAGGAATCGATGACGGCGACGACATCGCCTACGTCGGCAAGGTCGGCCGCCTCAAGCTCGATGCGGGCGGCGATCCCACCGTCGCGACGTACACCGTCAGCCGCTTCGAGGGCGGAGAGCTCGTCGAGCAGTCCACCCAGGCGTTCGACTTCTCCGAGTAGAGGAAACGCCCGAAGGTCACATCCACAGGGGGCGCCGCGAGGCGCCCCCTCGGCGTGTCAGTCCCGCGCGCGGGCGCTTAGCGAGCCGAGGTACAGGTCCACCACCCGCTCGTCGTTGAGGAGCTCCTCGCCCGGTCCCGTGTAGGCGTTGCGCCCCTGGTCCAGCACATAGCCCCGGTGCGCGACCTGCAGGCAGCGTCGTGCGTTCTGCTCCACCATCAGCACCGACACGCCCGCCCGGTTGACCTCCAGCACCTGCTCGAACACCTGCTCCTGGTACCTCGGCGAGAGGCCCGCCGAGGGCTCGTCGAGCAGGAGCACCGACGGATTCATCATCAGGGCGCGGCCCATCGCCAGCATCTGCCGCTCCCCTCCCGAGAGCGCCCCCGCCCGCTGCCCCGCCCGCTCCCCCAAGAGCGGGAACAGCGCCGACACCGCCTCGAAGCGCTCCTCCCAGGCCCGTGGCTCCAGGAAGAGCCCCATCTCCAGGTTCTCCCGTACGCTCAGCCGCGGGAACACGTTGTCCGTCTGCGGTACGTAGCCGATGCCCTCGGTCACGAGACTATGCGGCTTCATCCCCAGCACCGACCGTCCCCGCAGCAGCACGTCCCCCTCCCACACCTGCACCAGCCCGAACGCTGCCTTCAGGAGCGTCGACTTCCCCGCCCCGTTCGGACCCACGATGCCCGCGATCTCCCCTTCGTTCAGGCTCAGGCTGCAGTTGTTCAGGATGGGCACGCCCGGGAGGTACCCGGCAATGAGGGAGCGCGCTTCCAGTAGCGGCCTGCCCTCAGGCATCGCTCTCCTCCTCGCCCGGTTCCCCCTCGTCGTTCCCTCTTTCGTGAGCCCTCCCCAGGTAGGCGTCGATGACCTCCTCGTTCGCCACCACTTCCTCCGGCCGGCCCTCCGTCAGGATCCGCCCCTGCGCCATCACCACCACCCAGTCGCTGATGTCCATCACCACGTCCATGTTGTGCTCCACGAACACGATGGTGACGCCCTGGGCGTTCAGATTCCGGATGTGCTCCAGCAGCGACTCCGTGAGCGCCGGATTCACCCCGGCGGTGGGCTCGTCCAGCATCACCATGTGGGGATCGGTCATCAAGGCGCGCGCCATCTCCAGCAGCTTGCGTTGCCCTCCGGAGAGCGTGCCTGCCTGCTCGTCCGCCATGTGCGCGATCCCGAAGCGGTCCAGCAGTTCCGACGCGCGCGTCATCACGCGCTCCTCCTCCGACTGCCAGAGCCAGCGCAGCAGCGCCCGTTCGAGCCGCTCGCCGCGCTGCGTCTGCGCCGCCACCGCCATGTTCTCCAGCACCGTCAGTCGCGAGAGCGACCTCGTCAGCTGGAAGGTGCGCACCATCCCCAGCCGCGCGATGCGGTGCGGGGGCAGGCCCCCCAGCCGCCGTCCGTCCAACCGCCACGATCCATGGTCGGGACGGTCGAAGCCCGTCAGGAGGTTGAAGAGCGTGGTCTTCCCCGCCCCGTTCGGCCCGATGATCGCCGTGATCGTCCCACGCTCGATTTCGAGGTGGTCGATATCGACCGCGCGGATGCCCCCGAACGTCTTCAGCATCCCGAACGTGATCAGGATTGGGTCGTCCTTCAGCCTCCCGGGAGGGGCCGCCTCGAGCGCCGCCTGCGTCAGCTCTGGTCGTGTCGTCGTCATCTCGCTCATGTCCCCAGGTGCAGGTTCCTGCGCCTGCCGAAGATGCCCTGCGGCCTCAGCGCCATGAGCCCGACCAGCCCGACACCCATCAACGCGATGCTGATCGCCCCCTCGGCCCCGTCGAGGAAGTCCGCCAGGGCGTTCGGTAACCAGCCCTGCTCCGAGAGCTGCCGGATGAACGACTCCACCCCCTCTCGCAGGAACCAGAACAGCATCGCCCCGACAACCGGGCCCACCGTTGTCGCCAGACCCCCGAGGATGAGCGCCGCCCACGCGAAGAACGTGACCTGTGGCTCGAAGTTCTCCGAGCCCACACCCGACTGCTGGAGCACGTCGATCACCCCCGCCAGGCCCCCGATCAGCCCTCCGATCACCAGCGCCTGCAGCTTGTAGGCGACCGTGTTCTTGCCGAGGCTGAGCACGGCGTCCTCGTCCTCCCGGATGGCGCGTACGACCCGGCCCCACGGGCTCCGGATCAGGCCCAGAACCAGCGCCGAGCAGAGAACGACGAGGATCCAGGCCACGAGCATCACCCACAGCTGGTTCGACGAGTACGTGAACGTCCCCCACCCGAACCTCCCGTCGGGCAGGAAGTTGAGGTCGTAGAAGCTGTTCGCGATCGCCTGCAGCCCGAACGGCCCCCCGGTCACGTCCGTGGCCGGCGAGGATCGGATCAGTAACCGCAGGATCTCTGCCGCCGCGATCGTCGTGATGGCGAAGTAGTCGCTCCGCAGCCGCAGCGTCGGGATGCCCAGCGCCAGCGCAAAGGCGACGCACAGCCCCAGCCCGAAGGGGATCCCCAGCCAGAGCGAACCCCCCCACGTCGCCACCACGATTGCGGTGCCGTACGCGCCGAGCATCATGAACCCGACCTGCCCGAAGTTGAGCAGGCCCGCGTATCCGAAGTGCAGGTTCAGGCCGATCGCCGCCAGCGCGAAGATAGCGGCCTGCGGGCCCAGCCCCGCGCGCGCCGCGTTCCCGAAGATGGTGTCGAACTCCATCTACCCGATCCGTTCCCGCTGGCCCAGCAGCCCCTGCGGCCGCACGAGCAGCGCCAGCACCAGCACGCCCAGCGCGAAGACCGCCTTGATCTCGGGGCTCGCCCACACCGTGCTTACCTCCGTCACCAGCCCGATCAGCAGGCCCCCC
>VXPF01000078.1 GCA_009839725.1 Dehalococcoidia bacterium | reverse complement strand
CCCCAACACCCCCACCCCCTCGCCCACGCCCCTCGTCACCCTTGAGGAGATTACCGACGAGCACATCCTCGGCCTCATCTACTGGAACGAGTTCGAGTTCTGGAACGGCTACCCCTTGGTCGGCCAGACCTCGCAGCTCGTTCTCGACCTCCTCACCGCCATGGCGAGCGACCCCGACGACACCTGGCTTCCCTACCTCATCGACCTCTCTTCCGTGCCCGTCCCGTACAGCCGGTACGCCTACCTGGAGCTCATCCACAAGGTTCCCGACCACCCCTATCCCGTCTTCCCCCTGACAGAGGGACTGGGCATGCGCACGCCAGAGGACGACACCGCCCTCTACGTCGAGTTCAAGCACCGGCTCATCACAGGCATCCAGAAGGAGATGGGCGCGTTCGTCGATCCTGCCAAGCCGCGCACGCTCTCGGCCCAGGAGGTTTTCTGGGGTGGCGTCCGCGTGGACGGCATCCCCCCGCTGGAGTTGCCGAATTTCGTGACGCCGGAAGAGGCCTCCGAGTGGATCGGGCCCAAGGACCGCGTCATCGGCGTCGAGATCAACGGCGATGCGCGCGCCTACCCCCGCCGCATCATCGACTGGCACGAGATGGTGAACGACACCGTCGGCGGCGTCCCCGTCTCCCTCGCCTACTGCACCCTCTGCGGCAGCGCCATCCTGTACGACGGCCGCGTTGGCGACCAGGTTTTCCGCTTCGGCACGAGCGGGCTTCTCTACCGCTCCAACAAGCTCATGTACGACCGCACGACGAACACTCTCTGGGATCAGTTCGTCGGTGAGCCCGTCTGGGGCGACCTCGTGGGGAGCGGCATCCAGCTCGACATCCTGCCCGTCGTCCACACCAGCTACGACGAGTGGCTCGCCGAGCACCCCGATACCCTCGTGCTCGATATCAACACCGGCTTCGGCCGGGACTACGGCGAGGGCGTGGCCTACGCCCGCTACTTCGCCAGTTCCGGCCTCATGTTCCCCGTCCCCGACCGCAGCGGCCCTATTGCCGTGAAGGACAGCGTCTACGCCGTGCGTCTCCATGGTCAGGTTGTCGGCTACCCCATCCTCCTGCTCGGCAAGGAGGACTTCCTCGAGGACGAGATAGGCGGCACTCCGGTCATCGTCTTCGCCACGCCCGACCGCTCCGGCGGCCGCGCCTACGCGGCGCCCGCCGAGCGGGTGGTCGCCTACGACGCCGCAAGAGGCGTCGCCACCACCGAGAGCGGAGCCCGCTGGGTCGCGACCGAAGGCGCGCTCATCGGCCCGTCCGGCGAGGAGCTTGAGCGACTCCCAGGTCACAACGCCTTCTGGTTCGCCCTCGTGAACCACGCCCCCAGCTTCCGCATCTTCGAGCCGGAGCCGTCTGACACGACGAAAGTGACGTCCGGCTGCAACCTCTTCGCCTACCTCGAAGGCACGCAGATCGCGGCCACGCCCTGCTCGCTCTAGCGCCCGGCCTCCCGCTGGCGGCGTAGGATTCCGCCACAGGAGCAGGATGATGGCGCTTCCAGAACGATGGGACCTCGAAGTCGACGTAGCCGTGCTCGGTTCGGGAGCGAGCGCGACAACGGCGGCCATCCTCGCGGCCGACAACGGGGTCGAGGTGGCCCTGCTGGAACGCGCGGACTTCGTCGGCGGCACGACCGCCCTCTCCGGCGGCGTGCTCTGGCTTCCCAACAACCACCACATGGCCGAGGCCGGAATCGAGGACTCGCGCGAGGATGCGCTCGCGTACCTCGACTCGCTTTCGCTCGGCATGATGGACCGAGACCTGGTCGAAACACTCGTCGACACAGGCCCCGAAATGCTCCGCTACATGGAGGAGAACACCCCCGTCTCCCTGCACGTTTTCGAGGGCTACCCCGACTACCACCCCGAGAATCCGGGCGGCAAGCCCGAGGGCGGCCGCTCCCTCGACAACGACCTCTTTCCCTTCGAGGAGCTGGGACCCTGGGCCGAGCGCATCAACCACCAGCCCGACGCCATCTTCTTCCCCGCCACCATGCTGGAAATCGACACGAAGCGGGTCGACGACGTTCCCCCGGAGGTGATGGCAGAGCGGCGCGCCCGCGATATGCGCTCGACCGGGCAGGCGCTCGCCGGCTCCCTCATCAAGGGCTGCCTCGACCGCGAGATCCCCGTCCACACCGCCACCCGCGCCCGCGAGCTCGTCCTCGACGACGGAGACGCCGTCGTCGGCGTGCGGGCCGAGCGCGACGGCGCCGACTACTTCGTAAAGGCGCGCAAGGCCGTCGTTATCGCCTCCGGCGGCTTCGAGTGGAACGAGGAGCTCGTGAAAGCGTTCCTGCGGGGCCCCATGACAGCTCCCACCTCCACCCCCGAGAACGAGGGCGACGGCCTCCTGATGGCGATGGGCGCCGGCGCCGCCCTCGGCAACATGAGCGAGGCCTGGTGGATTCCCGGCATCCATGTCCCCGGCGACGAGATGCGGGGACGCACCTTCGCCCGCCTCATCCTCGCCGAACGCACCTGGCCTCGCTCCATCATCGTCAACCGCCAGGGCAAGCGCTTCATGAACGAAGCGGCCAACTACAACGCCGTCGGCCATGCCTTCCATACGTTCGACCCCAACACCTTCGAGTTCATCAACCTCCCCGCCTGGCTCATCGTCGACAGCCTCTACCAGCCCCCGATCGCCCGCCACAACGTTGGCCCCGACGCCCCCGACTGGATCCGCCGCGCCGATACCCTCGCCGAGCTCGCGGCCCAGATCGACGTCGATGCCGCCGGACTCGAGGCGACCGTCACGCGATTCAACGAGGGTGTTGCCCGGGGAGAGGACCCGGAGTTCCAGCGCGGCGTGAGCGCCTACGACAGCTACAACGGCGACAGCCTGCAGAAGGCGCCCTTCACCACCCTCGGCCCCATCGAGACACCCCCCTACTACGCCGCCCAGATCGAGTCCGGGGCGCTCGGAACCAAGGGCGGCCCCAAGACGAACGAGAAGGCACAGGTGCTGCGCGCGACCGGCGGCGTCATCCCCGGCCTCTACGCCGTTGGGAACGCGATGGCGGGAGTCACCGCGATGGTCTACGGCGGCGCCGGGGGCACGCTCGGGCCGGGCATGACCTTCGGCTACATCGCCGGCATCAACGCCGCCCGCGAGCCCGACCACATCGCCTGAGCGGCCCGCTGCGAATCGGAGTTTCCCGTGTGACCGGGCGCCGGTAGGCTGGCGCGCGGGGATGTGGCCCGCCCTGAACGGCGCTTGCGGCCGCCCCGGAGGAACGATGAAGGTTCACGAGTACCAGGCGAAGGCCCTCTTCGCGAAGTACGGCGTCGAGGTCCCCCAGGGCCGCGTCGCTTCGACTCCCGCCGAGGCCCGCGCGATCGCCGAGGAGCTTGGCGGCAAGGTCGTCGTCAAGGCCCAGATCCACGCCGGCGGACGCGGCAAGGGACGCCTCGTGTCGGAGAGCGAGACCGCCGCCATGTACGAGCGCCTCACTACCGACCCGGCCAGCAACGAGGGCCAGGTCCGGGGCGACCGCGTCGGCGGCGTGCGCCTTGCGAGCACGGCCGCCGAGGCCGAGCAGGAAGCCGCCAACATCCTCGGAAAGCACCTTGTCTCCATCCAGCCCGGCCCCGAGGGCAAGCTCGTGAAGAACGTGCTCGTCGAGGAGCAGTCGGCCGTCGCCAGCGAGATCTACCTCGCCATCATCATCGATGGCGCCCAGGCCGCCCCACTCATCATGGCCTCGACCGAAGGCGGCCAGGAGATCGAGGTCGTCGCCGCCAACGACCCCGACGCCATCGTTCGCATCCCCGTGAACGCGGCTTCCGGATACGAGCCTTACGTCGGTCGCACGCTGGCCGCGCGCCTTGGCCTCGCGGGCGAGCAGGCGGCGGCCCTCAACAAGCTCGTCGGCAGCCTCTACCAGGCCGCCGTCGACAGCGACGCCAGCCTCGCCGAGATCAACCCTCTCGTCGTCACCGAGGAGGGTCGCGTCCTCGCGCTCGACGCCAAGTTCACAGTCGACGACAACGCCCTCTACCGCCACGAGGACCTGTCGGAGCTGCGCGACAAGGACGAGGAGGACCGCCTCGAAGTGCTCGCCGACGAGCTTGGCGTCGCGAACTTCATCAAGCTCGACGGCAACATCGGCTGCATCGTCAACGGCGCCGGGCTCGCCATGGCCACCATGGACACCATCAAGTTCGCCGGTGGCGAGCCCGCCAACTTCCTCGACATAGGCACCGTCAATGACCCTGCCCGCGTCGTCAACGCCATCCGCGTCATCAGCGAGGATCCGTCAGTGAAGGCCATCCTCGTCAACATCTTCGGCGGCATGGCCCGCGTCGACATCATCGCCCAGGGTGTCATCGACGCCGAGAAGGAACTCGGACTCGACGTGCCCGTCGTGATGCGCCTCGTCGGGACGAACCTCGCCGAAGGCGAAGCCCTCTTGGCCGAAGCCGGACTCGACGTCATCCGCGCGGAGAGCCTCGGGGAGGCCGCCGAGAAGGCCGTCGCCGCCGCCGGCGCCGCCTGACCCTGTTCCGGCCCGCCTAGCGGTCCTCGAGCACGCGGCCCAGCGCGCGCCCCTTGTCCGGTGTCGGATCCTCCACGAGACCGTAGATCTCGCGTCCCTCGTGATCCTCGGGCAGGTGCTCCGTGATCGGCAGCCCCTCCTCCGTCACGAACAGCAGGCAGTGGCAGTACTTGAACTTCTGCATCTCGTCGCAGGCGCAGATCCAGTCGCGCCGCTTCGCCTCCTCCTCCCGCGGGAGGTAGAGGCCCTCCGGCCAGTTCCCGTCCTCGTCCTTCTCGGGGTAGAAGTTGCAGGGACAGATGGGCCGCCCGTATTGGTCGACGTTGTCCGCCAGCCCCAGGACCACCGCCTCGGTGATCGAGCGATCGGGGTGCAGGTGGGTCCCCGACTTGTTCGCGAATTTCTCCGCGTAGTTCCACATCTTCTTCGTCGACTTCTCGCTGGGCTCTTCGCGCATCGATCCTGCCTCCCGCTTTCATCCTCAAGCGTAGGCTGCGCGGACTCCGGTGGCCAGTTCCCCGGCGTGCAGGAAAAGACGGAACGGAACGCCGGGCATAGCGCCGTGTAATGCCCCGTTCCAGGTGTCTCCTCATTGAATCCTGATCGCGCAACTCGTATGCTCCCCCGAATCGCACGGCGCTATTGCGACGGAGGGATGCACATGCGTGAGAACTATTGGGCCCGAAGGCGTCTGAGCCGGAGGTCCGTCCTGAAGGCATCGGCGGCAGGCGCAGTTGGCGCCGGCGCGCTCGTAGCCGTGGGCTGCGGCGACGATGACGATGACGACGACGAGCCCGTCGAGCCAGAACCGACCGCTGAGGCGACCCCGGTTGCCACTCCGGAGCCCACCGAACCGCCGATGGCGGGGCCTGTCGATGGGAGCTTCTTCAGCCAGTACACCGGCATCAGCGGCACGACGCTCGACCTCCACCGCGAGCTTTACCGCAGCAACGTCTACGTGTCGGGCCAGGCTTACAACAACCTCCTGAAGTTCACGGACATGGACAACTTCGTGATCTCCGGCGAGATCGCGCGCGGCCTGCCCGAGCAGCCGGACGAGTTGACCTACATCTTCACGATCCGGGACGACGTGAACTACCACAACAAGGCGCCTGCCAATGGTCGGGCGATGACGATGGATGATGTCCGCTGGAACATCGAGCGCCAGCGCAGCAGCACCCGTGCCGACGGCACCGAAGACACGACGTTCTTCCGGCACCCCCTCATCTACAAGAACATCGAGAACACCGATTACACCGACGAGACCAACTTCACCATCACGATGAGCTCTCCCCAGGTGACCTGGCTCGGCGACATGACGGACGAGTTCAACTCGATCCTCTATCCCGAGATCGGCGAGAAGCTTGAGGATGAGAACGAGTTCGGTGTCTTTAGCGCCGACAATGTGCTCGGCACCGGCCCCTTCATCTTCGACGAGTTCGAGCTGCAGGATCGCGCCCACGCGGTTCGCAACGATGACTACTTCTTCCGCAAGGACGGGACCATTCCCGGCATGGTGGATGAAGCCTTCTTCGTGAACCTCGGCGGCGACATCAACCCGCAGCGCCTCGCCTTCGAGCAGAAGCAGATCGACGAGCTCGCCTCCCGCGACAAGGCGGTGATGGAGGAGATCGCCGCCAACAACCCCGACGTTGAGGCGTTCCGCATCGGCGATCCGAACAACAACCTCGAGTTCGCCTACAACTACACCACCAACCGCGCCCTCTCCGACGAGCGCATCCGCACGGCGATGTTCCTCGCCACCGACCGCGCGCTCGTGGCCCAGCAGCACTTCCAGGGCCTCGGCAGGCCGAACCCGGCCGTCAACTGGCCGTTCACCGCCTGGGCGCTTTCGCAGGAGGAGCTCTCCGAGGCGCCGGGCTATCGCCAGCCCAAGGACCAGGACCTCGCGGATGCCCGCGCCCTCTGGGAGCAGGCCGACGCCGAGAGCCACGACGACCTCGACTTCCGCGTCACCACCGTGGACTTCCCGCAGTACGTCCCGCTCCTGGAGTGGTTCCCCGCCATGCTGAATACCAACCTCGGCACGGAGAAGTGGAACGCGCAGGCCATCCCGGTCACCTCGCTCCTGGAGTACAACAACTCCGGCCAGGCCTCGGTTGGCTACCTCGGTGGCTGGGACCAGTGGAACAGCCCCGATCCCCGCACCCGCTTCGCGCAGGTCTACTCGGCCCACCCGGACGACGGTGGTCGCGGCACCATCAACTTCTGGAAGTACACCACTCCAACCATGGAGGGGTTCATCAACGACATGTTCACCGAGTTCGACAACGAGCGAGCTCAGGAGATCATCAAGGATGCCCAGCGCTTCGCCCTCACGGACGCGGGGTCCGGCCACCTCCAGATGGTGTGTGGCCTCACCAGCTGGGTGAAGTGGCCGTACCTGCACCGTGCCGGCCCCTTCTTCATCACCTACGGGACGACGATCAGCCAGGAACTCTGGATCGATCAGGACGATCCCACCTTCCAGGGGAAACAGCGCCCCGCCTGATCCGGCGAACACCTCCCCAGCGCCTCCCTCGCAACCCTGCGCGGGAGGCGCTGGAGTATCTCGGAGCGAGGACTTCCCTCAATGACCGAGTACGTCATCCGGCGTTTCTTCCTGGCCCTGGTCACGATCTGGATCGTCCTGACCTTCGTCTTCTTCGTCCTGCGCGTGCTCCCCGGCGACTATGCCGAGCAGCAGCTCGCGAACCAGATCCTGGCAACGGGAGCCCGGACGGAAGAGGCGCGGGCTGACCAGCTGCGGCAAATCCGAGCCCGCCTCGGAACCGACAAGTCCCTCCCCGAGCAGTACGGCCGCTTCTGGTGGAACATCCTGCAGGGCAAGTCGGAGATGTCGTTCAGGAAGGCCCAGCCCGCATTCACCGTCGCCGGCGATGCACTCCCTTACACCCTGCAGCTTGGCGTGATGTCGCTGATCATCGCCGTTCTGCTCGCCTTACCCGTGGGTGTGTTATCCGCTGTCCGTCCCGATGGCTTCCTTGATGCGGCCTTGCGCGTCTTTGCCATCTTGTTCCTGGCGGCGCCTGCCTTCCTCACCGCCGCGATTGCCGGCGCCTACGCCGTCAAGTACGACATCCTCAACATTGGTGTGACCTCTCAGCAACTGCTGTGGGACTCACCCTGGGAGAGCTTCCAGCTGTTCATCGTGCCAGCCCTTGCCGGGGGGCTCGCGGTGGGGGCGATCCTCATGCGCTTCCTGCGTTCCGGCATGCTGGAGGTCCTGCGTCAGGACTACGTTCGAACCGCTCGCGCGAAGGGGCTCGCGGGCTCCGTCGTCATCGCCCGCCATGTGCTCCGCAACGCCCTCATTCCCGTCGTCACCATCTTTGGCTTCCTCGTGGCCGCTCTCGTGGCCGGAAACGTCGTCCTCGAGTCCATGTTCGCGATACCCGGGATGGGCAATGAGATTCTGGCTGCTATCCGCTTCCGCGACATCCCTGTCACCCAGACGTTTACGCTGCTGCTCGTGGGCGCTGTCGTGTTCGTGAATCTGGCTGTTGACCTGAGCTACTTCCTCATCGATCCACGCGTCACCGTTTCGGGAGCTGAGTCATGAGCGATGTTGCCGCCCGCTCCGAAGCCACCTTCGAAGGATTCACCCGTCCCCAGGACCCCTCGCCACCCGTCCGCGCGCTGAAGGCAATGGGTCGATTCTTTGCACAGAAGACGGTGGGCGGCATTGCCTTCGTCATCGCAGCCATCATCCTCGTCCTCGGCATCATCGGCCCCTGGATTGCCCCCTACGACAAGGACGAGACGTTCCGCATTGAGAACCCCAACTACGACATCAACTCCACGGACGAGGATGCCCTCAATCCCTTCATCTTCCTGACGCTCGCGAACCCATCCTGGGATCATCTCCTGGGGACCGACCACCTCAACCGCGACCTCTTCACGCGCGTGCTCCATGGGGCCCGTCGCTCGATGCTCCTCGGCTTCGGCGCTGCCGCTATCGCCACCATCTTCGGCGCTATCCTCGGCATCGGATCGGGCTACTTCGGAGGATTCATCGACCTCATAAGTCAACGCCTCGTCGATGCCTTCATCGCCTTCCCGCCCCTGCTCTTCCTGCTCCTGTTGCTGCAGACGGGCGAGGCATCGCTCCCAAGGACGATCATCGCCTTATCCTTCCTTAACATCTTCGGCGTCTCGCGTGTCGTGCGATCGGCCACCCTCGCGGTCCGTAACGACGTGTACGTCGAGGCCGCGCGTGTCGTCGGGGCCCAGCCGCCGCGCATCATCTTCCGGCACGTCTTCCCGAACGTGTTCGCGCCCATCATCATCATCTTCTCCACCACCATCGGCGGCGCCATCCTCGCCGAGGCGACGCTGGCCTTCCTCGGCCTCGCGCCTCCCGGCCCGAGCTGGGGCGCGATGGTGAACAACGGTCGCCAGTTCTTCGGTTCCGAGCCCATCCTTGTCGCTATGGGGGGCGGTGCCCTCACGCTCACCGTCCTCGCCTTCAACATCTTCGGCGACGCCCTCCGCGACGTCCTCGACCCGCGGCTCCGCGGCGCGTAGGGAACGCCTTGACCGAACCGGCGACCCACCAGCACTCGCACGGCCATGGCGACACGGGCCAGCACTGGCGCGAGCCCGCCCGCGTCCGCGACTTCGTCGCGCGCATGGACGCGCGGGCCCAGGAGCGCGCCCCCCAGTTCGAGCTGATGACCCAGCTCCTCGGCCGCGATGCGGCCGCTCCGCTCCGCATCCTCGACCTTGGCGCCGGCTACGGCGCGGAGGCGACGGTCTTCCTCAACGCCTTCCCGAACGCCTCCGCGGTCCTCGTCGATGGCTCCGAGGAGATGATGCGGGTCGGCGCCGAGCGCCTCGCCCGCTTCGACGGCCGCTACCGCTACGTCGCCTGGGACTTCGGCGAGGGCGCCCTCCCCGACGACCTCGAAGGCCCCTTCGATGCCGTCATCTCATCAGCCGCCATCCACCACCTGCCCGAAGCGGCGCTCAAGCGCCTCTACGGGCGGATCCGGGAGTTGCTCTCACCCGGTGGCGCCTTCCTCAACCTCGACCTCGTGGCCCCGCTCGATGAGTTCCTGGAGGCGTGCTACCGCGACATCATGCAGGGCGAGGAGACCGACCGGGATGACCCCCCGCCCTCCCCCGAGGT